>BNWJ01000260.1 GCA_025998735.1 Alphaproteobacteria bacterium | reverse complement strand
TTTGCGATCATCTTTTACCTCTTTTAACGCATCTATAATTTTCATCTCTACTCCAAATATTAAAACTTAATTAATATTTGGAGATTTTATCTCAAAAATCAACCCATATTTCTAGGAAAAAGCCCTGTACCATGTACCTACCTACAAAAATATCTTGCAGACTACCATAAAATGACGCAATCTAAAAACGAGTTCACTATATCATCTGGCACATCTTATTCGAGATAAAAACCTAGGACGGGGGGGGAAGATCTGGAATACAACTTGAGGAAATTCTCCGATGTTTTGGAGGCAATTTTGTCCGCTGTCATGCCCAGAATCTCAGCGATTTTTTTGGCAGTGTGCACCACAAATGCCGGCTCGTTTACCTTTCCCCGAAATGGAGTTGGTGCCAGAAACGGTGCGTCTGTTTCCACTAGCAATCGGTCTAGCGGAATGCTCTTTACTATTTCCTGGAGTGTAGCGTTGCTTTTGAATGTCACCACTCCGGAAATCGATATGTAAAATCCCAGATCAAGTGCCTCGAATGCAAATTTTTTGCTGCCACTAAAGCAGTGTATGACTCCGCTAACTCCTGGATGATTTTTGAGAATATCGATGGTATCTGCTTCTGCCTCACGAGAATGTATGCATACCGGCAGCTTGACGGTCCGAGCCGGACTGGCATTAATGGATTCAGTGTCTGCGGCACGAGCGCTAATGCTATCGCTACCTTCCGAAATGTGTGCCAGTACTATTTTCGATGTTGAATAAGCACGAGTAAACGCCTGCGGTGCAGCCACCAACGTCACGTTGGCAGCTTCAGCATTGCAATTACAGTCGGCATACCCCTCGGCTGGTGGCGAAGCCATTTTTGTGTCCAGCTTCAAGCTGGCGAGTTGTAGTTCGAATAATTCCTTCTGTTCCTTTGCATCTTCTTTTGTGTAGTAGTAATCGAGACCGATTTCGCCGATTCCTACGCATTTCTCATTGTTACAATTGGCTTTGATGATGCGATAAATTTCATCCA
>BNWJ01000259.1 GCA_025998735.1 Alphaproteobacteria bacterium | reverse complement strand
AGCAGGACATGAATGGTGCTTGCAGCACGGGCATTTACTTTTGCTGAGGCAGCTTCAACATCGAAGTGTGTGCCGGCATACCTTGCCACCGATAATAAAAAAGGAAACGGGTCCAGCGTCACGCTGGCTGAAAGCAGGATGCATGGTGGAAGGACGCTACACAGCGCAAGAGAACGGAGTTCCCCAAGGAGGGAGTCTGTCACCTCTGATAAGCAACATTCTTTTAACTCCATTTGATTGGGAAATGCGTCGCAAAGGATATAATTTAACAAGATATTCTGACGATTGGGTGATAACTTGCCGAACGAAGGCAGAGGCTCAAGCTGCGATGCAATGTGCGAAGAAGATTCTGGAGAAGCTGGGAGTAAAGCTTCACTCAAAGAAAACGCGGATCATTCATGTTCGCGCAGGATTTGAGTTTCTTGGATTCAAGATCAAGCAGGGATCACGACCCTTGAAATTATCGAGTGATAAAATCAAAGGCATAGCTCGGCAAGGTCAGATGTATGCATATCCAACACAGAAGTCTATTACTCGTGATGAAGTGCCGTAGTTTCATCCACGACATCATCTGTCCACGTTATTCAGTAACAATTTCTTAGCTCTTTGATTCCTGCGGTTATCGTTGTTCTTGAAACACCGCTGATTCTGATGATTGCGCTTATACCACCGTAACCATACGCAATCGCCTCATTCGCAAGGAATAATCTACGTTCACGCTCGTCCAATAACTCCAGCATTCTGATAATGTGTTCCACTGTTCGCTTTGCCTTTCATAGATTATCAGGACCAAAAATAGGCCTACGCAACAGGTCTACTGAGTGCCGCTGTGAAAAGTGCGTTACGAATCCGCTTTCGACCGCCTCGTATTGAGCGTTTGCCGGATCTTTTTCCGCTATCGTTAGCCATTGGCGCAAGACCAGCCAGTTTCACAATTTGCCTATTATCCAGACGACCTAATTCCGGCAAATAAGCAATCAAAACTGCTGACGTTTGAACGCCTATTCCC
>BNWJ01000258.1 GCA_025998735.1 Alphaproteobacteria bacterium | reverse complement strand
TCGCCGCTTCATACCCAAGGCTAACTACAGGCTGTTGGTTAGACTTTGCCTGGCCGGTCTGTCTCCGGCTGTATTCCAAAAGCTTCAAACTTCAGAATCTCTTCTTTCATTTGGAGTTCATGATCTGTTTCCGTTACCTAAGCCAGGAAGGTCGCCCCTCCTGACTCGGCTCCAAATCCATACGTGAACGGCCCATTCAACACTGAAGTGCATCAAGTAGCGACCTAAAAAGAGAGCATTTTTGGTGATTTGGGCAAAAGAAGTAGTGAAAAAGCCACGCAAAGAAGTTAATCTCGAGTTAGTTTTAACAATAGACCTGTTGCAAAAGCCTCTTGGAGTCACTGATTATCAGGACCAAAAATAGGCCTACGCAACAGGTCTAATGAGGTTTAACATGGCTAAGAAAGCCTATCATCACGTGACTTGGGATTTACGCTGCCAGATTGCGACATTAAAGTCAATTGGATATACGCAACGAAAAATTGCTCTGGAGACTGGTCTGGATCAGTCGACGATCAGCAGAAAAATCGCAAGGAATTCAAAAGATTACCGTTATTCTGCTCCGGAAGCTGATTATGCATGTACGAATCGAAGATCTAAAGCAGTGCGCGTTCCGAAAAAGCTCAAAGGCAATCTGGGGTTGAAAATAAGAAAATGCATAGAAAAAGACTGGAGTCCGGAACAGATTTCAGGACGTCTCAAATTAGAGCAAGAGCAGGTTGTTGTTAGTCATGAGACGATTTATCGCTACATCAGATCCGACAAAGCCAATGGAGGCCTGTTATATCAGCATCTAAGGCACGGAGGCAAGAAATATCGCAAGTACTCGTCCAAGAAGGCAGGAGCCAAGCTTATTCCGAATTGCGTTGACATATCAGAGCGTCCAGCGATTGTGAATACCAAATCTACCTTTGGACATTGGGAGGGCGACACAATCATAAGTCATCGCAGCCACACTCCTCTCGTCACAGTTGTGGAACGCAAATCCAAGTTCAGCAAAATTAAAAAGG
>BNWJ01000257.1 GCA_025998735.1 Alphaproteobacteria bacterium | reverse complement strand
CGAAATCTATAAGATGCTCTGTGATATGAATAAGCGTTATAACACTATCGTTTCTTCTCAATCTAAAAATTTACTCACCATTTGAGCTTGGAATGGTTTATCAACTTACTTCTCAGCTAACACCTTTATAATTCATGGATCCAACGTCACGTTGGTCGAAAAATCTCGTTGTGCCCTTACCACCCTTCTCGTCTTTTCATTCAAAATAAGATGTGCTAAGCTGTTGATGTATTTAACCAAATGAGGAGCTATGCATCTTAGAAAAACAGGGGGCGTATCGGATTTGTCAAAGTGCATTGAAAACAATCTAAAACAAAAGGTCCCAAACATTGACCAAAGACTTATTCTCGCAATTTCAGATTGTGTCGCGGCAAGTCTCACGACCAAGAGCGTAAATTCTTACGAATGGATCAATGTTCTTCCAAATATTTGCACAAAAAAAGCGCAAGAAAGCCGTATTCGTAGGCTTTTAAAAAACAAGAAAATCACTGTTGTCGATTTTATGAAAAATTTTGTGCGGGAAATCATTGATATTCTACTGAAAAAAGGCGAAACAATAACTTTGATAATGGACCAAAGTCAGATCCTGGAAGATAGGCAGTGCTTGATGATTTCTATTCGTTTTGAAAATAGAGCGCTGCCTGTTCTTTGGAAAATCGTGGACACAAAGGGAGCTATCGGGTTTGATGTGCAAGAAAAAGTCCTCGATCAACTTTTGGAGATGATACCACTGGAGGTTGAGATTTTGCTGGCGGCAGATAGATTCTATGGGACCAAAAGTTTTGTAGAATGGTGTCAAAAGGCCGGCTGGCATTACCGAGTGAGATGAGAGTTTTTAGACAAATATAGTCGAGCAAGCTGGCGGAAAACTTTGGAATTTCAACAAAACGGGCTCGGTTGACTTCAAGAAAAACGTAAGCATTCTTACTGCAGAAGACAAAATTGAGGCGCGTTTTTCACGTTTTTGCTGATAAATCAGTCTATTACAAAAATGCGAATTAATGAAGCTAAAAACTC
>BNWJ01000256.1 GCA_025998735.1 Alphaproteobacteria bacterium | reverse complement strand
GACGATAAGCTGGCACATAGGAGCAAAATCCAAAGCTAATATCAAGAGCCGTGTGCGGGAAATCCGCCAGCACGGTTCCGTGCGGGGTGGGGACGGCCGCCAAAGCCGTACCCCGTCTACCGCGATTCTCTTGTCCATGGATTCCTACGGCCCTTCGGGGCCACGACACAAGTGTCTCTGAATGACGAAAGCGCTGAAAATACCGTCATCCAGAGAAGCACGAAGTGCGACATAGGGATCCACGCGCTAAAATCCGCACTCTCAATCTAGTTTGGTATAAAGCTAACTGGGTATTAGGATGATTAGGAGAATATCAACGTTTTTCAAGAAGTCAGTAACGGGCGCGGCAATGGTTGAAATGGCATTGACAATTCCTGTCCTACTGATGCTTGTATTTTATACACTGGAAATGGTAAGAATAAATAACGTCAGAACAGCGCTGGAATCCATAGCCGCGGAAGCAACATTTGTATTGATAGAGGGTGATGATACGCAAAAAATTGAACCCATTATCAACAAATATATGCCGGCATATGTAGCCCATAACAGAATACAATTCACTATACGCGATGATGAGGTAGCAATTGGAACGGATGCTGCATTTGTGTTAACTCTCGTGTGTGATTATCCATTTTTAAGCGATTTCGTAAAGAAATTTTTCAGTGGAGGGATAAATTCTACTGGACAGTTTCTTCTTCGAGCTAGAGGATGTAGCATATACACAATTTAACTGAGAATGTGAGACCGTAGTTTATTTTGCGTAAAGAGCCCAAACTTGTTAGAACTGGTATTAGCAGGTATTAGACCTGTTAGGAATTGTTACCAAATAAACTGGACACACCGCTTGCGTACAGATGAAGTGCCGTAGTTTCATCCACGACATCATCTGTCCACGTTATTCAGTAACAATTTCTAATTCACGAGAGGGTTGCGCCGCAGTGGGCAACGGAAGTTATAGGGAAATACAGTGGTCCCGGTCGATTTTTCAAGCGCCCCCTGGAGGAGATGATTCTTCTTTTGCTGCTGTACTACAGGCACT
>BNWJ01000255.1 GCA_025998735.1 Alphaproteobacteria bacterium | reverse complement strand
GGCAGGAGCATAAATCATGAATAAAACACCAATTAGATGCGCAATATATACACGCAAATCCTGCGAAGATGGTCTGGAACAGGAGTTCAATAGCCTTGATGCTCAGCGCTTGTCAGCAGAAAACTACATTCGGAGTCAACAAGGAAAAGGCTGGGTTATTCTATCTCAGCACTACGATGACGGAGGATTTTCCGGCGGAAACATGAACAGACCTGCGCTAAATGAATTACTAAAAGACATCGAATATGGCAGAGTAGATTGCGTCGTCACCTACAAACTTGATCGACTTTCCAGATCTTTGCTTGACTTCGCAAGCATCATGAATACCTTCGATGGCAACAATGTAATGTTCGATACAGTGACGGAATCCTTCAGCTCAGCAAGTTCGTCAGGTCGATTAATGCTGAATATGCTGCTCAGTTTTGCTCAATATGAACGCGAACTTACTGGTGAGCGCATCCGTGATAAATTCGCTGAATCCAAGAAAAAAGGCATGTGGATGGGAGGATATCCGCTGCTGGGCTACGATATAAAAGAACGTAAGTTGCTGATAAATGAGGAGGAAGCTGTTGTCGTGCGTCTAATTTTCGAAAGATTTCTGGAAACAGAATCATGTACGTTAATCGCCGACGAACTGAATCGCAAAGGATGTCGTTCCAAGCCACGCCCTCAGGATAAAGGCAAAAACAAAGGCGAAAAATTGTATGACCCGAAGGCGATTAGGCGAATTTTAGAAAATCCATATTACAAAGGTTATGTCACTCACAAAGGTGAGCTTTACAAAGGCCAACATGAAGCAATCATCGAAGAGGAAATCTGGAATAAAGTGCAGGAAATTTTCGCAAAAAACAAGAATACAAGTCATCAGAAAAAATCCAGTCCATACCCACTGAAAGGACTGCTGAAATGCGGAGTGTGTGGAGCCACAATGTCTCCTACTGCTTGCAACAACCACGGATTGAAATATCGATACTACACTTGCAATAATCATATACGCTTCAAAAGATGTAACTCGGCTGTAAAAAATGTTCCTGCCGACAG
>BNWJ01000254.1 GCA_025998735.1 Alphaproteobacteria bacterium | reverse complement strand
GATGCGGGAGCGTCTGAAATTTCAGTCAGCATAATCGATGCCGGAAAAAGCTTCATTTCCATCGAAGATAACGGCAGTGGAATGGACAAAGAATCGCTTGAAATGTGCGTCATGAGCCATGCGACATCGAAACTAACAGCGGATAATCTGTTTGATATACATACGTTTGGATTTCGCGGAGAAGCACTGCCGTCCATAGCGTCCATATCGCGTGTATCGATATCGTCTGCGCAGGCGTCGTCTTCGGAGGGCTGGTACATACAGCTGGAGGGGCAAAATAATCTGGGCATATCTCCTGCCAATAGGAAAACCGGAACAACCATCGAGGTCCGCGACTTGTTTTTTGCAACTCCCGCTCGTCTGAAGTTTCTGAAATCGGATTCCTACGAAGCGGACAGTTGTCAGGCGGTTTTTCATCGCATGGCGCTGGCGTTTCACAATATTGGATTCAGATTTTTCGATTCCCATAAAGAAAAGCTTCACTATGAAAAAGCAGACGGCCTCAGCAAACGCATTCGAGACATTTTCGGAGAGGAATTCTTTAAAAATCTCTTCGAAATAAGCGTGGAAAAAGACAGCTTGAAACTTTATGGATTCATAGGCGTGCCGACATTTAATAAGGCGTCTGGTAGCAGTCAATATTTCTTCGTTAATAATCGATACGTAAAGGATAAGATTTTCACGTCGGCACTGAGATCTGCCTATGCTGGACTGGTTCCTCAAGGACGCTATCCGGTGGCCATACTTTTTCTGGATATGCCTCATGACGAAGTAGACGTCAACGCTCATCCGGCGAAAGTAGAGATCCGTTTTCGGGATTCGGAAAAAATCCGACTCTTCCTCGCTTCTGAATTAAAAAAGGCGCTCTCATCATATGGTTCAGACAAACCGACTTCAGAACCAATGAATAAATTCTTCCAACGGCCTATGTCATGGGAAAGAGCTGCAACGAATTTCAACATGGATCTACTTTTTCTGTTGTAAGGCGCACTCTGCACGAATTTCTGATCTATCTTCACGATATCAACTGGCAACTCGTTCATGTAT
>BNWJ01000253.1 GCA_025998735.1 Alphaproteobacteria bacterium | reverse complement strand
TTTTTGGTTTTCGAATATGTATATTCAATTCCAACAAATTCAGCGTCGATTTCATTTGAGACTTTCTCAACGGATTTCAGATTATCTATTCTATCATCGATGAATATGATTTTTTTGAATTTATATTGTGGAATTTTTGATAAAAAGGCGGCGAGAGTAAATCCTTTTTTCGCTTTTCCGGTCAGCAGCATTCCATAATTAAATTCTGGATTCGTTGATGCTCCGTTGCGGGCACATTCATCTACTGGAACATCTCTCAAATCGATTCTTTCGACATTATGCCACGATTTTTCGAAATCGATATCGAATTTTAGGAGTTGTTTGTGTCGCCATAACGCCATTGATTTCACCACTCCAAATTTTCCAGTATCATGGGATGTAAGCAAGATAGTTTTTATTCCACGGGATTGTAAGACCTTGATAAGCAACGGCCACTTATCATTTAATAGGTCATCACTTAAATCGCGCATTACGATGCTGCGGAAAAAAACATATGTATCTTTCGGATTATGTTTTTCATCATGATGATTTGCTAGAGATTTCATGAAATCATTGGCTATAATTTTCAGGGCACCTTCATTTTGATATTGCAGGATGGCATCATGTGCCTCTATCAAAACATCATCACAATCAAAAATTACAAGCGTCTCATTATCGGCTTTTGCAAACTCAACTTCGATATCTTCGATTTTATCCGTTGTTATGATTTTCGCTTCCAAAGAAGAAACTCCCAATAGAAATAATAACGCTATAATTTTATGCATAAAAATTCTCTCCCACAACTTTATCGAACAATTTCGCTAATTCTGATCGATCTTGGTTCGGCGTTTCCAGAGACCAAATCCAGCATAATACGGATTTTACAAAAGTCCACTGGGCGATATGAATTGGATCAATAGAATCCAAATCGCAAAGCCACTTTCTACCGATATCTCCGTGAATGCTTGTGATGTTGTCTGTAAATATGGTCATACTTCCTCCAAAACATTATCCATTTTCAGCAATTTATGGCATAGCATCAGAGAAGCTACTATGGTGGCGGAGAGTGTCATGCCAATTG
>BNWJ01000252.1 GCA_025998735.1 Alphaproteobacteria bacterium | reverse complement strand
AGCACACGACGACGATAGAGCAAAACAACTCAAACACCAGGCATTATCTAGGACGCATGATTCGACGAACCAAAATCGTGTCAAAAACCGAGGAGATGCTAAACGCGTCTTTGAAGCTGTTGTTTTCCTTATCTTTTGATGGAGCCTTTGAACCATATTATGAAACTTTCTCTACTATATTTGCTTGAAAACTCTCCGAAATAATTGTAAACATACCACTCCATGCTTTCTGCAATTCCAAAACTTGCCATTGCCACAGCGGTAACGCAAGCAGCAATCAATTTGTTTGTTTTCATTAGTCAATCCTGTATTAATAAATAACCGCGAACAATATATCGGAATCCCCCCATTAATGTCAAGTGGAGCACGCAAAAAAATAAAATAAATGCCTTCGCCACAAACAAAAAAACATCTCAAGAAACTCTTTGGTTTTTTCTAAAAGCATGTTATAAGTGGTGATGCGGTTATAGGTAGCACTCAAGAGGGCAAGAAAAATCGTTGGGCTTCTTTTGCTATCTACTGTGTCTTCTGACAGATGGGCTTTTGCACTATGTAATTTGATTATGAGGATAATGAGTGATGTTCATTTAATTTGTTGTGTGTTATGCTGTTATGCAAATTGCATGGACTTTGTTCACAATGCTATGTCCGCTTGTGGTTACAGTGAAACTGCATACAATGTGGTACAACTGTCTGATGCTTTTTCTGAATCGCATTCTGTCTCCTACATATATGGCATTAAAATTAAAGATGAAGAATTCATTTTATTGAAAAAAGAAGACCGCCGTGAGAATACGCTAAAAGAGTATTTGGCCTCTCTTGGTGACGACGAGAAAGCTTTTTTAAATAAGCACGTTCTTTTTCCTATATCTTCTGGAAGAACAGAGTCTGGAGCTGATTATTCTCTAGTGAGAAAAGCCGATGGAAAACCTCTTTCGGATATATGGGGAGATTTTTTCGGAAATAAAAACGTAGATAACATAAGTGGAATTTTAGAGGAACTCGGGAAAATAGTAGCAACATTACATAAAATTGGTGGTACAAATGAAAATAATACAAAGTCTCGGTTAGTAC
>BNWJ01000251.1 GCA_025998735.1 Alphaproteobacteria bacterium | reverse complement strand
AGATCATTTTTGACAAAAGGGTTGGCAACCATCTTCTCGATGATCGTCTCATCTACTTTCTTTCACGAGTTGTGGGCTCATGTGCCATGGATCACGTGAAAAATGTGCAAGACGGGTGGTAAGGGTTTTCCTTTCTCTGCTGTCGCACAAATCGCTTTGCCATCAACTGCAAGTATTTCCCCAAACTCCGCAGCGGTCTCTTTCATCACGTCAATTGTGGCATTAGCTATTTTTGAGCCTTTGGCAATACTCAAAATGCGACTGAAGGTCGATTTTGACAGAATCTTGGCTATCCCAAAATGTTCCATGAAAAATGCAGACCTACCTTCGGCATAGATGACAAGGCTGCTCAACGTGTCTAATCCGCACAGCACACAGCACATTATGATTATCAATATGTCCGAAAGTGTAAAGGTTCAATACATGTGAGACGGAATATGTCTCCCATAGGTTGAATTAATATACTGCATCGGAGTTAATCCTTTCAAGCGATTATGTGGTCGATATTCGTTATATTTTTGGACGGCTTTTTTAAGCTCGACACGTATTTCCTCAAGCGTTGCAGCTTGCAGGTCGTCGCGAGTGTAGAACTCCTCTCGCAGAGTGCGATTTGACCTTTCGACGCCACCGTTATACTTTGGGCACGCCCGCGGCAAAACGATGAGCGGAATGTGTAATTCTTCACAAGCTTTCTCAAATTCTCCTCGGAATTCAGAACCTCCGTCCACCTGAACTGACAAAATTTCATGTGGTGCATTTGCTATAAAATCCAGCAGGAATTGTTTAGCATCGAGGCTAGTTGCTGATGAAAAAATACTTGCTGAAAGATGCTTGGATTTTCGCTCCCAGGCGTGGAACTCCTTGATTTCTAAACCATTTTTTACAACCGTCATGTGATCTATCTGGACGCGCTCGCCAAGCACCATGTGCTCGTATAGCTTGAAAGTCCAGGTAGGGTCGAGCAATGGCGCGTTAGCTGAGATAGCCACGTTTCCATCGCCCGCCACGTCAAACGCAGCGTGCGGATTTCCCGCACTACGCTTTCCTGTTATTTTCGCATCAAAGTTTATGTGAC
>BNWJ01000250.1 GCA_025998735.1 Alphaproteobacteria bacterium | reverse complement strand
CATCAAGAGGACGAAAGATTCTTTCAACTCCGTGTGCTCCATTGTCGCTACAAAATATAAAAGCAGCGTATAAAAATAGATTTATGAAAATGAGGGAATCCTATTTGCGTCATATGGAAAGAGAAGTGAAATAGTTTATTGTTTGTTGAATGTGAACATCGTTAATGTTCGCTTTTAAAATAGGAATCGTTTATTCAAGATATTCATCAGATAATTCCAGGATATTTTTGTTGATTATCCTGCGTTTTGGGATATTATAGTCATACTCATCCTGCTGTTTCCATGGAAAAATAGAAATAGTCAAATGCATGGAGAATAAAAAATGACTGCTCAATTATATTTGGAAAACACTTATTTGTTCGAATCGAAAGCGCATATTTTGAAGCATGACGCGGATGATAAAGGCGCATATGTTTTATTGGATCAGACGATTTTTTATCCACAAGGTGGAGGTCAAAAATCCGATTATGGGAAGATTACCGGCGATGGATTCGAGTTGATTGTGCACGATGTACGGCAGGTCGAAAGTGAAATTCGTCATTATATTGACGCATCCAATAGCGATTATTCAGCACTAAAAAATTGTGCAGCAAAATGTGTTATCGATGGCGACAGAAGATTGCTAAATGCCAGATATCACACCGCCGGACATCTGCTAGGGAATGTCGTTGAATCCAAATATCCATCGCTAAAAGCACAAAAATGTCATGCTTTTTCCGGAGAAGCCTATATCGAATTTCATGGTTTCGAAATGCCCAATGATCAGCTATTTTCCAATGCCTTGCAAAATGCAATTGCAGAAAATTTGGAGACGAAAATTTTCGAAATGGATCGTCGTTCGTTCGAATCAATTTACTATAAATTGCCATACGAAATTCCGGAAAATAAAAAATTTCGCGTGCTACAGATCGGAAATTATTCACCTATTCCCTGTGGAGGAACTCATGTAAGATCAACGAAAGAAATTGGAGAAATAACCATCAACAAAATGAAACAGAAAAATGGAATATTGCGCATATCTTTTGGAGTAAAATGAAGTTTATTTCGCTCATAGATTCTATCTCGAAAAACGTAATCACGG
>BNWJ01000249.1 GCA_025998735.1 Alphaproteobacteria bacterium | reverse complement strand
GCGATATATAACGCTTCATGGAGTGTAATTTTAATAACTTAGTGAGTGTTTTTGAGCTCAAATGGGGAAGATCTCCCACGATATCATGCGTATGGAAGATCCTTACACGCATTGATTTTTCCGATATAAAACGCCCATTCAGAAACGAAGTGCATCAAGTGGCGAAACAATCTGATTTGCCCAGAAGACCTCGAATGTTGTTTTGAAATTTAGCACTTTCCGTGGTCGATTGTTAAGTTTATCTTCTATTTCTTGTATTTTTTCATCAGAAACGTCTTTGAAATCGGATCAACCGCTACCCTGTATCCGTACTTCGGCTGTAGCAGCGACAGTCTTCCCTTGAGAATGTAATCCTTCGTTACTTCCATAATTATCTAAACACATCAGAGCTTCCACGAATTCTATACAATGAAATTGATGAATTGGTTTTCTCTGAATTACTGGATATGACGGCGTTAAGCCATATGGCGTATCGTCCCAGCTTAAGAATGGGACGATATCATTACAGCTTAATACCGTCATATCCAACAATCACTACACGGCCTAACACCGTCATATCCTAAATCCAGGAGAACGAAAAAAATCGCGTTCTCAGTTATCGGTATAATCCGCATCGACGACTTTTTCATCTTCCGATGGCGACGACTGCTGCTGTTGATCCGGAGATGGACTTTTCTGAGCAGCCTTATGAATAACTTCACCAGCCTTCGACATCGTAGATATCAGTTTCTCAGATGATTGCTTGATGGCATCGATCTGAGAAACGATAGTATGGCTTTGCAGCGTCTCAAGGAAGCGGCTGAGAAAGCGAAAATAGAGCTTTCCTGCGCCATGGAGACCGAAATTAATCTTCCGTTTATTACGGCGGACGCGTCCGGCCCAAAGCATCTAACCATAAAGCTTACGAGAGCCAAACTCGAGTCGCTGGTGGACGATATCATAAAGAAGACCATGGAGCCATGCAAGGCAGCCCTCAAGGATGCTGGCATCAGTGCAAAACAGGTAGATGAAGTGGTTCTCGTGGGTGGTATGACGCGTATGCCTAAGGTTGTGGAATATGTGAAGAATTTCTTCGGCAAGGAG
>BNWJ01000248.1 GCA_025998735.1 Alphaproteobacteria bacterium | reverse complement strand
AAAACCTGCCCAATTGGCAAAGTTGGTGTATGACGGCATCGTTCGTTATATAAAAGCGGAAAACGCTCAAGATAGAGAGAAAAACTACGATAGAATGCTTGACTTTAGTCGCGAACGGAGAGTTAATAGGGAACGTAATATTGACTAACGGGAGAACAAAGATGACTGAAGATTTTAAAGTACTCAATCAGATTATAGCATTGGAAGGTAAATCAGTGGACGAGCTTACTAAATTGTGGGGAACGTTTTACGACTATGAACCGATGTCCTACAGCAAATCTTATCTGGTTTCCAAGGTCGCTTACAAGATCCAGGAGCTCGCCTTCGGCGGGCTTCCGGAAAATACGCGAAAGCGGATGGATCAGCTGTCCACGAACATCAACGGCAGCGTCGTGAAGAAAAAGTACAAGCCACTGATCGGCGCAAAGATCATCAAGGAGTACCACGATAAAACATACGAAATCGTCGTTGTAGACGGCGGCTTTTCCTTCGAAGGTGAGGTCTTCAAATCACTATCGGCCATAGCTACGAAAATCACAGGAACAAAATGGAACGGTTTAAAGTTTTTTGGAATAAAGGAATAAAAAAATGAGCATTTGTAAGAATAATAAAACAAACGAACAAGAGAAAAAGCTTATTCGGTGTGCAATTTATACGAGAAAATCCAGCGAAGAAGGCCTTGAGCAAGAATTCAATAGCCTTGATGCTCAGCGTATTGCTGCCGAAAACTACATTCGGAGTCAACAAGGAAAAGGCTGGATTATTCTGCCTCAACACTATGATGACGGAGGATTTTCCGGCGGAAACATAAACAGACCAGGACTGACAGAATTACTGAAGGATATCAGACAGCAAAAAATAGACTGCGTTGTCACATACAAGTTGGATCGACTTTCCAGATCTTTGCTTGATTTCGCAAGCATTATGAATATTTTTGATAGCAACAATGTAATGTTCGATACGGTGACAGAATCCTTTAGTTCCGCAAGTTCGTCAGGTCGATTGATGTTGAATATGCTGCTTAGCTTTGCTCAATATGAACGCGAACTCACGGGCGAGCGCATCCGCGATAAATTCGCTGAATCCAAGA
>BNWJ01000247.1 GCA_025998735.1 Alphaproteobacteria bacterium | reverse complement strand
GGCTAACAGATTACCATGAAACGCACCGGAAACATCACACGCACGAGGCGGTGTATATGTTCAAGGCGAATCCTTTGGACGGCATAGAAATCGCGAGCGAAAAGACGCGCATTTTTGTCATAGAGCTCCCGAAAATCGACAACAAAAAAGCATCGCTTAATGACCTGTTTTCCGTATGGATGTTTTTTATAAAGAATCCTGAGTTGATTCCAGAGGATTTTGTGAAAAAGGTTCCGGAAGTGCATGAGGCACTCGAAGAACTGAAAGTACTGAGCGCAGACGAGGATTTCAGAGCCGAATATAACGCTCATATCAAAGCACAAAATAACATGATAAGCCGAGAAACAAACGCTGAAGCGAGAGGCAAGGCAGAAGGTATCGCCATTGGGAAAGAGAAAGGTAAGGCAGAAGGCAAAGCTGAAGGCATCGCTGAGAAAGCAAAAGAGACTGCATTGAATGCTCTTGCGATAGGATTAACAACTGAACAAATAGCTGGATTGACAGGCTTGACAGTCGACGAAATCAATTTATTGAAGCATTAATTACTCTTTTCTAAATTCCAAAGCTTTTTAAATATTCTGGCGTCTTCTGGAATATTCGGGAGCTCTCCGAAATTCAAAGTATGCTCAAAGTTCAGTATGTTCTGGATATTCTAGAGACGCTAGAATATTCGGAATATTCTAACGCGTTTCGAAATTCAAAATATGCTCAAAGATCAGCGTATTCTGAATATTCTAGAGGCGCTAGAATATTCGAAATATTCTGACGTGTTCCGAAATTCAAAATATGCTCAAAGATCAGCGTATTCTGGATATTCTAGAGACATTAGAATATTCGGGAATATTCTAACGTGTTCCGAATATTCGCACCTCCATCGATTTCCATTTGGTTTTTCATAAAAATAAATTTTAAAACTCTCGAACATTTTTCATTCAAATCTCAAATATACAAATTATGAGAGGAATAAATTATGTACAGCAAGCAGAATTTGGAAGCCATCGAAAAAGCAATTAGCGAATTGCAGTCTGGCCGACGGGTTACATCCGTTTGGTATGGAGACACTCGCTTGCAATATGCGAGTGTTGATTTGCAAGATC
>BNWJ01000246.1 GCA_025998735.1 Alphaproteobacteria bacterium | reverse complement strand
GGAATGGACGTAATCATCTCCGAAAAAATGATCTAACCACAATAATTTTATCAACAATTGATATATTTTGGAAAGCCACGACTCCATTCTGGAACGCTTTGTTTTTGCCAATTCTGCACTTTTTGGCACAAAATCTGTCTTTGCCTCTGAGTGCGAATATCTATCTAGCTTGAATTTTTTGCCAAGCGTATTTCGTTTTTATTTCTTTGATTGCCATGTTAAGCTGTTACCATCGTCCGTGTTATATGATTTAGCTTCAGCAATTTAGACAAAAAACATATTCCATCAATTTGAAATCTTGTAACCTACCACCATGGACGCAATAAACACAAAATAAAAACCACAGAAAAATTATTACAAAAACTTGCATTAAGTTTTTTTTGTGTGCCACTGTGTCTATATTGATCAATCGATGCGTCGATTATTTTTTGCTTAGCGACGGAGTGGAATTGTTACGAATGTGGGAAAAAACATGAGGCACAAAATTTCATTTTTTGTTAAATTGACAGCGATATGTCTGACGTTGTGTCTTGTGTTTTTTTCTGTGTCAGCAGGAGGTACTGCGCATCTAAAAACCAAGATTGGAAAAGTCAATAAAACGCCATTTGATGTTTTAGAAACAAATAAGCTTCTAAGATCCGCATTAGATGTAGAAGATTGGAAAACTAAAGTTGTCCCATTTATCAGAATGTACGAGGCAAATAATTCGCGGCATCCTCTACTTCAAGTCTTAGCGTCATTCCTTGACGATGAGTACCAGAAGGCTTGTTATGGCGGACTTCAAACATCTCGACAATGCCAAAACTCAGGAAAAAGTGTAGCTGAAATGTTTCGCTTATGTTCTGAGATAGCTAAAGAAAGGAATACTACTGCGATTCATGTGGCCATTATGGATGGGCTTCCATGGAATGCAGTGAGCTCTGTGTGCGATGACTATATTTCTCATGGTGGTGATCTCCTCGCTGCATCAAAAGTAGATGACTAGACCTGTTGCATAACCCAAACGCAGATCCAGTAATGAATTTTGATAAGGTCAGTGTAACATTATTTTATTTCTCATGCAAGTCCAAATCCATTTTTCATGTTAACAATTCCGGCGATAATCCTAA
>BNWJ01000245.1 GCA_025998735.1 Alphaproteobacteria bacterium | reverse complement strand
TATCTTTTGGAGTAAAATGAAGTTTATTTCGCTCATAGATTCTATCTCGAAAAACGTAATCACGGTGGATGCGAATTCCTTCGTGTTGCGTTTGGAGATCAATGGCGTTTCCATTGAAACTCGATTAAAAGCGTATCACGGAGAAATTCTGTATGCGCTTTTTAGTCATCATCCAACGGCGCTAACCTACGATGAAATTACGGATCTTTTGATGAGCTATAATTTGGTTATTGCCGACGAAACTCGCATGCATCGAAAAATTTCTGAGCTGAGAAAATTTTTGGCGAAGTTTCATCCGTCACTTGAGGAAATTATCATAAACACACGAGGTGTTGGTTATAGCTTGCCTTTGAGATTGAAAAATCTTCATGAATTGGCCAACGACAACGGTCTAAAATTCAAAAATAAGAAAATCAACGAAAGTATTTCGATTATTTCCGGACTGATTGAAGACGCAATTCATCTGACCTCCGGAAGCAAAATCGTGAGAAATTCGCACGGATATGTACTCGAAAGGAATTCGAAAATTTTGGAAGAAAAAATCGAGATCTTCAACAGTTGCGAAAAAAATATCATGAAGCAAATTTGCGCACACGAAGCGGATTTCGTATTTTTGCGAACGCAATATTTGCTGGCGAAGCTGAAAACCTATGTTGGACTTGCTCGCATTTCGGAATATTCCATATCAGAAGCGCAATGGCTGGATTGGTTTAAGTTGGAAGCATGGACTCTGTTCGAAGATTTGAAAAAGTCGATTAAAACATCGGAAAATTCGTAGGAGAAATTTATGACCATACTCACAGACAACATCACAAGCATTCACGGAGATATCGGTAGAAAGTGGCTTTGCGATTTGGATTCCATCGTTGCAGATCTTGCGAGAAAATGGAGTCTGACGGATCTGAAACCTTTTGATAATCTCACATTTAATTATGTGCTTTCCGGCTTTCAAAATGATGTGCCGATTGTTTTGAAAATTGGTATTCGACCTTACCACCCTTCTCGTCTTTTCATTCAAAATAAGATGTGCTAAGCTGTTGATGTATTTAACCAAATGAGGAGCTATGCATCTTAGAAAAACAGGGGGCGTATCGGATTTGTCAAAGTGCATTGA
>BNWJ01000244.1 GCA_025998735.1 Alphaproteobacteria bacterium | reverse complement strand
TGACGAAATCTATAAGATGCTCTGTGATATGAATAAGCGTTATAACACTATCGTTTCTTCTCAATCTAAAAATTTACTCACCATTTGAGCTTGGAATGGTTTATCAACTTACTTCTCAGCTAACACCAAAAAAAACGAACTTAAACCTTGGCAACGCAAAGAATACTGTATTCCGCCACAGGGAAACGCAGATTTTGTAGCTCATATGGAGGATATTCTGGATGTGTACGAGCGTCCGAAAGATGAAAAGCGGCCTCTGGTATGCATGGACGAGTGTCCAAAACAGCTTATCGGAGAGAAACGGATCCCAATTGCGATAGAGCCAGGAAAACCGGAGCGCTATGACACAGAATATGAGCGCAATGGGACATGTGAATTATTTATGTTTACAGCGCCGCTTTTGGGATGGCGAAGGACAGACGTAACCGAACACCGAAAAGCAGTGGATTGGGCACAGCAGATCAAATGCCTCGTAGATGAGGATTTTCCGGACGCCGAGAAGATTATATTGGTCATGGATAACCTGAACATACATATTCCGGCTTCGCTCTATAAGACATTTCCTCCGGCTGAGGCAAAACGAATCTGGGATCGCATAGAGATCCATTTACTCCGAAACATGGCAGCTGGCTCAACATGGCGGAGATTGAATTCAGTGTTTTGAATAGACACGGACTACCGGAACGTATCGCAGACATTGAGACCATGCGCAAATGTGTCGCCGATTGGGTTACTCGCAGAAATTCCAACTCCTCTTCCATCAATTGGCAATTCACCTCTTCAAATGCGAGAATAAAACTCAAAAGACTCTATCCCAAATTATTAAATTGACTGTGTACTATCCCGGCAGTTTGTAGAAACCATGAAATTACGAGAACGGAAATTTTATCATTTCCTGATATTATGGTATCTGGTGGAGAGGGACTCGCGGCGCATTTCTCCTATAAACCAACTTGAAAATCAGAGCATTGCAGAACTCCTGGGCTAATTGCGGTAGACGGGGTACGGCTTTGGCGGCCGTCCCCACCCCGCACGGGTAGGGTCGAGCAATGGCGCGTTAGCTGAGATAGCCACGTTTCCATCGCCCGCCACGTCAAACGCAGCGTGCGGATTTCCC
>BNWJ01000243.1 GCA_025998735.1 Alphaproteobacteria bacterium | reverse complement strand
CAACCATTAACGGAAATTTTATCATTTTCTGATATTATGGTACCTGGTGGAGAGAGACTTGCGGCGCATTTTTCTATAGATCAACTCAAAAATCAGAGCATCGCAGAACTCCTGGGGTGTTAAGGGAAAAATCCGGAAGATTAAGCGCTTTCAGAAATGTTTTCACCTCGTGATTTTTGACACGCGTTATTTCTCCCGAAGGAAGATTCCCCAATTGAAATGGACCGTAGGATACGCGAATGAGACGATTCACTGTGCAGCCAAAATGCTCCATTATCTTCCGCACTTCGCGATTCTTTCCCTCGGATATTGTTATGCTGATCCATCGATTGGTGGATTTATGGTCGTCATTGCGGTCCACGAGTATTTCAACGGGAGCGTATTTCACCTTGTCAATGGTCACGCCATTTTCTAATTTTCTTATGGATTCGTCCGTTAGTTTTCCGAGGATTCTGGCGCGGTAGGTTCTCGTGAGTCCCGTTGACGGAAGTTCCATTTTTCTAGCTACGTCTCCGTTATTGGTAAACAACAGCAGTCCTTCGGAATTGTAGTCCAGCCGACCTACATATAGGAGTCTGCCAATTTTGTCACCAAAAAAATCGAATACTGTTTTTCTATTTTGTGGATCTGTTTTGGTGGTAATTACGCCTTTTGGTTTATGGAATTTCCAGATTATTACTTCTTCAGACTTGCCCGCAATCGATTCTCCACCAACGCGAATTTCATTGGATTCATCAACAAAAAATACAGGAGTATTTATCACTTGCCCATCCACGGAAACCCGTCCGCTTTCTATAAGTCTCTCGGCTTCTCGTCGTGATGCGCATCCACTTTCCGCGATTCTCTTGGCCAGTCTTGTTTTCAATTCTAATGACATAATTACCTATTTGTTATATCGAATTGTAGCATACCGTTAATATTTAATCTAATTTATAGTGAGGCCGCCGGCAACCTAATCGCGGTAGACGGGGTACGGCTTTGGCGGCCGTCCCCACCCCTTGCTCCACCCCATCATAATAATCTATGGATTTTTTTAACAATTAGTCGAATTGCTTGTTTGAAAAACAACTTGCATGCGAACCATCCGAGCTTGAAAATGCTGATAACACGTCCGCAAGAATATG
>BNWJ01000242.1 GCA_025998735.1 Alphaproteobacteria bacterium | reverse complement strand
TTTACCTGCATACATCCTGCATCGATATTTTTTATGCCCCGAGCCATCAGTCTTTTTGCCGTTGCAATTGCTGCACTTTTAGTCGAGCAAAAATAGCTTTTTCCTCCGGCGCATATGGTCCACGGCCATGGTCTCTTTTGGCGTGAGTTATCAATTGCTCTGCCGGATTCGACAGTTCCAATGGCCATCAATAATTTTCTGGGGATACCGTATTTTTTTTCTGCAATCACTATCTCGTTTTCACAAAGATCATGGGGAGAGAAATATTCATTTCTTGATATCCTGTGTGTCTTACCAGAATACGGCGTTTTGGCATCTGGTACTTGCAGCACACGCGTTTTATTACCATTATCATATCTAAAGCCAGGTTGGCCCGAATTCTTAGATACCGTAGGTTTTGCGGGAGGTTTATCCCGTCCTACAGGAGCTGAAATGCAGTCACACACAAAAGTACAAAAACAACAAAATACAACCAGAAATCTTGCAAAAATCACTATACACCTCATACAAAAACTCAAGAGATCATCGTAAGCAGGAAGTTCCATGCTTTGAGCCCTCAATAATTTGTTGAGCGAAAACCGTGCCACATCGCGTGAAATTAATAATTTTTTCTAAGTTTCAGACCTTGAAGATCGTTAATGGTTAATATCGTAGAATTTTGATAACCAACATATTAAGTATTTTTCAATAAATATGGCGATGATAACGGAAATAATTACCTTTTTCGTTACACCACCAAAGTATTGACTGTCCAGAGACCGCTTCAAGCCGCTCTACGGTGAGGCTCCTTCATTCGAGAACCAAACATGATATACACACATTAGACCTGTTGCAAAAGCCTCTTGGAGTCACTGATTATCAGGGCCAAAAATAGGCCTACGCAACAGGTCTATTTAAATTAAGAATGCGGATTTCGGTTCAACGGGATACCGACGGTGGTGTGTGCTGCACAGGCATTGCTTAAAGAATGCCTGTGGTGCAACCACTTCAGAGACACTCGCGTCGTTGGCCCGTAGGGATCCAGAAAAAGAAAAATCGCGGTAGACGGGGTACGGCTTTGGCGGCCGTCCCCACCCCGCACGGAACCGTGCTGGCGGATTTCCCGCACACGGCTCTTGATATTAGCTT
>BNWJ01000241.1 GCA_025998735.1 Alphaproteobacteria bacterium | reverse complement strand
TCTGCCTGGCCGGTCTATCTCCGACTGTATTCCAAAAGCTTCAAACTTCAGAATCTCTTCTTTCATTTGGAGTCTATGATCTGATTCACTCCTCTCATTTCCTCTCTGTTCGCCCAATCCAACTTCTAATCTTGAATGTGTATATGTTCAACTTATGTGGTAACGCGTCCTTAGTTGTCGTAGCTATATTTAGACGTTCTTTTACTGCGCAGCTTATACAGCCCATCTCGTGCATTCTGTATAATTGTAGGATCGCCGTTTTCGTAACTCTCCGGATGTGCTAGAATAGATTCGTATTGACGTGTCAGGGCAGCATCGTTGCTAGAATCAACGTCCTGTTCCGTCAGTGATAGCGATACAGGCGGCGCAGATGATGAAACAGACTCGGATGGCGATACCGACCTAATGGGTGGCGGTGGTGTATTTGCTCCAGGTGAAGTAGATGCTCCCGCAAATGACGGAGGTGATACTTGCCCAATTTGGCTCTCATTCCGTGACTGATATGCCGCCCCCGTCCGTTTACCATACGACATTCCACCTTTATGTTCGAAACTTCCTGGTACTACACCTCCAATTTCTACCTTAGATGAAATAGGTGGCGGTGGTGTATTTGCTCCTGATGATGCCCCGCCTTTATGTTCAAAACTTCCGGGTACCACATCTCCAATCTCTAGCGGTTTCTTTTTACTCCATGGTGCTGCTCCAGAGTCAAAAACTACCGCAATAGCAGCTGCACACAAAAACAACTTTTTCATATTTAAATCTCCCTAGTAAAAAAACGAATACATTGTCCATGATAAAGTATGATTCTTAACAAAAGGTAAATTTCTAAAAATATTTTTGTTTTTTTTTGCAAAAAAAATCGATAGGAGTAAGAGGTGAAGAATGTTGCGCCTTTGTCGATAAAAATTTTTCAAAATGTTTTATAAAATATATATTTGAGCAATTGCGGAACATACTTTATTTATGATGCTGCGTTGTGTATTGTTAATATAAGTTAACGAACAGAGAGGAAATGAGAGGAGTGAATCAGATCATAGACTCCAAATGAAAGAAGAGATTCTGAAGTTTGAAGCTTTTGGAATACAGTCGGAGATAGACCGGCCAGGCAGAGTCTAACCAACAGCC
>BNWJ01000240.1 GCA_025998735.1 Alphaproteobacteria bacterium | reverse complement strand
AGTTGTGGACTGTCTGTAAGCTTCAGCATGTGAAACCTGGAAAAGGGGGAGCATTTCAGCAGGCTGAGCTGAAACAGCTGAAAGTTGGAACTAAGCTAAACGTCCGATTCCGTTCGGAAGAGACTATAGAAAAGGTTCGACTGGATGAAGATGAGTGTCAGCTACTATTTCGGGACGGAAATACATTTACGTTCATGAATGCCGTTACATTTGATCAAATTCAGATCACGGAAGATGTTATTGGCGACTCAGCGTGTTTTCTTCAGGAGAATATGACCGTTAAAGTCACTACGTACGAAGGGGAAATCGTTGGCGTTGCTCTTCCGGATACCGTAATCATGGAAGTCGTTGAAGCAGACGCTGTGGTGAAGGCTCAGACGGCGGCATCTTCCTACAAACCGGCGATTCTGGAAAATGGAGTTCGCATTATGGTCCCACCACACATAGAAACTGGAACAAAGGTGGTTGTTAATACGTCCGATATTAGTTATGTTGAGAGAGCAAAATAGCTTTTTATAAATATGTGCCCAGATGGCGGAATTGGTAGACGCGCTAGGTTCAGGTCCTAGTCCATACAAGTGGGTGGAAGTTCGAGTCTTCTTTTGGGCACCATCTTTATAGAAATAACGTCGGAGTTTCTCGGTGAATCTGTACAAAAATGATCTTCCTTCCGATGTGAGATTTTCCGAAAGTGTGGCCATAGATACCGAAGCCATGGGGCTAGCCATCAAGCGCGATCGCCTATGCCTAGTGCAGATGTGCTCATCCGATGGAGAAGTGCATATGGTGCAGATGGAAAAGGATCAGGGGCATCATGCGGTAAATCTGCAGAAACTTCTGACGGATAAATCCATCCAGAAGATCTTTCACTTTGCCAGATTTGATGTGACTCTTTTGAATTATTCACTTGGTATTAGAGTTTCCAATATCTATTGTACGAAAATAGCCTCAAAATTGGCCAGAAGCTATACTGACAAACACGGCCTGAAAAACATATGTCGAGAACTTCTTGGCGTCGAAATATCCAAGAACGAACAGTCGTCGGATTGGGGAAAAGATGAACTTTCGCCGGAACAATTGCATTATGCCCAGGGAGACGTGCTCTATCTTCACGCTCTGAGAAATAGATTGAACGAAATATTGAT
>BNWJ01000239.1 GCA_025998735.1 Alphaproteobacteria bacterium | reverse complement strand
AATATATCATGAAATCTCAGCTTGCAGACATAAAAGAAGTCGTCGCAAATTATCGTGAAGAAGTAAAGAAATATATAGACGGCTCATCAAAAAAAGCGACATCCAGCCGACGAGCCGTTTTCTTACCAAACGTAAGTTAAAGAATTCCAACTTCTCGACTTAAATGTGTATATTATCGCTTTTTGCTATGTCTTCCTTTCCAGCTACCTTTCCCAAAACAGCCGGAAGTTCTATTCCCGCTTGAGCAGCAAGTTCATGCATGGCCGGAAGAGATTTTATCAGATCTTTCATGAAATTGGCCGTAGTACTTCCTCCACTGGAGCCGGATCCACCGTCCCAAACCGTAATCTTATCGAATTTGATATTTTTTATGGCTTCCACCTGTTTCGCAACGATGTCTTCGATTTTCTCTATCATCAGCAGGCTTGTGGCTATTTCAGGCCTCGAATTACATACGGATAACAATTGCTGATATCCCAGAGCTTTTGCTTCCAGAACTGCTTTAACCCCTTCTGCTTCAGCAAAATACTTAAGCTTAACTGCATCGGCATCTCCGGACGCAACTCTTCGAAGCTGCTCCGCTTTGGCATCGGCCATAACCTGCATTTTTAATTTCTCAACTTCCTGGCGGGCGAGCTCTTCTTTCTTTAGTTTTGCTTCTTCCTTTTCTTTTTGCGCTATCAGAACGTCGCGCTCCGCATTTGCCTTCGCAACCTCACCTAATTTCAGTGCAGACGCCTGTCTTACGGCCAGATCCGCATTGTATTGGGCAATATTAGCCTTAGCGGAGTTTTCTCCTTCGATGGATTGAGCTTCGAAAGTTGCGACATGTACTCTCTGACTTTTTTGGGCTTCGGCCTGTTTTATGGCTAAATCCGCATTGTGCTGAGCGACACTGGCTTTGGCGAAATTTTCTCCTTCGATGGACTTGGCTTCAAGGGCAGCCATCTCGACTCTCTGATTTTTTTGCGCCTCTGTTTGCTTGATGACCAGATCCGCATTGTGTTGGGCGACACTAGCTTTGGCTGCGTTCTCTCCCTCGATAGATTTAGCCTCAAGCACAGCCACTTCTATTCTCTTGCTTCTGGAAGCTTCCGCCTCTCCAACTATACCTATTTTTTCCTGATGCGCCACCTCCACTTTCGCC
>BNWJ01000238.1 GCA_025998735.1 Alphaproteobacteria bacterium | reverse complement strand
ATTTATCTCAGCGAAAGATTGCTGAAAAAGTAGGCATAAGTCAGTCTGCTGTCAGTCGAGAAATCGCAAGGAATTCAAGTGGTTGCGAGTATTCTACAAAAATTGCCGATAAAAAGGCGATTGAACGTAGAACTCGCATATTTCAAATACATTTCTTTTTGAATGGTTGCACCACATGCATTTTCTGCTTCGCTACCTTCTGGAAGGTATGCGAGACATGCTTGCGATATCGAAGCTGAATCAAAATTAGTAAGCGAGTCCAGCGTCACGCTGGTCAGAAATTTTTCCGATTCGAATTAAATTTGCAACGCGTCGAAATAAATCAGACAATGAAAAACTAGACTGCATGATGATCGTCTCCGTTAATTATGATTGTGTGCGCTGGAATTGGAGGCTGTTCATTGTTCCATACGGATTCGCCAACATGCATTTCGTGGCTCCATTCAATTAGCCAACACAAATAAACATCGAAATCTGGATGAAATTCATCTAAAATAAATTTCATATCGCACCTGTAGCAAAACAGAAAACGGATCCAACGTCACGTTGGTCATATTGCACCTGTAATAAATCGTAGTTCATGTAAAAAATATTTTTCAAATATTGCAGACGCTTCTGCATCGATCATTTTTTCGATTATTTGCGTGGCTTCGTTGTAAATCGGCAGCCACATTTCCTTGACAGGACATCTCTTCTTGGTTGTGCGCTTGAATGCACTTCTGTAACCGGTTTTTGGCATGGTGGCCACAAATGCTTTTTCAAATGAATGCTTCCCAGCGGCCACTCCACCAGATGTCTGCCGTAAATTTCCAAAATTACGAGCTCGGATGGAAACAACGTCTGCTAGAATTCTTGCTTGCAAATTTGCAGTGCTGGCTTTAACAACGCGAATTCTATCATTGATGATTTTCAGCTTCACCAATTTTTCTTTGGCGATCCGCCTGGAGCAATTGCTTTTTACCCAAGCTGCCGTTTTATTTAATGCGCGCATCGATGCAATCACAACTTGCTCCGGCAGCGCATTTATGCTTTGGAATTATTATCAAATAATATGGACAAGTGACATCACATGAGTTATATTTGTATCTATGAAAGATATAGATATATTAGCGTTAACGACACGAATAGAAGAGATGTTACCCACACTTAATGAGTACCA
>BNWJ01000237.1 GCA_025998735.1 Alphaproteobacteria bacterium | reverse complement strand
TTGCGATCATCTTTTACCTCTTTTAACGCATCTATAATTTTCATCTCTACTCCAAATATTAAAACTTAATTAATATTCGGAGATTTTATCTCAAAAATCAACCCATATTTCTAGGAAAAAGCCCTGCCTGGCCCTGGTGGTAAGGTTTGTTTGTGTTTTTAACATGGCTCCACTATACTATACAGGGGCAATGTTATAGCTAGTTGAGTTGTTTTTTGCTGTTAGCACTGGATTCCTACGCCCCTTCGGGGCTCTGAATGCTAAACTTGACCCACCGCTTTTGTAGAGCATATTTCTCTGATATTTCAGGAATTGCATAATCTCAATCGTCGAATGTGTTGCAAAAGCAAAGCTAGCCTTCCTCGGATTGCATCAAGAATTTCGCTATTCTGGGTTGTTTTTGTTCTTTTGTGGAGATTATTTTTACGATTTTGATTAATTTTTGATGCTCACGATAGCGATTGGAAAGGGTTAGGCTGTTGTAATACCACAAAAAGGTTAGAAAAACACTCAAAAAACAGCAAATAAAAGCGGTGGGTCAAGTTGTGCGAACAGAGAGAAAATGAGAGGAGGAATCAGATCATGAACTCCAAATGAAAGAAGAGATTCTGAAGTTTGAAGCTTTTGGAATACAGCCGGAGACAGACCGGCCAGGCAAAGTCTAACCAACAGCCTGTAGTTAGCCTTGGGTATGAAGCGGCGACGCCAGTACTAAGCGTAGGCAAACGAGTGTTAGAGCCGCAAGGAAATCTGAAGCAGGAACTCCCGAAATCCACTTAAACGGAAGAGCCGAACCCATAACTTGGGGCGCAGGCAGTAAGTCCGGCATCGAAATGGTGAGAAGCCGAGCACTTCCCGGGGGCAAAGGGCGCAGCGAGAACACATAGTAGTCCAAAGGAACTGTTGAGATCTCGCGATTTCTGCGAAAGCGGTAAGACGATCTTAAGCGTGAAAGTGTAGGAAAGTCGACGGATCGTGAGAAGTCAGACATGGCAATAGTAGCAACGAAGTCTGTGAAAGCAGATGGAGCGAAGGGCTGCGGATATTAGCGAGTATTAGAAATTGAGGTTGATACAGACATTATGCTGAAAATATTGAAAGCAATAGCTAATGACATAGGCGGAAAAGTGAGGCGTTACGGCAAGGTGCTGAACGTAAGCGGACAGA
>BNWJ01000236.1 GCA_025998735.1 Alphaproteobacteria bacterium | reverse complement strand
TGGAGAGCTCGATATACAACCTGTCCGCGAAATGCTTGTGCAAAAAAGATATGTATTCACGAGCGCCATCCATGTTGTTTTCCAGCAGAAGCGCTCCCAATGATCCGTAGACGCCGCCGGTAGCCAGAATTATGTCTCCGGAATATTGCGCCAGAAGATCCAGCGATATTTCCGGATGAGTTTCCGACGTCGGATTTAAATGTGCATTGGAAACCAATTGAATCAGATTCTGATAGCCATTGGTATTTTTCGCATACAATAACATGCTCGTTGGGCGATCGATTTTTTTCGTATGTTGCACATTCAATTGACACGCGATAATCGGCTGAATTCCCCGTGACGCACAGTTGATGGAAAAATCCATCGCTCCGAACAAATTGTTGGTATCGGTAACCGCGACTGCCGGCATCTGGTGCTTTTCACACAGAGTCGCCAGCTTATCTATCTTGATGGCTCCTTCTGCCAGAGAATACGCCGAATGCACGCGTAAATGTATGAAATCACAGCTCATTTCTTTATGAGCACTCCTTCCGAAATATGGTATCTTGCCGACATTTTTTCCGCCAATTCGTAATTATGTGTGGCGATGATAGCAGACATTTTTGTTTTTTGCATCACCGTTAGTAGATCGTCTAGCACAACATTTGCAGTTTCATGATCCAGGTTCCCTGTGGGTTCGTCCGCCAGCAAAATGACGGGATCGTTGGCAAGTGCTCGCGCAATGGCAACCCGCTGCTTCTGACCGCCCGAAAGCTCCGATGGATACGACTTTACCTTGGATTTCAGTCCTAATTCTGCCAATAGATGCGCTGCTTTTTCCGATGCAGCCCTTTTTCCGACATTATTTATCAGCAGCGGAAGCATTACGTTTTCCAGTACCGAAAATTCCTGCAGAAGATGATGATATTGATAAACAAAACCTAATTTCGATAGTCTCAAACTGGTTTTCTCATTGTCAGACAATTCTCGAGTGTTTTTGCTTTCAATAAACAGATTTCCGTCCGTTGGATCATCCAGCAGTCCCGCGATATGCAATAACGTCGACTTTCCCGAGCCAGACGGCCCCAACAACGCCACAAACTCCGATTTTTTCACCTCCAGAGACACTCCCTTCAGCACAAAAACGTCATCGGCATTATAGTGTTTGCTTATATTCTTCAAAACGATGGT
>BNWJ01000235.1 GCA_025998735.1 Alphaproteobacteria bacterium | reverse complement strand
CGATAAGCTGGCACATAGGAGCAAAATCCAAAGCTAATATCAAGAGCCGTGTGCGGGAAATCCGCCAGCACGGTTCCGTGCGGGGTGGGGACGGCCGCCAAAGCCGTACCCCGTCTACCGCGATTTGGTTCCATTGGATTCCTGCGTGGCTACGCTCCAGCGACACTCGTGTCGCTGGAGCGCAGGAATCCATGAACAAGAGAAATCCATAATCCAAGATTGAATGTGTATATATCTCGCAGAGCGTCCTATAGAATTAAGAGAGCAAGTTTTAATTCCCCAGAAGTGTCCAGGTTAATCCGCCATTGGTACTCGTTGCCGCCAAATCTGTAGCATCAATACGACTGCCGCTCGCTATCCACACGCTACCATGGAAAGAAACGGATTGGACCTCAATGGTATCGCCATTGCAGCAAGAAATCATATACCAATGAGAGCTATATATGGAATTGAGAGAGCCATTGCCGGTAGAGCTCCGTAGCATCCAGTTGGCTCCATTGTTGGTACTGGTGGCAACGTAGCCGCTGCTACTTAGCGCGATCCACTCGCCATCCCCATTGTAGCTAAGGGAAGGCCATGGGGCAAAGCTTTGTATGGAATTGAGAGAGCCATTGCCGATGGAGCTTTGGAGGATCCAGTTGGCTCCATTGGTTGTACTGGTGGCAACAGAGCCATTTTCATTTAGCGCCATCCATAAGAAACCATCGTAGGAAGGCATGCGCCATCCAGAGTTTTGGATGGAATAGAGAGAGGCATTGCCAGTGGAGCTCCGCAGCTGCCAGCTGTTGCCTCCGTCGTCACTAGTGGCAACGTAACCGCTATCACTCACTGCCATGCATGGGTTGTTAGATTCCATCCGATACCAATCCTCAGGAGAAAAATCGGAAAGAACATTCGTCCCACTCACATCTGACAAAACATTTAACAATAATCCAATAACAATAAAACTGCGTAACGTAGTATATTTCATTTTTATCTCCATTTGTTTACTACGATGGCAGTATATCGTATTAAAAAAAAGACGCAAGTGTTTTTGTAAAAATATATATGTAATGCGTTCAACGAATTCAGCATCGCAATTAGCAATTGTTACCAAATAAACTAGAGGTTTTGCTTTTCTATAGGCGAAATGACATAGTTCCATTCACCGTGAAAATCATCACGGCATATATTAACTGCATTGAATTCGTTATCCGTGACCTTTC
>BNWJ01000234.1 GCA_025998735.1 Alphaproteobacteria bacterium | reverse complement strand
ATGCGTTCTGAAGTTCAAGACCTCGCCAAAGACCAGCGTGACGCTGGACCCACTTAATTTTGCAAGCACATCTCGCATACAATTTGGAAGGTAGCGAAGCAGAAAATGGATCCAACGTCATGTTGGTATAGACGGAAAATGTTTCGCAAATGATGAGCTCAACACTCCAGCCAATATCGCAGATGGAAAAATTTATTTCGATTTTGAGTTCGTGCCGTCGTATCCAGCGGAAAAAGTTACATTTAGATCATATCTCGATATTGGACTTAGTGGCACATTTCTTGCGGTTTAAAAGGAGGCATCATGTTACCGAAAATTCTGAAAAACTTTAATGTGTTCGTTGATGGGCGAGGTTATGCCGGAAAAGTTGAAGAGGTTTCACTGCCGAAATTATCTCTGAAAACCGACGAATTTCGAGCGGGCGGAATGGACGCGCCAATCGAAATTGATCTTGGCATGGAAAAACTGGAAGCCGATTTGACTTTTGCCGAATATGATTCCGAACTCATCAAATTATTTGGTTTGACCGAAGGCAATGAAGTGGCGTTGACCTTACGTGGCGTTATTCAAAGTACTGGAAATGCAGACTCTGTAATCATTAATCTACGGGGCATGATTAAGGAAATGGACTTCGGCAGTTGGAAACCAGCGGATAAAGCGACGCTCAAGTGCTCGATTTCATGTGCCTACTACAAGTTGTCCATTGCCGACAATAATCTCGTCGAAATCGATGCCGTAAACCAGGTGTGACACCTGGACTCTATTATTTTTGCCAGTGCGGCTCGCACCGAAGCAGAAAACGGATCCAACGTCACATTGGCAAAATTGACGGTGTTCTCGTTCCTGAAATTTCGTTGCGCAGACCAAAAGTTCGAGATTGCCTTCTGGTTGAAAAGGGAAACGGCAGCGATGCCGAAAAAGAAGTGAATTTCATCGCGAATTTGGCGTCGATCACTCCAGAAGATGTGCAGGAAATTGGTGCGTTCTGTAAAGTGGTGTGAACATAGTGAACGCCATTTTCACTTAAAGCTCAGAAATGAGCATTATTTGGAAGCTGCTGAGATACAGTCGGAGATAGACCGGCCAGGCAGAGTCTAACCAACAGCCTGTAGTTAGCCTTGGGTATGAAGCGGCGACGCCAGTACTAAGCGTAGGCAAACGAGTGTTAGAGCCGCAAGGAAATCTGAAGCAGGAACTCCCGAAATCCACTTAAACGGA
>BNWJ01000233.1 GCA_025998735.1 Alphaproteobacteria bacterium | reverse complement strand
TCCTGATGCGCCACCTCCACTTTCGCCAGGTTTTATTTTATCGTAGCTTTGAGTTCGACCGCTTTTTTTGTATTGAAGCTTTTCGTGTTTTCATTTCTTGATTTTGATGCTGCAGACAATGTAGGTGATGATGTTGGGGATACTGCCCAGCACAGTGAATATTTCAGGTTTCTGTCACTTCAATCAGTCTTGGCGTTCCTAATGGGATTTGGCTGGATTGGATTTGCTGGTGTACGCGAATGGCATTTGAATGCATGGTTATCGTTCGTAATTGCGGTTGTCGCTGGTGCTGCGTTTATGGCTTTATCCATGTGGTTGATGTTTCAGGTAAAAAAACTGAATAAGGTTCGGGAAGCGATTTGTATAACTCCGTGAATAGAGTGGGAAAGGCCTATACGCGTTTTTCTCCCCATGGAGTTGGGCAGATACAAATTGAGTTGGACGGCAAGCTGTCTGTCGTTGATGCGGTCAGCAGATTTCCGGAAGAAATAAAAGCTTTCGAGCAAATAAGGGTTGTTGCTGTGGAGAGTAATGTGATTTACATAGAAAAGTTGTTGAATTCATAGGAGATAAAAATGGAAATGGAAGCAGAAGTAGTTTCATCTGGACTAATGGGAGTAATGATTGTTCCAGCACTGATAGTGTTGTTAATAATCGCCGTATTGATGTTCATTTCGAAACAATACAAAAGATGTCCTTCCAACAAAGTGTTGGTTGTTTATGGTAATGTTGGAGGCGAAAAATCTGCGAAATGCATTCATGGCGGAGGTATTTTCATTGTCCCACTAATACAGGGATATCAGTTTCTTCTGCTGGAGCCAATGACTACGGAAATTGATCTCAATGGCGCTCTTTCCAAGAAAAACATAAGGGTCAATGTGCCGGCTACGTTCACGTTTGGTATTTCCACAAACCCATTGCTGATGCAGAACGCTGCCGAGAGACTGCTCGAGCTCTCAAGAGCGGGAATCATAACGCAGGCAAATGATATTATCCTCGGCCAATTGCGTTTGGTGATAGCAACTCTATCGATTGAAGAAATAAACCAAGATCGAGAGAAATTCCTAGAGCAGGTAAATGCCAATGTAAACATAGAGCTAAACAAAATAGGACTTGAGGTAATCAACGTAAACATTCGAGATATTACAGATGAATCTGGTTATATTGATGCCATAGGAAAAAAGGCAGCTGCCGAAGCCATAAACCAGGCGAAAGTGGAGGTGGCGCATCAGGAAAA
>BNWJ01000232.1 GCA_025998735.1 Alphaproteobacteria bacterium | reverse complement strand
GCCCATTCAACATCGAAGATACCGTCTCTCATGTCAACTAGCGAATGCGAGATTTTTGTTGAATTCAGCATTATTTTTTAGCATTCCATAGATGATCTGCATTAATTTTCTCATGACTGCAACGATAATGATTTTTGCGCATTTTCCTTTTTTCTCTAATTTTTCAACGAATTCTCTGAAGTCCGGATTGTGATTTTTTACTACCAAAGCACTCATATAGAGCGTTTTTCTGATTCTCGACGATCCTAATTTTGAAATATGCGATTTTCCTCTGACAGACGTTCCAGATTCGACATGTGACGGTGTAACTCCTGGAAATGCAGAATATTGTTTGCCGTTATCGAATTTATCGACGCTTGGCATATCAGCTAAAAATCGTCAGCGCCATCTTGGGACCAACGCCTTTTATGCCAGTGAGAAGTTTGCTCTGCTTCTTCAAAGTTTCACTGTTTTCAATGAGCTTTTTAGCCTCATCTTCCAGAGTGTTAATTGCACTTTTCACGAAAGCGATTTCATCATCTATGGATTTTTTCACCACTGCGTTAAGAATCTTTCTCTCAAGAGTATTGGTTAATCGATTGAGTTCGACTTTGAGCGCATCAATTCTAATGTTTATTTCGTGTAACTCTTTGTTTTCTCGTGGTTTTGGAGTCCATAATTTGGGATCGTTTTGCAAACAAAAATTGGCTATTATCTTGGCATCTGATTTATCAGTTTTCTGACGAACCATTTTACTCGTGCGAAATGCCTTGATCGGCAATGGATTTACCACGCTGACTCCATATCCTGAATTGTGCAAAAATTCAGCTGAAGCCTCGGAATAACAGCCTGTGGACTCCATGCAAATATGCGGATTGATAAGTCCAAGTTTTGCAATCCAAGTGATCAGATTTTTAAACCCAGCTTCAGTGTTCTCAAATGTTTTTCCACGGATCTTTCCGTCAAAAATAGCGCAAATATCAAGTGTTTCCTTAGATACGTCGACGCCAATAACATGGTTTTGCATAATTTCCTCTCTGCAGTTACAATAAAAGTGGTTTCGACCATCCTAGTGTAATACATGATCACTCTAATTTGAGGTCATAAGATACCGTTCGGTCTAAAAACCATAATAAAAGGCGGAGGAGCTAACCTTCACTACGTGCTCGAAGCATAAGTGCATCAACGACTTCTCTCCGCCTCACTCAACAACAGTTTAGCTAATTCCGTTGCCTGATTTAAAGATACTAGTGCATCA
>BNWJ01000231.1 GCA_025998735.1 Alphaproteobacteria bacterium | reverse complement strand
AGAAAAAACAATTCCGATCAAAAAAATCCCACTTCAAACACGGTCTTCGATATATAACTAACACTTTGTTTTATCTGTCTTTTTCTCATACTTTGTGGATGTTCCTAAAACTCACGGGGTGATAAGATAGAACATAGGTTATTTTCATTCATTACGAAGAATTGGCAAGGAATTCCTCTTGTAAGTTCTGCCGTGATAGTCGCTCTGATTGGCGCTACCAAAACAACAAAGGGGCTGGCGGTACGATGCATTTTGGATGAAAATATTTATGAACCAGGACGAAAGGTCACGGATAACGAATTCAATGCAGTTAATATATGCCGTGATGATTTTCACGGTGAATGGAACTATGTCATTTCGCCTATAGAAAAGCAAAACCTCTAGTTTATTTGGTAACAATTGCTAAGAAGCACATAAATGAAAGCAAATAAACTGATCGCCGTTCGCGTTGCCACCGTAGTAGTCGCAAGCTTCGGAACCGTAGAAGGATCGAATAATTCTTTTTAATCTCTATGGGAGTTAGATTCCCCTCCGTTTGCGGCGCAAAAAAAATCCCAAAAGCAGAATCTACTAAATACCCCGCTGCTCCGCGGCGGGGATCCTTATTTCAGATGGTGGGCAATGCAGGGCTCGAACCTGCGACCACCTGATTAAAAGTCAGATGCTCTACCAACTGAGCTAATTGCCCACAAGCTGCCAACGTATCTCATCTGATAACTCCAGGACAGATGACCATCAGCAAATTATGAGATATAATCTATCATGTTGGATTAATAAGTCAATATCAGAGTTTGAGATAATTTTTCTTGGCGTGAGAAATTATGGCTCATGCCGTAAGCTGTTTAAATAGCTTGCCACCCCAGCAGTTTGTAGAAACCCTGAAATTATCGAGTTTTTAGATTCCCAGATGCACGCAGGACCTCTTCTATCAGGCACCATTTTCCCACAAAAGCGTTAAAAATCGCTAAAATTACAAAATTTTCAACCATTAGCGGAAATTTTATCTTTTCCTGATATTATGGTACCTGGTGGAGAGGGACTCGCGGCCTTACCACCCATCTTGCACATTTTTCACGTGATCCATGGCACATGAGCCCACAACTTGTGAAAGAAAGTAGACGAGCTTACCACCCTTCTCGTCTTTTCATTCAAAATAAGATGTGCTAAGCTGTTGATGTATTTAACCAAATGAGGATCTATGCATCTTAGAAAAACAGGGGGCGTATCGGATTTGTCAAAGTGCATTGAA
>BNWJ01000230.1 GCA_025998735.1 Alphaproteobacteria bacterium | reverse complement strand
ATGACGAACTGTATGGCATTTTGAAATTCATTCCGACCGGATATAAGTACTATATTTACAGTGCGGATGGAGTTCCAGAAAAAATTGAAGGAAAATTCTGAGATTTGTTTCTCAATCTTCTTTATGTGGTACAGATCAGTATGATCTACACTTCTTATTTTGCGTTTATTCCGAAATTACCGGAGGATATGTTGAGAATCAGCGTTTCTCTGTTCACTCCAAAATGGGCAAACGTAGATGGATATTTGGCATATCTAAATCCGACGGAACAACTACTGAGACGCCCATTCACAAATGAAGTGCATCAAGGGGCGCAACCATTTGATTTGCCACAAAGACCTCTCGAGGTGTTTTGAAGTTTAACACTTTTCGTGGTCGATCGTTAAGTTTATTTTCAATTTCTCTAATTTTTTTATCCGAAACATCTTTGAAATCAAATTTCTTCGGTAAGTACTGTCGTATCAGTCCGTTCGTGTGTTCGTTGAGTCCTCGTTCCCAGGAGCGATACTGCCTTGCGAAGTACACTTCAGTCTTCAATTTCTTAGCGATTTCTGGGTGTCCGGCAAACTCACCTCCGTTGTCATAAGTTATGCTATCTACCTGATCTTTCAGCGGTTTTAGCATTTTCACAATGGCTTTTCCTACAACTTTTTTGGTTTTATTTTTAACTTTTTTTATTTTGCTAAACTTGGATTTGCGTTCCACAACCGTGACGAGAGGAGTCTTGCTGCTGTGACTTATGATGGTGTCGCCTTCCCAATGTCCGATGGTAGATTTGGTATCCACAATCGCTGGACGCTCTGCAATATCAACGCGATTCGGGATAAGTTTTGCCCCGGCCTGCGCTACAGATCGCTTTCGATATTTCTTGTTTCCATGCCGTAAATGCTTGAATAATGAGCCTCCAGTAGCTTTGTCCGCACGAACATATCTGTAAATGCTCTCATGACTGATGAAAATTCCCTCTAATTTGAGGCGACCAGATATCTGTTCAGGACTCCAGTCTTCTTTTAGATGTTTCAAAATGCGCAACCTTAGGTTGTTTTTGAGCTTCTTGGGAACTCGAGCGACTCTAGATCTTCGGTTCGTGTATGCAAGATCTGCTTCCGGAGCAAAATACTGGTAATCCTTCGAGAGTAGAGAACGCCATTACTGCCGTTCCCTTGCTCCACCCCATGAAATTATACTATAATATTCAGGTGGTTAATATGGAAGCATGGAATGCAAAGTATAATATCTGAGTATTTTGG
>BNWJ01000229.1 GCA_025998735.1 Alphaproteobacteria bacterium | reverse complement strand
GCCGGTCTATCTCCGACTGTATTCCAAAAGCTTCAAACTTCAGAATCTCTTCTTTCATTTGGAGTCTATGATCTGATTCACTCCTCTCATTTCCTCTCTGTTCGCCCAATCCGCATTCTCAGTTAAATTGTATATGTTGCCTATTTTGATGTTTTTAATTCATCTCCCCAGGAAGGTTTTTTGTCTATAACTTTATTGGAAATGGTAAAACGTTTAATTCCTTCGCTTGTGCATGTATCAAATATCATATGTCCTACTCTTTTTATGGGGCGTTTTATGATTCTATTTTCGGATAAATTCTCTGAAGAATCCTTGGAAATAATGATATAGCAAAACTTCTCGTCTTCGTAGGACAGTTTCGCATTCTTTATAAATGTATGATTTGCATTTCGGGGCAGGCGAACGCTAAAATGGCACCAATCTTTTGGGGACAGCGGACAAATATCTGCAGCGCACGGAGCAATGACAGCACAACTTTTGTTTCTCGCCAATTCCTTGATTAATTTGATATTATTGAATCCCTCCGGCGTTCCAGGCTCAATTAGAAAAATGCATTTTGTTGTTATTTTGTCGATTTCATCCAGAATCTTCTCTTTGTCCTTAAATTCATTGAATGAATAAACGAGAAATGTGCAATCGTAATTCGCCCGATTGCTTTTAAAAAACTCAAGAATATCTTTGTTCTGAAACTTTACTTTTAGAGGAGAATTTTCAACTAGTTTTTCTGAAACTTTTTTCATATTGACGGATTTCTCAATTGCGGTATAATCAGGGCTAATATTGTATGAAATAAATGCTGACATCAAAGCTCCGGTGCCGGAACCAATATCAAGCACACTGTCAGCATGAAAATTTGGCATTTTTTTATGAAATTCGCCTAGAACGTACATGATCGTATTATATGTCGCTGGCATTCGAGCGCAAGCATAGGCTACCGCATCGCCGTAGGATATCTCTCTTCGAAACCTATGTGCTTTATAATCATCGGAAAGTTGTTGATAATTGGCACGCAAATGCGACAACTTTTCTTCAGAAATCAATTTCTTCAAATTGAGTTTTGTAATTTCCGGAAGATTATGCACATCATATCTCCATATTATCTTAGCGAAATCCTACATGTTAAGCCCTAACTCCGCATCAAGTTAGGTCGCCTACGTCAATTTTCTTAAAAATTCCTTGAGTTTTTTTTGTCATTTCGGATCGATGCCAGACGCCGTTAATTTTGAGTTGATAAGTAGCTTTGGCGGTCTC
>BNWJ01000228.1 GCA_025998735.1 Alphaproteobacteria bacterium | reverse complement strand
ATGCAATTGTCGCGAGTGGAGCAGTTGTATTTCCTGATGGCGCAACTGCAAATCAGAAAAAGAAAATCAAAAAAGATTTAGAGGCTCACGGTTTAGTAATAAGACAATCAGCTTAAGGAGAAAAAACATGAACAATCCATTTGAAAGCGGCGCGTTTGATATGGCAGCGCTGACTGCATCCATAAATATACTGCCAAATTCCTACGGAAAACTGGAGGCGCTGAAGTTGTTTCCGCAAAAATCCGTTCGCACGAGAAATATTTGTGTGGAGGAAAAAAATGGTGTGCTGAATCTGCTGCCGACGCAAATGCCTGGAAATCCAGCAACAGTTGGCACTCAAGGTAAGCGAAAAATGCGCTCGTTTACGATTCCGCATATTCCCCACGACGATGTCATTTTGCCGGAAGAGGTGCAGGGCATTCGTGCTTTTGGAAGCGAAACAGAATTGCAGGCGATGGCCAACGTCGTCACGGATCACTTGCAAACAATGCGAAATAAGCATGCTATAACTCTTGAGCATTTGCGAATGGGTGCACTGAAAGGCTACATTTTAGATTCCGATGGCTCCACGCTCTACAACCTGTACGATGAGTTTGAAATTGCGCCGAAAGTCGTTAGCTTTGCGCTTGGCACAACCACAACGGATGTAAAGAGAAAATGCTTGGAAGTCGTGCGTCACGTCGAAGACAATCTGCGCGGAGAATTCATGAGTGGTATTCATTGTTTGGTTTCCGCAGAATTTTTAGATGCACTCACATCTCACAAAAATGTGAAGGAAGCATATGACCGTTGGCAGGATGGAGTCGCTCTACGAGAGGACATGCGCAAAGGCTTCACTTTTGGTGGTATTACTTTCGAGGAATATCGCGGACAAGCAACTGATCACAACGGAACTGTGCGCAGATTCATCGCAGAAGGTGAGGGACATTGTTTTCCTATCGGCACAACCGAAAGTTTTGTTACGTATTTTGCGCCAGCGGATTTTAACGAGACTGTGAACACGCTGGGGTTGCCTCTTTATGCAAAGCAATGCCCACGAAAATTTGATCGCGGAACTGATTTACACACGCAAAGCAATCCGTTGCCGCTGTGTTTGCGTCCAGGAATTTTGGTAAAACTCACCGCGGCATGAGGTGGCAATTATGATGAAAGAAGCAATTACAAGAGCGCTTGATGATGCTTTTGAGCATCTTGGGGTTGACGTAATTTTTGAATCAGCGAATGCTTCTTCTTCATTTCCAATTGTCGCATTGGTCAA
>BNWJ01000227.1 GCA_025998735.1 Alphaproteobacteria bacterium | reverse complement strand
TCGGTAAGCTTCCGAGCTTTTTGACTGGATGGGGCTATTGGCTTGTGTCGTGGATAAGCAGCGCCGTTGTTGTTATAACCAGTATAGCGTATCTGACTCCAATTCTAAGAGATATATCAAAGACAACTATTAGGACTGATTCGGAGAAGGGGAAACATAATCGAAAGAAAGATCTGTACAAAAGGATAGTTCCGGACGGAAGTGGAAGAATATATTTCCTTGAGGGCAGTGATGGCCTAGGTCCTAACTCATTAAGTGTGTCAAATGAGACTGGTGGGTGGACAGAGATCAAATGCACCCTTCCTCCGTACACGGACGACCTTTGCTTTGGCAAATATGGTCTTTATGTTTATGAAGGCGGATCTACAGGGCAACTTTATTCATCGATTCCTTCTTCAAAGTAAGCAGTGTCTGAATATATTTCATTTAGGAGCGTCACAATTCGTTGGCGCTCCGTCGTCCTTTCCGACACTTCTCAAATAGCGTAAAAACTGCAATTAAAATATGTATAATTTTTATTATTGAATTCATTAACGATTGCTGCTAAGCTACCGTCGGTTTCTTTTGGAAGATGCCATAGCATAGTGGGTATTTTTCTAATAGCACAGCTGTGCGATTCTTCTTCCAAGAGTTAAGTTGAAAGTTTAGTGAAATTGGAGTTGACTAATGACTAAAGCAGTGAATTTTACGCCGTTAAAAGATAGAGTCTTGATCAAGAGAATAGATCAGGAGGAGAGAACTCCCGGAGGGATAATCATTCCGGATACAGCCAAGGAAAAGCCTGTGGAGGGTGAGGTCCTTGCGGTTGGTCCTGGTGTAAGAGACGACGGCGGTACTCTTCATCATTTGGATGTGAAAAAGGGCGACAGAGTCCTATTCGCAAAATGGGGAGGAAATGAAGTTAAAATAGACGGAGAGGAATACATCATCCTCAAAGAGTCCGATATTTTGGGTATTTTGTGCAAATAAAACAATGGGAGGTAATGTATGTCAGCAAAAGATATAAAGTTTTCGGTTGATGCTCGTACGAGAATGTTGCGTGGCGTCGATTCTTTGGCGGACGCCGTGAAGGTAACTTTGGGTCCTAAGGGACGCAATGTGGTCATTCAGAGAAGCTTTGGTGCTCCGAAAATAACAAAAGATGGCGTAACCGTAGCGAAAGAAATAGAGCTTTCGGATAAATTCGAGAATATGGGTGCGCAAATGGTTAAGGAAGCCGCCAGCAAATCAAATGACCTGGCCGGTGACGGTACTACCACGGCG
>BNWJ01000226.1 GCA_025998735.1 Alphaproteobacteria bacterium | reverse complement strand
GATATTGGTATCAAAGTAGACGAAGCAATATCAGCAAATCATGGCTGTCAAACGGATATAAAATCAAAAAATTGAATTTAAGAAATAGAACCGTGGTTTTTATGCGCGCATGCAACGACTTACCTGTAAAAATACCGGATGTGTTCTTGCATGGTCGTATCCCACGAAATGCCAAGACTGAATTGGAAAATTTTTTTGATTATCTGATGGAAAAGTATGGATTATAGAAGAAAAATCTGTTAATAGATTGGATTTTCTACAACTCCATCATCAACTTAATTGGAGCATGGTCGCTAATTGTGATAGCTGAAAATATAGAGCTTTCCAGAATTTTATCCTCAAACCCTTTTGAAACAAGAAAATAATCGATACGTCGGCCGCGATTATTCTTGCGGTTTTCGTTTTGTCCGGACCACCAAGTATAGGCTCCACATTTGTTTGCGTGTAGAAATCTGAAAGTGTCCGTGAATCCTAATTCAAGCAAAGTATCGAAGGCACCACGTTCTTCTTCGCGAAATCCCGGCTGGTTTTCGATGTTTGTCGTATTTTCCGGATAAATGTCTATGTAATTATGAGCCACATTGAAATCTCCTCCGACAACAACTGGTTTTCGAAGACATAAATTAGATATGTATTCCATCAGTGCCGAGTCCCAATCAAGGCGATAATACCAGCGTTCCAAATTGCCACGAGAATTTGGTACATAAACGTTAACTACAAAAAATGATGGATACTCAAGCGTAATAAGACGACCTTCGCTGTCAAGTTTCGTATCATAAAAACCATTCTTGATGCCAATAGGTTTTTTTTTGAACAAAATTGCGGTACCGGCATATCCACTTTGCCCTGAAAAATTCCACTCCGATGAATATTCAGGAATAGTTAAGTCAATCGGAACATCTACTTTTATTTCCTGAAGTAAAATAAAATCTGCTTGCGATTTGGTTAAAAAATCAACCAGTCCCTTACAAAGAGCTGCCCGAAGACCATTGACGTTTAAAGAAATAAAAATCATTTCAATGTAAAGTGTTTTCTGATTTTGTCGCCTCTGCTACCGTAAACCTAAAGTGGACATGTTATATCAATGTGCCCCCATGTCACAAGCACAGAAATGCATCAGTTCTTAAAAGTCGCAATCTCCAAGCTTCCCGAGAGTTTACCATGAAAAAACTGAAATAAAAACGATATTCTTTTATCTACGATGATAAAGTAGGTAATTTATTGTAGATGCAAAAAGAGAGGGCCAGCTGGAACACAAAAAGTACA
>BNWJ01000225.1 GCA_025998735.1 Alphaproteobacteria bacterium | reverse complement strand
AAATACGACAGATTCAAAAAGCTATATTTTTCAATGTGTTTAGCGCAATTGTTTGCTGTGCTGGTTGGAGAATATGTGCACAACAATAATCATCCGCTTAAAAAAAAATTTCATATTCTTGCGGACGTGCTATCAGCATTTTCAAGCTAGGATGGTTCGCATTCAAGTTGTTTTTAAACAAACAATTAGACTAATTGTTAAAAAAATCCATAGATTACAGTAAGGGGGTGGAGCAAGCTGCCGTTCCCCCTCCACAGAACCGTACGAGCCCTACTAAGGCATACGGCTCCCAGTAGTATCTTTGTAATCCACTTATATCATTAACGTATTTGTCGATATTGCGGGCCTTATATCCCTATCAACAACTCCATTAACAACGCGATACTACCCGCTCCCCTTCGCTCCACCCGCATTACCAGGTTTCTTCACTACTACGGGAGCGCCGGGCTTCTCACGTTCCTTCCGTCAAGATCCTCCTTTATAGGGATTCTCCATCAGTACCTCTCGCGAGGAGAATGTGAGATCTCTCCTGTTCCACTGCGATACTACGCACGCTCGCCAGGCTCTCAGACCCCGACAGAATTCCATACATCTTGCGATATCGTCATATGGAATGTTGCCTGCTTCCAATCCAAAAGAATCGGCTTCTGCCACTACGCAAATTTCGGGGCTCAATCACTTCACGCTTACGCATTCCGGCTCTCGCGCTCTCGGCCCTACGCTTAATCCTGGCGTCACCGCTTCAGATCCAAGGACTCGATACCAGGTGCTCGCTAGGCTTTCCTGGGCTGGGCTGCCTCCAGCTGTATCACAGCAGCTTACAAATAACGCTCAATCTTGAGCTTTAAGTGAAAGTGACGTTCACTACGCTCACGCCACTTTGCAGGACGCACTGAATTTCTTGCTATTTCTCTGCTGATCGTCGACTGACTTACTCCAATCTCTCGAGCAATCTTTCGCTGCGTAAATCCAATTGACTTCAACGCCGCAATCTGGCAGCGTAAATCTCGAGTCACGTGATGATAGGCTTTTTTAGCCATGTTAACCTCTTTTTTAAAACTAACTCGAGATTAACTTCTTTGCGTGGCTTTTTCACTAATATTTTTTGCCCAATTCTACAAAAACGCTCGCTTTTTAGGGCGTCACTTGATGCACTAGTATCTTTAAATCAGGCAACGGAATTAGCTAAACTGTTGTTGAGTGAGGCGGAGAGAAGTCGTTGATGCACTTATGCTTCGAGCACGTAGTGAAGGTTAGCTCCTCCACCTTTTATT
>BNWJ01000224.1 GCA_025998735.1 Alphaproteobacteria bacterium | reverse complement strand
TGGTGGCTCAGTATTTTAAATCACTCAAAGGAATATACGGAAGAATATATAGAAAAACTTTACAAGGAGGAAATTATGCCAAACACAATTTATGAAGGATTGGGACGCATAAAGCTCGATAAATGGAATCCAAACTTGCTTCAAGATTACAATCGAGAAGTTGCAGAAATTCGAGAGTTTTACGCTCCACAAATTGCAATGGATATGAAGGATGCAGAAGAAAGAGGTATCGCAATTGGTGAAGAGAGAGGCATCGCCATTGGTGAAGAGAGAGGCAAAAGAGAGACTGCATTATCAATGCTAGCTGATGGAATGTCAGTAGCTACAGTTAGCAAATATACAGGCCTCTCGACAAAAGAGCTCGAACAACTAAAAGCTCAGTAGGAGCATTTTGTCCAGCAAAACCCCATCGTTTTTTCCTGCTCAGTCCACACAAGCGAAAATGCTTTTTTCATAAAATCGCTCAACAGCAGGTTTTTGGGATGTTTACCGTCGAGAATGGCTTCTTTTATTTTAGGACTGAGCAAATTTAGTTTCAGTATCTTTTGTGCATATCTTTTCGAAAATTTGTTTTGTCTGCAAAAATTTTCTAAATCACCGTCGAATTGTTCGTAAACGATTTTTTCCCACAGATAGGCTTTCAGAAGTCCTCGCATCAGCGTTTCGTCTGGCTCTTCTTTTTCTACCGAGTATGTTTGGCTGAGGACTTTGCCTTTGTATCCGCCGCGTTTAACGATTTTCAACGGAATGAAGACATTTTCTATGAGTTGAGACTGCTTTGGAGCAGCCTCGGTTATTGCAGAGCTTGTACTCATTTTATGCTCCTAATCCAAGCAGCAGCGTATTGAAGCCATTCATGTTCATCTGAATATTGAGTCCATTTTCTCTCAGTTCGATGAAGTTGATCAACAGGCGCATGATTCTTGACTGCTCCTGCGGATATAGGTATTTCCAAGTTTCGCCAAGGTTTTCCAACGATGATCGCAATTGCTTTTCGTCGACAGCATTTTCTTTCGCTAATTCCTGAATTTTCAGCATCACTTCAAGGGATTTTAGTTTAAGTATCACTTCATCGATAACTCTCGCCTCAAGGCCTTCTGCTGAAACATTTCTAATCGTGGAATTGCAGCTGTTGCTTCGAAAATGTGTGTTGCAGGTGTAGTATCGATATTTCAATCCGTGGTTGTTGCAACTAGTTGGAGTCATTGTGGCTCCGCATGCTCCACATTTCAGCAGTCCCTTTAGTGGATACGGACTGGATTTTTTCTGATGCTTTGTGCTCTTGTTTTTCTCGAAAATTTCCTGAA
>BNWJ01000223.1 GCA_025998735.1 Alphaproteobacteria bacterium | reverse complement strand
GAACCACCAACGACACCAGTAAATTTAAAATCGGCAGAGATATCGCCTCCACAAAAGGCAAAGTTGTCTATCAAAATGATTTAGTGGAGTTAATACAATATTCTCCCGCGACAGATAAAGTATTTTTAAAACCGATATTGTTCGTACCTCCCTGGATCAATAAGTTTTACATACTCGATCTAAACGAGAAACTTTCGTTTGTAAAATGGGCTGTGGATCTCGGTTTTACCGTATTCATGATATCGTGGGTTAATCCGGACAAAAAACATAGGAACAAGGGATTCGATAATTACGCATTTGAAGGTCTCATCGATTCCATCAATAAAATTGCCGAAATTACAAAGGCCCAAAGCATTCACACACTTGGCTATTGTGTTGGAGGAACGCTAATTTCCGCTCTGCTCGCGTATTTGGCTCATCCAAATTGCAAGAGACGTCCGAAGATGCACGTAGAATCGGCGACTCTCCTGACAACACTGCTTGATTTCGAAAGGGCCGGAGATATGGCCGTTTTTATGACAGATAGTTATCTGGAATCCATTGGTGTCCAGTTAGAAGAAAAAGGGTACCTTGATGGTCAAGTAATGTTCAATACCTTCAGCGCTCTGAAAGCAAACGATATGATTTGGCGGTATTTCGTCAATAGCTATATGTTGGGAGAGAAACCAACGGCTCATGAGATATTATCTTGGAATTCGGATCCAACGAATATCACACAGGCCATGCAGACGTTTTTATCCAGGGATATGTACCGAGACAATCTTCTCAAAACCGGCACGTTGAAACTCGGAGGAGTTCCCCTGGAATTGAGTCGTATTAACAATATACCGATTTATATGATTTCCACCATAAAGGATCACATTGTGCCATGGGAAGCGGCTTTCGATGGCATAAAGTTATTTAATACAAGCATAAGATTTGTTCTAGGTGGATCCGGACATGTAGCCGGCGCCATAAATCCTCCATCAAGAAATAAATACTGCTACTGGGTAAACGAAAAGCACGTAAACGACTCCAAAGAATGGCTGAAAACCGCTGCCGAACTCGCTGGATCCTGGTGGAACGACTGGTTCAAATGGATCAAACCAATGCTGGGAGAAATGGTTGCACCACGATATATCAAAGATTTTATACGTGATGCACCAGGTATTTATGTGCACAAATCAAATATAAATGATGCTTCTGGAAACAATGATGTTGTGACAGACGGTACACAACAATAATGGCTCATACAAATTTCCTGAAACTCACGGCACGATAAGAAATGCTGTGTGTCGTTGTTGTAAAACTAGCGTTTTTTTAGGATAA
>BNWJ01000222.1 GCA_025998735.1 Alphaproteobacteria bacterium | reverse complement strand
TACTCATTAAGTGTGGGTAACATCCCTTCTATTCGTGTCGTTAACGCTAATATATCTATATCTTTCATAGATACAAATATAACTCATGTGATGTCACTTGTCCATATTATTTGATAATAATTCCTAAAAATCGGACCTGGCCTTGACGTTGCAAACGGAATAGTTTCAGCACCAGATCATCAGCACGCAGATCATGAAAATTTTGGCGTAGTAAAATTGAGTGCCGATTTTAAAACTGGATCAAACGGTGAGCTCCTTCTGGCCAATTCAAAAGGTGGTGTCGAAGAAATAATTTATCAGGCAGCAAACGTTAGTGTGGTTCAAAACAATTGCATAATTCCAAAAACAAATTTTGCGAAATATCGGATTTTCATTAATGAAGATAGCCTTATCACTTTTGATTGGTCTCAATTCGTTCAAGAAAAAGACATTGCTTTCGATTTGGAGATGATTGTGGACGCGGATTACGTTGTTTCTTTTCAGGAAAATATCACGTGGACTATGCCATGTGCCGGAGTTTCTGCCGGAAAAACAATTGTCCATTTCGAACGAAAATTTGGATCGACGATTTTATACGGCGACTTGAAAAGTATAGGAATAAACTCGTTTATGGATTTGACAATAAATTCTTCCGATGATGTTCAGGCGAATTATATTTGCGGAAGCAACGGACTTGGTTGGAATGCGTGTACATTATTGCGGCAGCACGATTATTCCAACTGGGTCAATTTGAATTCCGGCACGGGCGAAGGCATTTGGTACATCGATTTTATGCGCTCAACTTTCGTCAATTCGCTCGAATATGTGCCTGGAGCATTTTCCAGCGCAATTCCAAAATATTTTTACATTGAAGGCTCCATCGATAAACAAAATTGGACGAGGCTGCTAACCAGAGGAAATGCGGCGCTTGAAGAAGCCCACCTCTATTTCGAAAAACGCGGATTTTTCAGACATTATCGCCTCAGAACAAGCACAAATTTCGTAATGCGGTGGTTTCGTTGGCACGGATACACAGCAGATGACGAACTTTTCGAACTCGTGAAAGTCATGCCGATCATGACCTCCAATGCGCTCAATGGATTCTCGATTACGTCCAGCGGAACCAACGATGGCGCATTATACAATCTAACGACGAATGCCATTGGCAATTTTGCAAACTTTTCCGTTCGATTAAACGGAGAATATTGGATTGGGCGAACAGAGAGGAAATGAGAGGAGTGAATCAGATCATAGACTCCAAATGAAAGAAGAGATTCTGAAGTTTGAAGCTTTTGGAATACAGTCGGAGATAGACCGGCCAGGCAGAGTCTA
>BNWJ01000221.1 GCA_025998735.1 Alphaproteobacteria bacterium | reverse complement strand
ATACGAACGGCCTGATTCGACAGTATTTGCCGAAGAAATCCGATTTCAAAGACGTTTCTGATGAAAAAATACAAGAAATAGAAGATAAACTTAACAATCGACCACGGAAAGTGCTAAACTTCAAAACACCATTCGAGGTCTTCTGGGCAAATGCTGGGGTTCCGCAAAATGATGCACTTCGTTTCTGAATGGGCGGAAAATGCTAATAACACGTCCGCAAGAATATGAAATTTTTTTAAGTGGATGATTGTTGTTTTGCACATATTCTCCAACCAGCACAGCAAACAATTGCACTAAATACATTGAAAAATATAGCTTTTTGAATCTGTCGTATTTTCTAATTTTTGTTTTCTCAATATCAAATCCGGAGCTTTTTTGGTCTTGGAAACACTTTTCTATCCCGAATCTTTTTTCATAATTTTCTGAAAAGCTTTTATCGTCAGATAGTGACAAAAACAAAAACCACGCGCTGTCGTTTTTGGTCTTAACTTCGAAAATCGCTTCTTTTTTCCATGCCGGAACATATGCTTTGAACGTTCGGGTTTTGCCGGAAAAATCTTTCAAATTCAACTTGTTGCCGTTAACCTCTATGTTTAAATTGTCACATTTTCTTAGTACATAATCGAAGCCATTCTCCAGACACAAAATGGTGTTTACGGAGCGGCGGATTGGCTTTTTTATCAAAAAAAGCAAAAAAAACTTGATTTTGGTAAAATTTTATGTTAGTATAAAGTGGTGTTTTAATAAAAAGGAGATCTATTGTGAAAAAACTTTTGTTTATTATGTGTTTGGCGTGCGCACTAGATGTCAAAGCAAAATTGAGACTCGAATTCTACAAGCCCGAGGCACAATATTTTCCACAAAGTATGAATTTGGTCCATGGTTATCTTTTGGATCGTGAAGGAATTTTGCCTGGACAACGGTTCGGTGTGGCGGTCACGCGAGTCGACCGGGATCCTGTCACCGATGAGTATAGATACGGCGCTAGAGATGAGTCCCGCGATCCAACGACCGGAGTCGCAATAACTCTGTTTCCTTCACCATACACTGCCAAAGGGGCAGAGGTTACATTAAGCACGACAGCCACAGGTTCTTTAACATCGTGTTTTGAAGGTACTCCGAACATGCTGGAAAGATTTATTGCTTGGATGTTTCGTGTGGCCAACAGAGCGAGGGCTAATACTCGCGAATCTTACCACCCTTCTCGTCTTTTCATTCAAAATAAGATGTGCTAAGCTGTTGATGTATTTAACCAAATGAGGATCTATGCATCTTAGAAAAACAGGGGGCGTATCGGATTTGTCAAAGTGCATTGAAA
>BNWJ01000220.1 GCA_025998735.1 Alphaproteobacteria bacterium | reverse complement strand
AAAAACCTCGCAATCCAGCTAATCACAGGAGGAGCCATAACATTAGAGGTATCTCTGCATCCAGTTAGTTTAGCTATTCCTCTAGCGCCCAGATCGACAAGAGCCATGCCATTTCGAATACGCATACATCTATTAGGTCGTGCAACTTTGGATTCATGAGAATGATGTTCACGCCAAAATTACGGTCCGTTTTTGATTGTGTTAGTGTGATTTCGTTTTTCAGAAGATCTCCGTCCATGGCTCCAGACGCCAAGACTCCAAACATTCCGGCGTTTGACATCGTCGATACCAGATTCGACTCCGAAATCCAGGTCATGGCACCGCCGAGAATCGCATAATCCGATCCGAGAATTTTGCAGCCACGGTCCATTATCTTTTTGATTTTTTCGTATTTTTTCATTTATCTAACTCACAATATCTATGCAATAGGGCAACGGTCTCTATTAATTTATCGCTCGAAATAACTAAATTCGTTCCATAAGTATTAACAAAATAATGAAATGTCTCCAGCTTATGTCTTTCGAGTTCTGCCACCAGATCTTTCGCCGTATCTTCGGAATTATTGGCGGAAACAACAGTGATTTTGGAAAGATGCTTCGGCATAATCTCCTGCTTCGCTCGTAGAACGGAATCACATTGCTTTAGAAGATTAAGAACAACGTGAACCTTCTTCTTATCCACCAACAGCGTGACCAATGTGACGTTTGATCCGTTTCCCCTTGTTGATTCCGCTTCGACATCGAAGATAGCGCCGGACAATGCAGCAGGAAGCGAAGCCATTAACGCCTGTACTGCAAGCACTGCGCGTGGTGTAACCACTTTGATTTGCGACAGAGTAGGAACCACGGCCAGTCCACAGAATTTTTTTCCGGAGCTTTTACGGAGCTTTTCCAGTTTTTGATGAGGGAAGTCTTTGAACAGCAATTGTCTTGCATGAGCAGACGTGTATTGTCTGAAAATTTAAAAAAAATCGCCTGACAAAGTGTTTCTTCCCCTCTATGCTATATTCACACTATGATGGTGTACTTGTTTTTATAAATTGGAGAAGAAAATGAAAAACATAATACGTAGCGCTTGTGCGGTGGCAATGGTGTCACTCACACTGTTCGATGGAGAAGCCTCCAAGATACTCGGGAAGAAAAATGACCCGACCGGGGAACCATCCCAGATGGCCTTAGTACAACCAACCCCCGAAACGACTTCCTCCGTTGTTAGCAACGGCACCGAGGGGGGCGCTAGTAATACCGGCTGGAACAACAGAGTGCAAACAACACCGACGAGAACGAGACCCTTGAAGAGAAACTCCTAGCCAACCCCGCCTCAATTGAGCA
>BNWJ01000219.1 GCA_025998735.1 Alphaproteobacteria bacterium | reverse complement strand
CTTTTGCATAAGCGATGCATGTTTTTATTTCTGGAATTTTTTGCAATATTTCATTCTTAATGGCGTTCAAAATAAATTTCATAATGCACCTGTAGCGAAACAGAAAACGGATCCAACGTCACGTTGGTCATTTTTTATTGCGTCTAAAATAAATTTCATAAGAAGTTTCCTGTGGCGAATTTAATCTCATGTCTAAAATAATGTTCGAATCTTGAAGCCGTTTTCTCATCGACTAATTTTTCGATCAACGCTGACGCTTCCTTGTAAATGGATAAATACTGCTCTTCTATTGGAAGTCTGTTTTTTGTTTTGCGTTTAAAAATTCCTGTATGTTTGTTCTTCGGCATTGTGGCAACGAAAGCCCCAGCAAACATGTGCTGTCCGGCGATTGCCCCGATAATCGTCTGCTTCATGGGGCCGATATCTTTCGCTCTGACTCCCTTTAAATTCGCCAACACTTTCGCTTGCAGAAACTCTTTTCCAGCCTTCTTTATTTTCAGACGATTTCGCACAAACTTAAGTTTCAGCAATTTTTCTTTTGCTATTTGTTTGGCACTGGTACTTTTTACCCAAGCCGCCGTTTTATTCAAAGACCTCATTGCCGCCACCGATATCTGTTCCGGAAGAGCGTTCAATTTTTCTACAATGTTTTTTATGCTGAGTGTGGCATCAAGCGTATATACAGTAGACATATTTATTTCCCAATTAATACCACCTGAAACTTGAAGATCAAATTCGATGCATCCAACAACGGCTCTTCGTGAATCTTATATTTTTTGGTACCGACAAAAATTATGTCTCCATTTTTTGGATTTACGTCGGAAGCCTTCACGGAAAATTCGGCAACTTGTCCAATGACTTGAGAGCTGCCGACTTCGTATACACTTTCCGGTTCTTTGAGCAATGCAATAATTGGAAATGATGAAGCATTTGTTGGCTTGAAAATTACCTCAACACCAAAATGTTCGAAGACATCATTAAATGCGTTTTCGAATGCTTCTTTCATTATTCTTTCTCAGCTTGCAGTTAGTTTCACCAGAACTCCAGGACGCAAACACATTGGAAGCGGATTGCTTTGCGTGTGTAGATCTGTTCCACGATCAAATTTTCTCGGACACTGTTTTGCGTACATCGGCAACCCCAGCGTGTTGACCGTTTCGTTAAAATCGGCAGGAGCAAAGTACGTCACAAAAGTTTCCGCCGTTCCGGTTGGAAAACAATGACCTTCGCCTTCGCCAATAAATCTACGAACGGTTCCATTGTGATCCGTTGCCTGTCCACGATATTCCTCGAAAGTAATTCCGCCAAAAGTGAAGCCTTTGCGCATGTCCTCTCGCAGAG
>BNWJ01000218.1 GCA_025998735.1 Alphaproteobacteria bacterium | reverse complement strand
TAACTACATGGTGATCAATTAATGCACTAGATAACACATGCGAAATCCAGTATTCCATTGATTTATCAGTGCAATCGCGTGGCAAAACCGCCTTCCATTCTCCGCTATTGCTGCTCCGTGTAGTCAAAGCACAGGCTGCGCAATCAGCCAAATTAGCTAACGCCCTGACATCAACTTGAGATTGCAGCCTCTTCATCAAATCTTCTTCTATGACTTTTGCCAAACCTGCAACTGCTCCTGTTTTTAGTCTCATCTAAAACTCCAATTATCTCTAAAAATTATTGGAATTATAGCATATTCTTAACTATTGTAAAAACTCACGGGGTGGTAAGCTCACTAAGTTATCAAAATTACACTCCATGAAGCGTTGTATATCGCTATATGTCTTCGCGTTGCTCGCTATCGCAAAAATTGAAAACAATATGATCTCTCACAACTGATATTCTTTCCCGTTAGGTTTGCGATCATCTTTTATCTCTTTTAACGCATCTATAATTTTCATCTCTACTCCAAATATTAAAACTTAATTAATATTCGGAGATTTTATCTCAAAAATCAACCCATATTTCTAGGAAAAAGCCCTGTATAGTATGTATCTTGGGGAAGAGTATACCTAAAGGTATAATAGCATATTATCCTTTGGTTTCTTTTATATATGAGACTTTTGAGAAAAACTCTTTTGACAGGTCTTTATTTTTTTTCTTTTTCAAAAATTTTAAATACCTAAATCTATTGTTTTTCGCGGGGTCTTTGGGGCTATTCAATAAAATCAATGAGTTAGATGCCGTTTTTGGACCCAAGCATAGACCCAGCGGACCCAAGTATTTAAAATGCAAGATAAATCGCAAACAGGCTGTCAGCTCCTCAAAATTCAGGTCACAAACCCGTGTCAAAAGTCGTTCAAAAAGAGAACAAAAGAATTTTCTGGATTCTAAAATGGCGTTCCGAAAATCTTTTTTGTTCTCACATCCGCCTCCTAAAACGCGGAAAAGTTGCCAACAATGGCGTTACATCCAAAATACGATGCTAGTTACTAATGTAAATGATGAAAGGATACGAAAATGACTGATTATTACGCAGTGAGCGGGTTTTTGCGATAAGTTTTGCTTTTTAAGCTTTAATTAACGCAGTGAGCGGGTTTTTGCGATAAGTTTTGCTTTTTAAGCTTTAATTAGGCACTGTTTTCGGCTTTTATATAATTGACATTACAAAGCTGGAGGAAACAATGCCCATTGACGATTTTATCATTAGGAATTATTATCAAATAATATGGACAAGTGACATCACATGAGTTATATTTGTATCTATGAAAGATATAGATATATTAGCGTTAACGACACGAATAGAAGGGATGTTACCCACACTTAATGAGTACC
>BNWJ01000217.1 GCA_025998735.1 Alphaproteobacteria bacterium | reverse complement strand
CTGCTATCCAATCCACAATACCTACAGTGCATAATACTCTCCTATTTCAATACTTATTGGCATTATATCACACACTATATTTAATTGAAAACTCTCTTATTTCGGCGATAAGAAAGGCTTTGTTTCACCTGGAAAGGGAAAGGGAACGTGCATGTATGATAATGGGAACACCTATGAAGGAAATTGGGAAAACAGCAAATGGAGTGGGAAAGGAACATTGACACATTACGGCGAGTATTCCATGGAAGGCAGTTTTGAGGAGGGGGATATTTGCAAAACCGGAACGGCAAAAATAACGAGCCACATAGACAACACCACCCTTGTGGTGAGAATGACGGATGGGCAACTTGAAAACCTGGAAGAATTCAAGTCGTTTTATACAGCCCCTTGTAGTCGAAACGAGCAAAAGTAATATTCCATTAACGGCTTTCTTAGATGGGAAGCCTTTTGGGTTTGTTCTGCAAGTTTAAAATGGTGAGCATTATATATACCAAATTAGTTGGAAGAAGTTTTTCTCAAACATCTTTAGTATTTCTTAAAAGATACTATAATCGTTTCGTTGTGCTGGTGTAATTTTTGCAGGTGGTGAGTATATGTCTTGGATTGGTACTACAATTCTCTCCGTTCGGAAGGGAAAATATGTTGTGATGGCAGGTGACGGTCAGGTTACGATGGGAGATACCATTGTTAAGGGAAACGTTCGGAAAGTTAGGGTTTCCAAGTCGAAAAACGTTCTCATTGGCTATGCCGGAGCCACTGCCGACGCCATAACTCTCTACGAGCGTCTAGAATCGAAGATCGAATTATATCCGGGACAGCTGCAGCGTGCGTGTGTGGAGTTAGCGAAAGACTGGCGCACCGATAAATATCTCAGAAAATTGGAAGCCATGATTGCTGCGGCTGATAAAAATGTGTCGCTGATCGTTTCTGGCTTGGGAGATGTTCTGGAACCTCAGGACGGCATCATTGGAATTGGATCCGGGGGGAATTACGCCGTTGCAGCGGCTCGAGCGCTGATAAATGAGAATCTCTCAGCGGAGGAAATAGTGCAAAGATCCATGACTGTGGCGTCAGAGTTGTGCATCTATACCAATTCGAATGTAACCATCGAAAAATTAGAGACGGAGAATTAAATGAAAAACCTATCCTTAACACCTACTCGTATAGTTTCGGAATTGGATCGCTTCATTGTTGGTCATGAGGACGCGAAAAAGGCGGTTGCCGTTGCTCTGCGCAATCGCTGGCGCCGTCAGCAGGTGCCAACGCCTCTCAAGGAGGAGATATCTCCCAAAAATATTCTGCTCATAGGCCCGACTGGGGTTGGTAAGACTGAAATAGCCCGCCGCCTCGCTCGCCTCGTGGGAGCTCCATTCATAAAAGTGGAAGCCACAAAGTTTACGGAAGTCGGCTA
>BNWJ01000216.1 GCA_025998735.1 Alphaproteobacteria bacterium | reverse complement strand
GTATTTATTGCTTCAGACCTGAATCTCTCGAAAAATTTGTGTCGTTGCCGCAGGGGACTCTGGAAAAAACAGAAAAACTCGAGCAGCTTAGGGCTTTGGAAAACGGAATGACTATTGGCATAGACGTCGTCGATCTGGATCCGCCCATAAGCGTCGATACACCGTCAGATCTAGAGCGAGCTCGTCAGTGGTTGCGCAACATGCACTGAAGGAGTAGCAATATGGATCAAATTAACATTGTTTTTTGCGTTTCCGCCAATTATATGAAATTCGCAAGCGTTACCGCTGTGTCAATTTTGAAGAACACGACGTCTCGGATAAAGTTTCTTATATTGCACGAAGACGATGACGTAAATGCGCGTGTGCGTCTGCGCGATTTCATCATATCATTTCCGCATGCAGAAGTGGAATTTATAAATTGCTCCGACCAAATTGATCCATTTCTTAGCCTAAATAATGGCTGGCACAAGAATCGAGCACATTTTCTAAAATGGTCGATTGGAGAAAATTTGCCAAACATCGACAAGGCGATTTATATGGACGTCGACGTCATTGTTCGACTGGATATTGCACGGTTATGGAATGTCAGTCTAGACGGTATGGCTTTGGCCGCTGGCGGCGGTGAAAACAGCAAGACAGGCGAAGGCCAATTAGTTAAATGTTTTAATTCCGGAGTATTGGTTATGGATTGTAAAAAATGGCGTGATGAGCATATTATGCAGCAACTGATAAAAATATCTACTGAAAACACCGACAAAATCAAATATGCTGATCAACAACCGCTGCAATGGGTATTTAAGGACAAATTTGTACTGCTTGGTCTGGAATTTAATTCTGAACCAGCCATTGCCACACTGATTGGTGTGGAAGAAAAATGGAACGATGCGGATCGTGGTATCATACATTATTGCAACATGGATGGCAAAAAGCCATGGATAGATCCTTCGATATTCAAGGCAGAAGTGTGGTGGCAATATTGTCGTATGACTCCGTTTTATGAAAATTTCTTGAACCAGATGACGCTCCGTCGTCTTGTGGCAGTGATGATGAGCATTTTCAAATTACCTCATGGCTTTTTTCTAGATGTAGAATGAAGGCGTTAAAAACCACATCAAGATTTATTATACAACCTTCACTTAGCATTTACTGCAGCCATAATGGCATCTTCCAACATTTTAAACTGATGAATGATATCTCGAATCTTAACACCCCAGGAGTTTTGCAATGCTCTGATTTTTTGAGTTGGTTTATAGGAGAAATGCGCCGCGAGTCCCTCTCCACCAGGTACCACATAATATCAGGAAAAGATAAAATTTCCGTTAATGGTTGAAAATTTTTGTAATTTTAGCGATTTTTAACGCTTTTGTGGGAAAATGGTGCCTGATAGAAGAGGTCCTGCGTGCATCTGGGAATCTAA
>BNWJ01000215.1 GCA_025998735.1 Alphaproteobacteria bacterium | reverse complement strand
GCATGATCATCTTGAAATTGCAAGACGTCTGACGAGTCACAGTCGATATGACGAAGCTTTGGAATGGTTAAACAAGATGGAGCATCCAATACCGTCATCATGGCGAGAGGATTATTCTCGTCTAAAGATTAATGCTCTACTGCATTTCGAAAAATACGAAGACGCACAACAGGAATGCATTGAGTGGTTTAATTGCTGCTTGCGTTATGATTTGTATGAAGAGATACTGAAATGTGCTGATGGCGATTTTAAAAGTAAATTCCGAGAGCAAACAATCGAAAGAGCCTTTGTCTTTGGCGATATTTGTACGGCAATGAATTTTCTACTAAAACTCGGTGAAATCAACAAATGCGCACAACTTGTTTTTCTCAAAGAAAAAACGATAGATAGCCGCTATGATTATACAAGCAGACCATTTGCTAAAGCATTCCGGGAAACTGAGCCATTGGCCGCCACAATTTTATATCGCAAACTTTTGGAAAATGCACTTGATAAAGGAGCGTCTGGAAATTATGAAGATGCGGCAAGAGATCTCGTTTCTTGTTACGAATTAAGCTCTCAAATAACGGACTTTGGTAGTCACAAAAATCATGAGGCATATTTCAAGGAAATTCAAGAAAAACACCAAAGGAAACGCGCATTCTGGGGTATATTTTATCCACTGATGGAAAGAAAGTTGAGATGAAAATTAGTCTGATCATGTTTTTTAACAACGTACGGAATTTCATTTCCATCGCACCAGCGCCGAGCAATATGGCAGTCCATTTACTATTAAAAAGAACGGAGTATTTTATGGCAAACTTGTTTTATGTAAGAATCAATATTGCTCTTTTATATGGTATGAAAAGCAACACTAAAGTAGTTTATCGCAGTGACTAGCCAATTTGTCAGCGCAATTTGATGCTGTCCGGTCGTGCAATTTAGAAATGTCCGGTTTTAAGTAGTCAGCGAATCCCATAAATTCGATGAAGTTATGTCATTTGTTGAGGAAAAACCATGCAAATATTTAAGGAAGAGGAAATGGAGAGGATTTATGTCTTGCGCCAAGTAAAAGAGCGCAAATTGACGCAATCGGAGGCAGGGCGCCAGCTTGGACTGAGTGAGCGTCAAATCAGGCGATTATTAGAGCGCATGTCAGAAGATATTGCTGGAATTAGAAGCCGCAAACGCGGAGACAACAGAGCGTTCAAGGAGGAATTCAAGCAACGTATTCTTGCAATTGTAAGAGAAAAATACCCAGATTTTGGCCCAACTTTTGCTTCTGAAAAGCTGAAAGAATGCGATGGCTTGGCTGTCAACCGAGAAACGCTGCGTCAATGGATGATGGAGGATGGTTTATGGCACGGAAGAATGAGGAAAAACAACAAACAATTGCATGAAAAAATAATTGATCACTGCGAAGAAATGTATGATAGAAG
>BNWJ01000214.1 GCA_025998735.1 Alphaproteobacteria bacterium | reverse complement strand
AGGTCACATAAACTTTGATGCGAAAATAACAGGAAAGCGTAGTGCGGGAAATCCGCACGCTGCGTTTGACGTGGCGGGCGATGGAAACGTGGCTATCTCAGCTAACGCGCCATTGCTCGACCCTACCAAAGAGCCATAAATATACAAATCATACAAAGTGCACAAAGTTCATAAAACCTTTTCATTCTCAAAATCCCCCATGGTTATAAAAAAGTTTACTAGATCACAATAACCATTAAAGCATATATTTGTTAACAAATGATTAAAAAATACAAAAAAAATAAAATTACAGTCGATGTTTTTGGGGTTATATGATTGTCTGCGTGAAAAATCGATGCAATCCGCACAATTCAAAGTTCCAACACAAAAGCTGCTCCGAATTAAAATCTAAATCACCACGACGAGGCAAGCTCAGCATTAGCGCCCGTCATGCAAGACCCCCTAGCCCGACTCGGACCGCCTGTGGTGCAATCACTAATCTAAATTTCCGGAATTGCGCACAACTGCCTTACTATATCAATCGCCTCTAGAAATGGCAGGGTTTGCTGTGTGCCATCCATGTTCCGAAGCGTTATGGTATTGCACTCGGCTTCACTGGCGCCCAACACTGCCATAAGCGGAACTTTAGCTAGAGAATGCTCGCGGATTTTGTAGGAAATCTTTTCAGATCTCAAATCGAGCTTCGCTCTAATGTTATGCTCCTGAAGTTTATTGAAAAACCTTCGGCCGTAATCATCGAATTCGTTTGTGATGGTGGTGACAACTATTTGCACCGGAGTCAGCCACAGCGGCAGCTTTCCGGCGTAGTTCTCCAGCAATATCCCAATGAATCTTTCCAGAGATCCAAGAACAGCTCGATGAAGCATGATTGGATTATGCTTTTCGCCATCTTCTCCGGTATACCAGGCTCCTAATTTTTGCGGCAATTGGAAATCCACCTGCAATGTTCCGCACTGCCAATCGCGACCAAGCTTATCTTTCAGCACAAATTCCAGTTTGGGACCATAAAAAGCACCTTCTCCTTTGTTGATGGTGAAATCAAGTCCAGCTTCAGCAGTAGCTTTCTTCAGAAGATCTTCCGCAAGATCCCAAATTTCGTCGGATCCTGTTCTTTTTTCCGGACGATCTGAAAATTTTACACTGTAATCCTCAAATCCGAGATCTTTATAGATTTTTCTCAGCAGAAGACAAAACTTCTTCGTTTCGGAATTGATTTGATCCGGAGTACAGAAAATATGCGCATCATCCTGAGTAAAACCTCGAACCCGCATCACGCCATAGAGAGCTCCAGATGGCTCGTTTCGATGACAGCAGCCAAATTCCGCCATACGCAGCGGCAAATCTCTGTAGCTCTTGGTTCCTTGCTTGAAGATCTGGACTGCTCCTGGACAATTCATTGGTTTTATCGCAAGAATTCTGTCTT
>BNWJ01000213.1 GCA_025998735.1 Alphaproteobacteria bacterium | reverse complement strand
AAAGATCATTTTTGACAAAAGGGTTGGCAACCATCTTCTCGATGATCGTCTCATCTACTTTCTTTCACGAGTTGTGGGCTCATGTGCCATGGATCACGTGAAAAATGTGCAAGACGGGTGGTAAGCTTTACGTCGTAGCCTAGCGGTGGCGGGCCTCCCATCCAAAGGCCTTTTTTACGCGATTCCGAGAATTTATCTCGCACACGATCGATGGTAAGTTCACGTTCATATTGGGCAAAACTCAACAACATGTTCAGCATGAGTCTGCCAGATGGATTCGCTGAGCTGAACGATTCGGTTACTGTATCGAAAATCACCTTGTTTTCATCGAAAATGTGAATGATTTTTGTGAAATCGAATAGCGATCTCGATACACGATCAAGTTTGTATGTCACAACGCAGTCTACGGCTCCGGCTTGAATGTCGTTCAGTAGCTCTTGCAGAGCTGGTCTGTCCATATTGCCACCGGAAAAGCCGCCGTCGTCATAGTGCTTCGGCAGGACAAGCCAGCCTTTTCCAGCTTGGCTTTGAATATAGCGTTCCGCCAGAACTCGCTGAGAATCAAGACTGTTAAATTCCTGATCCAAACCTTCATCGTTCGATTTTCTTGTGTATATGGCACATCTTACTGATGTTTGCAGTGATTGTTGCTGTATTTTCATTATTTTACTCCAAAAAAAACTAATCCATTCCATTTTGTTCCCGTGATCTGCTGAGCGATGGCTGACAGCGAGTTATAGATCCTGCCGTTGTAGGAAAAATCCTCATTTACAACGAAAATTTCGTGCAGACGATCCTTATACTCTTTCACGATTTTTGTTCCCAACAGCGGCTTGTAACTCTTCTTTTTGCCTCTACTAATATCGTGAGTTATCTGTTGAATTTTCTGCTGAGTTGCCTCATTTTCAGCGCCATAAGCCAATTCTTGAATCCGATACGCTAGTTGCGGAATCATGTACATTTTCGTCGCTGATATCGGTTTGTGCTCATATAGACCATGCCATAGATCATTCAGCTCGCTAAGGCTCATAGTTTTCAACCTCAGCACTCGTTTAACTATATCCAAATCATCCCGTTGTTTCATTTTACCCTCCTTTATCTCCGATTAGTCAACTTTTGACGTGGTCACATTAACCCTCTCCGGCTGCCCGAAGTCAAGCGCTTTTGGGCAGTTGCGTCCTGATTCCTGAGCTTTTTTCGACTCTTTTAGCCTTACCAATCCAGAGTATATTATTTTTGCCAACAAGGATGGTTTTGAATTTGCATCTATCGCTTTCTTAGATTGCTTTTTCTGTGTGTCAGCTTACCACCCGTCTTGCACATTTTTCACGTGATCCATGGCACATGAGCCCACAACTCGTGAAAGAAAGTAGATGAGACGATCATCGAGAAGATGGTTGCCAACCCTTTTGTCAAAAATGATCTTT
>BNWJ01000212.1 GCA_025998735.1 Alphaproteobacteria bacterium | reverse complement strand
AGGATTATCGCCGGAATTGTTAACATGAAAAATGGATTTGGACTTGCATGAGAAATAAAATAATGTTACACTGACCTCATCAAAATTCATTACTGGATCTGCGTTTGGGTTATGCAACAGGTCTAATTGAAAACTCTCAAGAATGTTGCTTTATATATTGTTTTAAACAAAATGTCAAGCAAAAAAACACTTTCCTGCTTTTGTGTCAGAGGGACACATCGAACTAGCCGGCTCTTGCGTTCCATTCGACGGATCTAACATACTTTTGAATTTTTAAAAATGCAGCGTTGTCTATTTGTCGCACTCTTTCGGGTGAAATACTCATCCCTTCTGCGATTTCCCTTAGCGTTTTTGTTGGGTTGCATAGTCTGTAGGCACAAACGACATCATGCTCTCTTTTCGACAGCGTATTTAAGGCCTCATGGAGAACTTTTTTGCGGTATTCGTACTCCTGTTTATCCAACGCTAAATTTTCCTGGGAAGCCTTGTGATCGACAATAAAATCCTGGAAAGACGAATCGCCGTCCTCTCCAACGGCTATATTTGTGGAAAAATCCTTGTGAGTAAACCTATTATCCGATACTAGAACATCTTCCTTACTAACCTGCATTTTTTCCGCAATAATTTCTGCGTTGTTTTCGGACACAGACTCAATTCCAAGAGCGTTTTTGATTCTTCTCAAGTTAAAGAACAGTTTTTTGTTTTTTTTGCCGGATCCAAGCTTAACTATCGACCATGAATTGTATATGAAATCCTGCATTTTTGCCTTTATCCACCAAGCGGCATAGGTTGAAAATCGATATCCAATGCTCGGATCGAAATGTTGCAGCGCACACATTATACCGACATTTCCCTCGGCAATCAGATCAGCCTTCGAAAGACCGTAGCCGGAATATCCGTTAGCTATTCTAACAACCAGACGTAAATGACTGCTGACAATCCTATTCAGAGCACGCTTGTCACCGCGCTCCTTCCATTTTGTGGCTAACTCGAACTCCTCATCATCACCCAGCACAGGAAATTTCTTTATTTCCGATACATACGCTGACAGATCTTCATCATTATACAAAAGACTAAACTTTCACTAACATTTTCAAAACAAAAAACACCGCACGCCCATAGTATATCAAATAATTTTAATCATGGAAATAGCGGAATTTTCTCTGAAGAATCAAACCAGGGCTTTTTCCTAGAAATATGGGTTGATTTTTGAGATAAAATCTCCGAATATTAGACCTGTTGCGTAGGCCTATTTTTGGTCCTGATAATCAGTGACTCCAAGAGGCTTTTGCAACAGGTCTATTAATTAAGTTTTAATATTTGGAGTAGAGATGAAAATTATAGATGCGTTAAAAGAGGTAAAAGATGATCGCAAACCTAACGGGAAAGAATATCAGTTGTGGGAGATCATATTGTTTTCAATTTTT
>BNWJ01000211.1 GCA_025998735.1 Alphaproteobacteria bacterium | reverse complement strand
AACCTCTGCATCAGTCAATTTAGGTGCTGGTCCTCGTCGCCTCAGCTTTTTTTCATTTTTTAAAAAATCATCAATACAAACAAAAACAGTAATGATAAAATCGTCAATGGGCATTGTTTCCTCCAGCCTTGTAATGTCAATTATATAAAAGCCGAAAACAATGCCTAATTAAGAGAGTTTTCAGACAAATATAGTGGAGCAAGCTGGCGAAAAACTTTGGAATTTCAGCAAAATAGATGCGATTGACATCAAGAAAAATGCAGATATTCCTACTACAGATGACAAAACCGAGCTGAGTTTTTCACGTTTTTGCTGATAAATCAGTCTATTACAAAAATGCGAATTAATGAAGCTAAAAACGAGTTTTTAGGCTGATAAATGAGCTTCTTTGGGCTGCTATATTTATGTGAAAACTCTCTAAAAAGCAAAACTTATCGCAAAAAACCCGCTCACTGCGTATCTTTATATGTAAACACTCCGCATCCTTCTCTCTTGCCAGCAACCCAATCGCCATTATATTTAGTTCCATCGTTGTATGTTATTTTTCCTTTTCCTTCTCTGTAATCGTTCTTCCATTCTCCTTCATACTTGTTCCCATCTTTATATATAAATATTCCGTGTCCTTCTCTGTTGCCAGCACCCCATTTTCCCACATACGTTCCATCTGTATATACCATTGTTCCATATCCATGTTTTTTGTCCTCACGCCATCCTCCTACATAGCTTCCATTATGCCATGTAAGTATTCCTGATCCTTCCCTCTTTCCAGCCACCCACCCGCCATCATACCTATAACCATCGTTATATTCCATTATGCCGCGTCCTTCTCTGTTGCCAGCAACCCATTCTCCTACATACTTTCCACCATCTTTATATACCATTGTTCCGCGTCCATGTTTTCTATCGTTCTTATACTCTCCCTCGTACCTAGCTCCGGTTGGTCGTCTGGATACACCAATTCCTAGTGCATCCGTAAACTTTCCTTTTCCTTCTTTTACACCGTTCTTCCAATCTCCTTCATATGTTCCATCTGTATATTTATACACTCCCTTTCCATCCATTTTGCCATTTCTCCATATTCCGACATATACATCAGCATCTTGATATTTTGCTATTCCGACTCCGTGACGATTACCACGGCTGTCACGTTGCCCTTTATAGGATATGATTATCCAAGGAGCCCCTTCATAATAAGTCTTACAGACGGAACGCAAAAAATATTCGTATTGGCCAGGTGATTTGGCTAGATCAGGTAGTCCGACACTTTGCTCATAAGACAATGTGGTGTTTTCAGCATCATGATTTTTGCTATGCGCTTTAATAGACCTGTTGCATAAGATTGTATATGGATTAAAGATCTGTTAAAGATCTATTGTATGCAGTATGGAGCAGATTTTCATGATGAAAAATGAGATTTTAAAGAAGAAGCCGGCGATATTTTTGAG
>BNWJ01000210.1 GCA_025998735.1 Alphaproteobacteria bacterium | reverse complement strand
TCGCTCCCAACAGTTTGATCTCCGCATTGCTTGAATCTACAGATCTATCATCCAAAGACAGCATACCATAGAGATCAAAGTTTCCTGCGAGTACTCTTGACTCTGGAGCAAAAGTCGCTCTTGCACCTTCTGCGACGGTTGTTTTTCCGCTAAAGTCAGAGACAGGGCTTGTGAAAGTGAGATTCCCTCCTACGTTAACGGTGCCAATGCCTTTTATGGCTCTCTCTGTAGTTCCATTCTGATTCATAGTCAGAGAGCCATTTCCAGCCAGATCGATATACGCAGTGCCTGCATCTACAGATCCTTCCGACATAACTACTCCGGCACCACCATCAATATTGATTGGCCCACGGAATACCGCCGCTCCAGAAGCAAAGGTCGCTATTCCATGCTCAGCTACATGTGTTGTTCCGAGAAATTCAGAGCCAGCGTTTCTGAAAATGAGGTCTCCTCCTATGTCAAAGGTACCAGCATTGCCTTTTATTGGTCTAAACACATCTCCAGTCTGACTCATCGTCAAAGTTCCACTCAGATCGATAGCCGCAGTGCCAGTATCCACAGATTCTTCCGACAAAATTACTTCAGCGCCCGTACTGATGCTCATAGGTCCTGCGAATACTTTTGCACCATCATCAAAAAATGTCGTCGAGCCGCTCGCAATGGTTGTTGTTCCCCTGAATCCAGAGCCATCGCCGCTGTATGTGAGGGTCTTTGAGTCTCCTGCTATTGAAATGCTACTGCTGGCATCGCCTGCTATCTGTCTACTGAGGGTAAAGTCGGAATCACTCAGATCAATACCAAGAGCACCCGTTCCAGCCAATGTGATTGGGCCATGGTTTGTCTCACTAGCCACTCCCACATTCCAACCTAATGTAGCACCATGATTAATATTGACGACTCCTCCGAACATCGTTCCCTCAGAAGCAATTGTCGCCTTTGCACCACTCGCGACAGTTGTTACCCCAGTAAATCCAGATTCATTGCCAAGGATATTGAGATTCCCTCCTATTCTAACTTCGCCAGTGGATCCAGTTATCTCCCTACTTGTCTCTACCGGATCAGCTCCTGTTACCCCCTGATTCATCTCCAGGAGAGCGTTCGCCCCCAACAGTTCGATGATCGCAGAGCTCTCATCCACAGATCCATTCTGCAAAGACAGCGTACCACGGAGATCAAAGTTTCCTGCTAGTACTCTTGAGTTTAGAGCAAAAGTCGCTCTTGCGCCTTCTGCGACGGTTGTTTTTCCGCTAAAGTCAGAGACAGGGCTTGTGAAAGTGAGATTCCCTCCTACGTTAACGGTGCCAATGCCTTTTATGGCTCTCTCTGTAGTTCCATTCTGATTCATAGTCAGAGAACCATCTTCATTCAGACTGATAGCCTCAATGCTTGCATCTACAGATCCTTCCAACAGAATCAGCTTGCCTCCTGTGACATTAATTGGTCCTGCAAATACCGCT
>BNWJ01000209.1 GCA_025998735.1 Alphaproteobacteria bacterium | reverse complement strand
GGCGCTTGAAAAATCGACCGGGACCACTGTATTTCCCTATAACTTCCGTTGCCCACTGCGGCGCAACCCTCTCGTGAATTAGCTCAAATTCCGCAACCCTTACTCCAAAAAGACTCAAAAATATCGCCGGCTTCTTCTTTAAAATCTCATTTTTCATCATGAAAATCTGCTCCATACTGCATACAATAGATCTTTAACAGATCTTTAATCCATATACAATCTTATGCAACAGGTCTATTAAATATTGTTAAAATGGAGTATGAAATGACAATAAAAGTGTGTAATAAAGTGTTAGCTCTTGCGCTTTTATGTGCGGGGGTGACGAATGTGGAAGCGTCTCGGGAGTTGGTGACATTTTCGGCAACAAATGTTGCTCATGAGGGGCCGGTAGCTATTTTTAAAGAATGCTACGAAGGTGAGAAAGCAATTCCGGTGGAAAGGTTTTCTGCTAGTATCGAGATAAAGATTGGCATTCTTGGCAAAAAAGACGTTGTGGGCAATAAGCTCCAAGATATCTCTAAATTTGCAGAAAAGCGTTTTTTGCATCTCAACGGCTTTCGTGACGCCGGTAGGGAAGAGGTGAGAACTGGCCACGGGAAGTCTACCTCATGGCGCTTTTCTCAAATTGGAACATTGAGTCCGTGGTCTGCTGCAGAAATAGCAGCGAAACACGCAGATGACGCAGCTCAAACGGCTAAAAACGAGCGTGCGAAAACAGCAGAAGCTCAACGGATAAAAAATGAACAAAGGCGGAAAGATGCAGAGAAAGAAGAGGCCAAAAAAGCAAAACAAAGAAAACAAGAGCTAGAGGCTAGATTGGCTCGTGAGGCACTTGAAAGAGAAGAGGAGCGAGAGCTCGAGAAATCCAACAAAGCGGCATATGTAAGGTGGGAAGAGCGGGATAGGAAAGCGCGTGAAGCGAAAGAGACTAACGCTGAACATGGTAGAACAACGTTTTTGAGCGCACTAGAATGTTTTGGGCGGGGAGATTGTGTGAAAGCGCTAGCGTTATTGCGCGAAGCTGCCGAGGTGGATGGCGAACCTTGTGCTCTACACCATTTGGGGATGATGTATTATGGTGATCCGTGCCTCTATGGGCATCAACACTTTGAAAGGGATCTTGACAAAGCCTCGGATTTGCTTACCGAAGCTGCTAGGCAACATCATGTTTTATCTATAGCTAATGTCGGACATATTCTTTTAGAGAGAGGGAAGTATGATAAAGCAATCGTATGGTTTTTGAGACATCCTGAGACTGATACTAACTTTATACTTCAATTTCATCTTGGGCGTGCATATTTGATGAAGGGTGATACAGAGAGTGCACGTTACTGGCTTACAAAAGCTAAGCAATTGTTACCAAATAAACTAGAGGTTTTGCTTTTCTATAGGCGAAATGACATAGTTCCATTCACCGTGAAAATCATCACGGCATATATTAACTGCATTGAATTCGTTATCCGTGACCTT
>BNWJ01000208.1 GCA_025998735.1 Alphaproteobacteria bacterium | reverse complement strand
TGAAACTAACGCGAAAATCAACGTGTAATTCTGAACGACTTCCTCAAATAGAATCATTGTGCGACCGCAACGTCCTCGGAAATATTTTTCTTTTATAGATTTTGTTTTATCGTTCTTCTGTTTTTTATTGGCAAATTTAAATTGCGCTTTCGTACATTTTTCCGTGAATATGTTTATGTTGCATGGAATTTTAGGGAGTTTTGTCTTGGAATCCTGCAAAAACACGAAAACTGCCGTTCCTGTTGCATTGAAAGTACGATCAACTGGCCATACCAAGCCTATTAATCCGTTTTCTCCTTTTAGGGACCTATATCCCCATCCGGTCGGACATTTTATGACGAACTTATTTTCCTCTGGATGTTCTGGAGTATCGATTGGAATCGCAAAAATTCCAAACGCAGAAAACAATGAAAATGCTGTTACATACAAAAACCTAAACATGTGATCCTCCATTCTATTAAAGATTTTATCGTTTAAAAGCGAAAAAAATGTTACTAAATTGGATGTGCAAACAACAATACTGCACACTGTGCGCCCATCGAACTCGTCCCCGCTGTCGTAAGTCATGCTATCCACTTGATCTTTCGGAGGTTTTATCATTTTCACAGCGACTTTTTCTACAGTTTTATAAATCATTGACCTGGTTGTGATAAATAGTCGGAAAGCAGTTGATTTTTTCTGGAGAAAATGCTACAAATCTGCCTACTTGCGTGTGTTTCCATCGTAGTTTGGTATCAAATTTGTTTGAGCTTTTGTTAGTTTTATAAATTGAGTGTATAAGATGAAAAAAATGGTGCTTGCTGCATTTGCAGCACAGGCAGCGCTCTCCAAGTCCGCTGCAGACATTGCCGGCCATGCATACCAAAAAGCAAAACACAATCGAGGATTGCATTGCATAACATTTTTCCGGAAATATTTGAGCGAGGCAAAAACATATGGAAAATAAAAAATTCATATTTGGATTGTTGTTTCTCGTTGGTTGTGAACCTCGCGATTATTCTGTTGAATACGCGCACCTAGACTGCGATCAATTAGACGAAAAATATAATGAGATTCTGAACAAACGTGATAGACATTTCGATACGAGAATGCAGCATAATGATAGTATGGCCGTACCTGGTGCTCTTGTCGGAGTCCTCACAGGTAAAAATTCGCTGTACGCTGAAGACAGCCATGGAGAGATGGACTCCGAAGCAAGATTGGCTGCTCTCAGAAAGCTCCTGGGGGAAAAGAAATGTAATGAATGCAAATCATGCGGAGGAAACAACGAATGAGAAAGACTCTTATTTTGTGTTTGGGCGTGCTGGCCGGATGTACTTCTCACGAAGAGGTCATTCAGAAAATTCAGGAAGAATACAGCGCATTAAATTGTAAGAAATTGTTACTGAATAACGTGGACAGATGATGTCGTGGATGAAACTACGGCACTTCATCTGTACGCAAGCGGTGTGTCCAGTTTATTTGGTAACAA
>BNWJ01000207.1 GCA_025998735.1 Alphaproteobacteria bacterium | reverse complement strand
TTCCGGCTCTCGTGCTCTCGGCCCTACGCTTAATCATGGCGTCGCCGCTTCTGATCCAAGGACTCGATACCTGGTGCTCGCTAGGCTTTCCAGGGCTGGGCTGCCTCCAGCTGTATCTCAGCAGCTTACAAATAATGCTCATTTCTGAGCTTTAAGTGAAAATGGCGTTCACTATGTTCACACCACTTTACAGGACGCACCGATATTCTTGACCGCTGTTCTTGAAATTTCCGATGTTTTCCTTCTTCTTGGTATCTACCGATATCACGGGCTCTCCAAGCTTCATATACTCCGTCGCAGTTGCATTGATGTGCTCAAACTGCGCGTTGCGATTCGGATGGGGCTCTCCCAATTGGAGCATCTTCTGATTCACTTGTTTGCTGTATCCCATTGTTTTCAATAACATACCAACCTTAACATGACTGACGCTTATTCCGTACTGTTCAGACAGTTCTTTCGATATCTTTCGCAAACTTACCGTTGTATATGACAGTGCTCGCATCGGATCGCCGTATGTTTCCCCGTCAACAATACGATGAATATATACGCAAATATCAGCATGTTTATCCTCAATTGTACGTCTTCCTCCCCCCTTTCTACGCGTTGCTCCATTAATCTTTTTCGCCGCTTTTTAGTTCTTTGATTCCTGCGGTTATCGTTGTTCTTGAAACGCCACTGATTCTGCTGATTGCGCTTATACCACCGTAACCATACGCAATCGCCTCATTCGCAAGGAATAATCTACGTTCACGCTCGTCCAGTAACTCCAGCATTTTGATAATGTGTTCCACTGTTCGCTTTGCCTTTCATAAAAGGCTATTATAAACCATAGATCCTGTGCCGCAAAAAAGAAAAATGTCCCGGTTATTTCTTAACTAATCCTTAGAAATTGTTACTGAATAACGTGGACAGATGATGTCGTGGATGAAACTATGGCACTTCATCTGTACGCAAGCGGTGTGTCCAGTTTATTTGGTAACAATTCCTTAGTTAAAAAATATGTACCGTCTGGGAGCCATATCACTGCGTTACGTTAGTTTTTTTAAAACTATTATCGTTAATAAATTAAAAGAATTCACAGAGGAGCTGTCTAGCTTCTGAGATATAAAACATTCATCCACACGATAAATGACGGACAAGAAATATCAACAAAAACAATGGGTTAGCAGCATGATGAAAAAAATAGCAAACTGTTATATGACGGTGAAATATAGTGTTTTTTTGATGTATGCAAATGGTTATCAACAGAGTTATCCACAGCTTTTGTTGATAACTATGACGTGACTGATGCCGACTGAAAATTCATTTCTGATATCGTAAACGTTCCATGCAGGTGGCGTTTGATTCCAGGGCTTTTTCCTAGAGACCTAAAGATTCCCGATAGCTTTCAAAGCACCTCATGAAATTCATGGAATTGCAATATAAGGCTTTTCTGATATTTTTTTCTTTGTTGATCCTCATAATATTTAGCGC
>BNWJ01000206.1 GCA_025998735.1 Alphaproteobacteria bacterium | reverse complement strand
AAAGATCATTTTTGACAAAAGGGTTGGCAACCATCTTCTCGATGATCGTCTCATCTACTTTCTTTCACGAGTTGTGGGCTCATGTGCCATGGATCACGTGAAAAATGTGCAAGACGGGTGGTAAGCTCTATATGTATGTTTACATTCATTCACATCCTAAACTTTAAGGAGTTTACCATGGAAAATCTTACATGAGAACACCAAACTCTTTCCGGTAATTGGTGAGAAAAATATATGAAATTACAATCTTACGTAGCAGTCCATTTACTATTAAAAAGAACAGAGTATTTTATGGCAAACTTGTTTTATGTAAGAATCAACTGTTAGGTCTGTCTTATCCATATGTTTCCTCTTGTATAAACTATCTAAAACATAAACAGAAACCTCACGAAAAACAATGTCAGGCTGAAAACTCTCGTGGAAACGATATAATTTTGATCCATACGGAAAGCGGTAGTATTCTGAAAGGAGTATTATCTCGTTACTTTTTTGATCCAACTTAAATACTCGTTTGATCCGTTTGTAATTGGAATTTGCACTATTTCCGGCACCTGGTAATCATGATTTTCCTTTATAAATTCAGAAATCTCCGCAAACAAATCAGATCGCGTTTTTATCATCAGAAGATGTTCATCGTTTAGCTCTATCTTGTCATTCCAAGAATAAACGCTTTTTATTTTTTGGATTTGAACGCAGGCAGCTAGTTTTTCGACGACTATCTTGCGTGCGAGAGCCTCAGCTTGCTGCTCAGTTTCGACGGTCGTCGTGACAATTGTGTAATCATCTAGCGCCATGTATAAAGTCTCCATAAATGGTATTATAGTACATCATTATGGATTATACTCATAAAATGATAAATGCGATAATTACAGAAATAAAAGATAATGCATCCGAGGAATATGCGAATTTTTCCAGAAAGATGATTCAATCGGAAGACGGATATGGGCATGGCGATATCGTTATCGGATGTCGAGTTCCTGATTTGCGAACGATAGAAAAAAAATATTTTATGATTGCTTCAATGGAAGATGTGATCGAACTGCTTCATTCGGAGATTCACGAAATCCGACTTATTGCATTGATGATTATGATTTCTAAATTCGAAAAAGCAAATGCAGATTTCAAGAAGGAAATCGTGGACGTTTATCTTGCAAATGCAAAGTATGTAAACAACTGGGATTTGGTTGATTTGTCCTGCTATAAAATAGTGGGCGCATATTTTGATGAGTCAGATGAAATATTTTGGAAATTGGCTCGATCGTCGTTGCTTTGGGACAACAGAATTGCCATTGTTTCCACCTGTTCGTTCATAAAAAAAGATTCGTTTGACCTTACGCTAAAACTGACCGAGTATTTTTTAAATCATGAGCATCATCTAATTCACAAAGCCTGCGGATGGATGTTGCGGGAAGTAGGAAAACGAAACGAAGAAGTGCTGATAAATTTTCTTCGAGAACACCACAAAAGCATGCCGCGAAT
>BNWJ01000205.1 GCA_025998735.1 Alphaproteobacteria bacterium | reverse complement strand
ACGAATAGAAATCATCAAGCACTGCCTATCTTCCAGGATCTGACTTTGGTCCATTATCAAAGTTATTGTTTCGCCTTTTTTCAGCAGAATATCAATGATTTCCCGCACAAAATTTTTCATAAAATCGGCAAGGGTGATTTTCTTGTTTTTTAAAAGTCTACGAATACGGCTTTCTTGCGCTTTTTTTGTGCAAATATTTGGAAGAACATTGATCCATTCGTAAGCTTAGCACATCTTATTTTGAATGAAAAGACGAGAAGGGTGGTAAGATTTTGCATAGACAATCTGAATGGGCTGGATAATGCAATCGAGAGTTGCTTTCCAGAGTCTGACCATCAGAAATGCATCGTTCATCAGATTAGAAAATCTGTGAAACACGTGTCCTGCAAGGACTTGAAGGAAGTTTGCGGAGATCTTAAAGCTATTTACACGGCTCCAACTGCAGAAATCGGAAAGCAGAACCTTGAGGCTTTTGCTACAAAGTTGGGCAAGAAATATGCTTATATTTCAAGGAGTTGGACCAACAACTGGGAGCAACTGTCGGCGTTTTGGAAGTATCCGAACGAAATTCGACGATTGATTTACACGACGAATCCAATCGAATCCTTCAACCGATGTATGCGGAAAGTAACGAAAAATAGACCAACTTTTCCATCGGAAGATGCTCTAATGAAGAGCCTTTTCTTTGGAATTAGAAGGCTTGAGAAAAAATGGACGACAAAAGTCCATGATTGGGGTATAATATACTCACAGTTGATGATTCTGTTCGGCGACAGGCTGGACAAGATCGCGGCTTTTAGTGGAGGGCGTTCCTGACCTTTACACAAAATAATTTACGGTCTCCATTTCTCCTACAAACCAACTCATTACAGTCTCAAAATATTGCTTAATTGTGAGGAAAAACCTCACCGGTATACCTCTTATAGGATCCTAGCTTCCCTTTTTGTAGGCCATTCTCATCATATTCTACAGATTGACTCCCTTTTTTACCAGCATTGTTACCTGGAATCCTCTTAACAATATACCCTATACGACGGTTACCATTCCTAAATTCTCCTACGAACTTTTCCTCATCTGGGGCTCCTTTATTTTGTATTTTTATTCCCTCTCCATGTTTTTTGTCCTCATGCCATCCTCCTACATAGCTTCCATTCTGCCATGTAAGTTCTCCTGATCCTTTCCTCTTTCCAGCAACCCAATCGCCATCATACCTATAACCATCGTTATATTCCATTATTCCGCGTCCTTCTCTGTTGCCAGCAACCCAATCGCCATCATATTTGGCTCCATCGTTATATGTTATTTTTCCTTTTCCTTCTCTGTAGTCGTTCTTCCATTCTCCTTCGTACTTGTTTCCATCTTTACGCAGTGAGCATGTTTTTCATGAAGCAATCATCTGGTCGAAAGTGATGTCACCATTGATAAAGAAAGCGATTGTATGAGCGCAGAGTTTTCGTCTAATTTTCGATATTAAACGCCACATATTTT
>BNWJ01000204.1 GCA_025998735.1 Alphaproteobacteria bacterium | reverse complement strand
CATTTGGGCTCCAGTTATGAGCTCTAGGATACTTAACTTATGAGGAACGATATGATAAATGATTCTAAAAGGAACATATGCAAAAATGGTATGGCGCACATGTTTGATAAAGCTAAAGCTGTGTTTTTTGTGTTTATGTGTGTGACCGCAGTGCAAGAAGCTGCAGCATCTATGAAAGTCGATGAAAGCGCAACTACTACCAAACCATTAAATGTGGTTATATCAGAAGCCAAGAGTAAGGCTATGATTGCTAAACGTGAGGCTAAGACTGCCATGGGGCGAGCCATAAGTAAAGAAGACGAAGAAAACGCTAAGGAAGCAAGACTATGGCGAAAAATGCCAAGATTGCGGCTATAGAAGCCTGGCAAAAGCTTGATGGATTGCGTTATAAACGCGTTTGCCTCGACGAAAGTGGAAAAGATAATCCATTTGGCGATGCGCTAAATACAGATGAGGTTGAAAACGATGTCCAAGCCCAGGTCGAGGAATCCATGAGCCTGTCTGGGATGTCTATAGCTATGTCCGAGTCTATAGGCGTTGATGAGAAATCCAAAGAGAGGACAAAGCATAAGAGTCAATGGAATTCTTCCACCATCGATGATTATTATAAAGAGTAGATCACCTTAACCTAAAGGCGGTAGACGGAGTACAGCCACGCACAGGTAGGGGCGAGCAAGCGCGTGAGCTAAGATAGCCACGTTTCCATCGCCCGCCTCGTCAAACGCAACATGCGGATTTCCCGCGCTGCGCTTTCCTGTTATTTTCGCATCAAAGTTTATGTGACCTATCATGCAAGTAACACTTTCTGTTCTTGGTAGTATTTGATCTTGTAGTCTGAGAACAGCCCACATACCGCGTATAACCAGCTCCTATTTCATCTTTCCCAGCCGAAGTCTTTTCTCTTTCTGCTTCTCATTGATATGTATCCAAAGCATTTGCTAGAGTTCCCGACTCTGAAGTAGTTCGTCCATTCCCTTAATATCGGATTTACCCGTTGGATGGAGAGTTTTCGAATAAATAGAGTGTGTGTTACAATGCTTGTAAGTATTGAAAGAAGAGGATGTTATGCGGTGTAGATTTTGTGGAGTAGATAGCAGTTACAAGAATGGCTTTGTCAAAGGAAAACAGAGATATAAATGCAAAAACTGCTGGAAGAGTTTTCAAGAAAAAGATGGCAGAACAAAAAAGTCAACATTGACAAAGCAGGCTCTTGCAATAGCTTTGTATACAATAATGAACTGGATAAAAAAGGAGCAAAGACCGCAAGAATGCCTAAAATTTCAGACGATATTAATAGGCAAAAAGCACACGACGACGATAGAGCAAAACAACTCAAACACCAGGCATTATCTAGGACGCATGATTCGACGAACCAAAATTGCGTCAAAAACTAAGGAGGTGCTAAATGCATCTTTGAAGCTGTTGTTTTCCTTATCTTTTGATGGAGCCTTTGAGCCATATTGTAAAACTTTTTCTACTATATTTACCTAA
>BNWJ01000203.1 GCA_025998735.1 Alphaproteobacteria bacterium | reverse complement strand
GCGCTAAATATTATGAGGATCAACAAAGAAAAAAATATCAGAAAAGCCTTATATTGCAATTCCATGAATTTCATGAGGTGCTTTGAAAGCTATCGGGAATCTTTAGGTCTCTAGGAAAAAGCCCTGGGGCTGCTATATTTATGTGAAAACTCTCTCCGGTCTTTCCAGTTCGAAGTCGGAACATTCGATCGCAAAAAGCTCTGCCCATGTTGAGGCTTTCTTTTTACGAATTATTATGTCGTCTCCATCTCTAAATATCTCGGCTGCATTACCTCGCAATCGGAATTCTTTTGGCAATCTTACCGCTTGCGAACGCCCATTCCAAAAAATAGTAGTATCCATGATTAACCTCCGCCGTATGCACTTGACATCCTCCCCGCCCTAAAGGGCAAGGATTCCAATTCTCGAAGGAACGGATGGTTTCTGCTTCACTGAGACCGCCCAAGGGAAAGTTTGGTTTTCGCTGTAATATTCCCGTCATAGGGAATATTACGGTGACGAACCAGCGTGACGCTGGGCTCGTTTGCTAGTGTCAGTGCGGCAGGTGCTCGCTGCCCTGCCGTCAATGAAATATATAGCAGAAAATGTCGGAAAAAGACAAGAGCCGAGGGCACCTTATATCCACCACGTGAACGAGGTGGTTTTACGGCGCGCTTGATAAAAAATGAAAAACTATAGCCTTTTTCGAGAGAAAACCTTTACTTCATTTTTGCATTCGGGTATTATCGGGTAATGATACGGGTATCGATTTAGTATGATCAATATAGAAGAAGTGAAGATAACCCATGAAGCTTTGTCAATCATATCAGAACTGGATAGTTTCAAAATCTCCTGGAGACTTTTTGGAACACTATCTCCCGACAGACTTGTAGCTCTCAAAAAAGTGGCGACCATTGAAAGTATAGGCTCATCCACAAGAATAGAAGGCGTAAAACTGTCAGATAAAGAAGTTGAAAATTTGCTATCAAATATCGGATCAAAATCTTTTCTTTCAAGAGATGAGCAGGAAGTTGCCGGATATTCTGAGGTGTGCAATTTGGTCTTTTTATCTTTCGAAGAAATGGGATTTTCCGAGAATATTATCAAACAACTGCATGGACTCCTGCTTAAATTCTCCGAAAAAGACGCCCGTCATTCCGGAGAGTACAAGAAACTATCGAATAGTGTGGAGGCATTTGATGAAGACGGCAAAAGTATAGGAGTAGTTTTTGAAACATCTTCTCCTTTTGATACTCCGTTTCAGATGCAAAATTTAGTTGATTGGTTTAACTCAAATAAAACTCAAAAAAACATTCACCCCTTACTGTTGATAGGAATATTTGTTGTGCATTTTCTTGCGATACATCCATTTCAGGACGGAAATGGCAGACTGTCGCGCATAATAACAACATTATTGCTAATGCAATTCGGATATATTTATGCGCCATACAGTTCTCTTGAAAGCATCATAGAAAGAAACAAGGAAAATTATTATCTTGCCCTCAAAAAAACTCAAGCTACTTTAAAAAAAGATG
>BNWJ01000202.1 GCA_025998735.1 Alphaproteobacteria bacterium | reverse complement strand
ACTCATTAAGTGTGGGTAACATCCCTTCTATTCGTGTCGTTAACGCTAATATATCTATATCTTTCATAGATACAAATATAACTCATGTGATGTCACTTGTCCATATTATTTGATAATAATTCCTAACTCTTTCTGTGCCGCTTCTTTTTCCCTCTTTTCAGCTGCTAAACTTTTCTCGAGCTCCTCCTTTTCAGCGGCCAATCTTTTCTCAAGCTCCTCCTTTTCTTTTTCAAGTTTTTCTTTTCCATTCGTTATTTCCCAAACTTCTTGACCCAATGCATTTATTCTTTTTTTGAACGCTTCTTTTTCTTTTTCACGTGCTTCTCTTTCTTTCGTTACTCGCTCATGTAGATCCGCATCCTTTTTAGAAAGGTCCGCACGCAGTCGACTGATCTGCTCAAGAGATTTCTCATTAACATAAGTTGCCAAAAATAATGGAGACCCCCCGTATCAACGGGTGCGGCGCCCCGTCTTATAGGGGGCAGGCAACGAGCTAGACACCCCTTCCTGCGAAATCATCATAGACAACCCGATAAGCCCACTGCAACACAATCTTCTTTTTCATCTTTACCCCCGTTTTATAGCTAGCCATTTACTTTACAGCAAGCATAATCCAAAAACACTGCGAGTGTCAACAAAAAAAACACAACAAATTTTCATAAGGCAGCCCTGGTTGATATCGTGATCCATTCGGTTCAGCAAGAAATCTAATGAGGAATAAATGACCGAAGTTCTATGCGATGTAGAAAACAAGATAAAAACCGCTTTTTATTGGGATTAAAAATATTCTCTGCGATTTTAACTTTTTGTTAGCAGCTATGTCTTACAATCATCAAAGTTGGACATGGTGTTCGACATTTTTTAACTATGGAGACTGAGTATGAAGCAACTATTTTTGTGTGCAGCTATTATTTCGGCAGTTTTTGACTTAAGTGCGGCAACGGAAACTGGTAAATCTACAGCGTTGGAGCCCCAAAGCACGGCGAATACGGAATTCAAAAGACTAGCTGCGGAATGGCAGACAGCGAACGAGGAACTAAGTAAGCTGCAAGATGAGTGTTCCGGACTAACAGACAAACTACAGGCAATCGCGGAAGAACCTAAACCTGGTGACGGCGCTGAACAGGTTCGTGAAGAATTACAAATAGTGCTTGCAAAATTAAAAGAGGCCTCTGCCAAATCAAATGAAGCACTCTGCAAAATGTCTGAGGCATTTGAAGAAATTCGTGCTGGATTTGGAACGTATATTCCTTAGAAAGGAAGAGCAGAACTTTAAGCCAATTGTTTTGCTGAATTCTCATAGCTTATTGACCTACGTCTCGTCTTGAATGTGTATATATAATTCTCGATGTCGCAGTCAGGCGTTGCTAAATCGTGTTGCGACGCCGCTTCTTTGTTCTATGGATTAGTTAAGAAATAACCGGGACATTTTTCTTTTTTGCGACACAGGATCTGTGGTGTATAATAGCCTTTTATGAAAGGCAAAGCAAACAGTGGAACACATTATCAGAATGCTGGAGTTATTGGAC
>BNWJ01000201.1 GCA_025998735.1 Alphaproteobacteria bacterium | reverse complement strand
TCCGTGAATGCTTGTGATGTTGTCTGTAAATATGGTCATACTTCCTCCAAAACATTATCCATTTTCAGCAATTTATGGCATAGCATCAGAGAAGCTACTATGGTGGCGGAGAGTGTCATGCCAATTGCTAAAAAGCTTCCGTTGTAGAAGAAGCTGGTAATCTGTACCAAAAAACTAATGGATCCAAGCTTTACCAGTATCATTACGGCCATGAGTTTTCCCTTTTCATTGGGAGCAGCCTCAAACGCATAGGGACATAATAGACCTGTTGCAAAAGCCTCTTGGAGTCACTGATTATCAGGACCAAAAATAGGCCTACGCAACAGGTCTAATATATTGACTGGACAGATTACGGCACCGGACATAATAGCCAAGGCCATCGTTATCAATAGAGGATTTTGGGAATTCGTCAACAGCAGTAGCAAAATTGATGCAAGCGCCAAAGCGAAAAACGCCATTCCCCACCAAAAACATTTTTTCACTCCGAAAAGATTGAACAATTTCTCGCTTGAAAGGCTGACTAGAGCAAATGTTGCAGCTAACGATCCCTGATACCATCCGAAATGCTCCAATTTTACTCCCAAATCATTTACGTACAAAAGTGGAGATGTGGCAATGAATGTCCAGTAGCCTATTGCGAAAGAACATATGGTGAAAACATAAAGCATGGCTTTTTTGTTTTTTAGGACTTTTGCATATTCGATCAGACTTACAGAAACATCGTTATTTTTAACGCCAGTTGGTAGGAAAAAATATCCCAAAACGTAGCATAGAATTCCAAGAAATAGGAGCAAGTAGAAATTTCCTCTCCAGCCGAAAAGCAAAGTCGTGTAGCTGCCGATAATCGGAGCGACTGCCATTGCTAGAGTTGTGAAAAAATTCAGCAATCCAAGAAGTTTTTGATGCGTTTTTATGTCGTATGTATCCGGAATAATCACATAGGTCAGCACTGTTGGACAAGAAATGCCGATGCCCTGAACAAACCTTCCAATGAGTAATCCTGCGTAACTCGGAGAAAGTGCACACAGCAGGCTTCCGAAAATAAATAGAGCTAAACCGGACAATATTATCGGTTTTCTGCCGTATCTATCTCCAAGATTTCCGGCCACCAGAGCTCCAATGCAGTGGGCCAATAAATTAATGCCAAGAACAAATTCGACGACAAAGGAAGAAATGCCAAACACACTCTGGATTTCGGGAAAACTCGGCACACAAATGTCCATTTCCGCCGAGCTGAGAATATCCATAATAACTATCACAATGAATAACATTATTGCTCCTTAATTTTACAAAGTTTCTCAATATTACCACTCGCCAGTACATCGATGTTATCGATAATTTTGTCAATATCCCAGTTCCACCATTGAATTTTCATTAGCTGTTCGATTACGTCATCTGAAAATCTTTTTCTGATCAGCTTTGCAGGATTGCCACCCCAAATTTCATATGGTCCGATGTTTTTTGTAATAACAGATCTTGCTCCGACAACTGCTCCGTCGGCTATTTTTATGCCTGGCATGATAAATGCTTCAACGCCAATCCACACATCGTTTCCGATTTCAGT
>BNWJ01000200.1 GCA_025998735.1 Alphaproteobacteria bacterium | reverse complement strand
TATTTGAGAGCGATTTTCAATCTGGATCGTACGGATATCGCCCTCGGAGGACAGCGCATGAAGCAGCGATCAAAGGAAAGACGACGGTAATAGACGTCGATCTGAAATCGTACTTTTGCACGGTGAGACACGACATTCTGCTAAAGAAAACCAACGTGACGTTGGATCCGCTACTTAACAGGCGGAAAGCGAGGAATACCGCAGGGAGGTCCACTGTCGCCGTTGCTGAGCAATATTTACCTCAACGAGGTGGATAAGATGCTGGAACGAAGCGTTTTTAAACTGCAAAAGCGGATCTATCGAGCCTCGAAGAGCGGCGACAGAAAGCGAGTACATCGTCTTCAGACGTTGCTCTTAAATTCGAAAAGTGCGAAATTGCTTGCAGTCAGAAGAGTAACGCAGATCAACAAAGGCAAGAAAACTGCTGGAGTTGATGGTGTGAAGTCGCTTGTTCCAACTCAGCGGATCAGACTAGCTGAAACGCTGAAATTGGACGAGAAAAGTACCCCCATCAGGCGCATCTGGATTCCCAAACCTGAGAAGACGGAGAAACGTCCATTGGGCATACCGATAATGGCCGATCGAGCAAGACAGGCGCTAGCGAAACTCGCACTGGAACCGGAATTTGAGGCAAAATTTGAGCCAAATAGTTACGGATTCAGACCGGCGAGATCATGTCATGATGCCATGGAAGCGATATTCAATACGATTCATCAGAAGAATGCCTATGTTCTAGACGCAGATATAAAAGGCTGTTTCGACAATATAGACCATTCTAAGCTGTTGAAAAAGTTGAATACATTCCCGAAATTACGTCGTGTAATTAGGAGATGGCTGAAATCAGGCATTATGGAAGGAGATGTATTTCAGAAAACGAAGGCAGGAACGCCGCAAGGAGGAGTAATTTCTCCATTGCTGGCGAATATTGCCTTAGGTGGCCTGGAATATGAGACAAAGAAAGCCCTTGGAGAAGAACTTTTCGTTTATGCGAAAGGGAAGCAAAGTAAAATTGGAAGGAAAGATGCGCGTAACCAATTGAGCATCATTCGTTACTGTGATGACTTTGTAATAATTCACGAAAGCTTGGAACTCATTGAAAAGGCGAAGGAATTCGTCCAACAATGGTTGAGGCAAATGGGGCTAGAACTCAGCGAAACAAAAACGAGAATCAGACATACACTGAAATCAATCGACGGCGGCGAAATCGGATTCAAATTTCTGGGATTCTGGGTGAGACAATACCATGATAAATGTCGCAAACGAGGATACATAACGTTAATCAAACCGAGTCCAGAACACGGGCGTTTCATAAAATTTTTTAAATATTTTATATATGAGAAGAGATGGTTAAACAATTTTGCTAGGTTCTGTTAGTAAAAATTGTTAACCAACTGATTTATAAGGCATATTTTGAACTTGGCTGCTCAACCAACCACCTGATAAATAAGCAGAAATTAAATTTTGCTAACAGAACCTAGAAAGAGGTAGAATTAATACGTTTTACTATCGGAGGCTAGAAGTGACAGCAAAAGAGAAATTTGAAACCATTGAAGATCCAAGGCATCAAAGCTATGTAGAGCACAAACTTTCGGACATATTGA
>BNWJ01000199.1 GCA_025998735.1 Alphaproteobacteria bacterium | reverse complement strand
AAAAATATGTGGCGTTTAATATCGAAAATTAGACGAAAACTCTGCGCTCATACCATCGCTTTCTTGATCAACGGTGACATCGACTTCGACCAGATGATCGCTTCATAAAAAACATGCTCACTGCGTGATTATTACTATTTTAAATATACCGATGAAATTGTTCGAGTAAAACCAATATCATCACGTCGTACAGAAATTGATTTTATGCCTTTAGATTGCAGGGACTTATCTAAAGTAAGCGAATGGAATGCAAAATCTAAAATGCCCTCAGATTTCAAATATGAATGGGATTATCAGATATTAATTCATAAAGAAGGGTTTGCAATCAAAGGAAACACAGATTCTACATGTACATATGATTTAATCCCAATCGAGCGAGAGCTTGTTGAGCGATTATTGCTTTTTAGGAGCGAATACTTAGCGGATACATATGAATTAAATGAGGTGGTTAAAAAAAACATGGAAAAATATAGCAAAAGAATAAAAGAGTTATTTGTTGCATATTATGTAATAGAGCAATAAGGGGCATAAAATGACTGATAAATCAAATAAACAAGAAAAAAATGAGCTGATAATGAACGATATCTTATCAAAAATAAAAGGCGCATGGGATTCTCCAATTGTTTTAAGAAAAGACATTGCAAAATTTTCTTTTGGCTTGGTTACCGTTAGAACGATGCAAACCTTGGATAGTAGAGGCGATGGCATCAAAAATAGTATTACCATAAATGGCAAGGTTGCATATACTTTAGATGCAGCTATTGAATGGCTTGAAAGCAGAATAAAAAAGCAAGAAATAAAGAAAGAGAGGAGAGTGCATAAAAACGATATTTTGTTAAACACATCATGAACGGCAACAAAAGTATGTGCTTCAGTTTCTCAAAGTTGGAGCACATCGCCATATTCTGTTTTGGTTACCTTTAACAACTCATTAACAACCTTTCTCAAAGAAGAAAGATGTAATTTTTGGATGTACTTATAATGCTAAAATTATCTTTGATGATATCTAAACCGAAATGCCAACAATTTCGTTCAACTAAAGCCGACCGCAACTTCAAAAAAAGTTGTTAAATGGTTGTTAAAAACAGAGAAAGTAAAGTTTCCATGAGCAGTATTTGTTATCGAAAAACGTTGAAATTTAAGGTGGTTGCGGGGGAAGGATTTGAACCAACGACCTTCAGGTTATGAGCCTGACGAGCTACCGGACTGCTCTACCCCGCGCCAACAGGAGGGACAGTATCATGTATTAATCTTGCTTTCAAGCCCAATATTCACTATTGTACGCGCAATTTGATAATGTCCCAGGGCTTCATGTATTTTTCTCTGGCATAATAAAGGTATAATTAATTTGTTTAGTCATTTGCACCGAGAAGGTGTTGCAACATTTTTTCTGGATTTTGAGGCTTAATCGAAGGGCTTTAGAACCTAATCGCGGTAGACGGGGTACGGCTTTGGCGGCCGTCCCCACCCCGCACAGGTGGGGTCGAGCAATGGCGCGTTAGCTGAGATAGCCACGTTTCCATCGCCCGCCACGTCAAACGCAGCGTGCGGATTTCCCGCACTACGCTTTCCTGTTATTTTCGCATCAAAGTTTATGTGACCTATCA
>BNWJ01000198.1 GCA_025998735.1 Alphaproteobacteria bacterium | reverse complement strand
GAATTATTTCTTTTGCCTTTGCGACCGTATTGTTACTGAGATGGTTGATTACATCTCCAAGTTGCGTTAAGTCCGTAATCGGAATCTGGAAAACGTTTGATAATTTAGCCATCGCATCGCCAGCTTCCGCGGTTGTCATATCAAACGCAGTGGACATTTTCGCTACCGATTCCGTAAAGCCGATAAGGTCTTTTGATGCAACGCCAAGTTGTCCACCTGACGCTGTAATCTGCGCCAGTCCTTCGGCCGAAAGTGGAATCGTTCGCGACATTTCTTTCAAGGAATTTCCCATTTTCAGAAGGCCGTCTGGCTCTGGAAAATCAACAACTTTCGCTACGTCAGCCATGGCAGATTCGAAGTCGACAGCGGCTTTTATTGGAGCTCCAAGCGTGGCCGCCAACGCAACGGCGTCCATCATTTGGCCACGAAGGTTCGCTCGCTGAGCCAAAACTGCATCGCGTTGTCCCATGATTTTATTCAACTCACCGTAGCGTGTTTTCAAATTCGCAATTGACGATCCAAGTTTGGATTGCTGAGAAACAAGCGTGCCGATATCGTTTCCGCTGGTTTTAATTTGCTCGGAAAGGTTGTGCAATGCATCGCGTTTTCCGATGTAGGCATCCTTTGCTTTTGCAGCAGCGTTTTTCGATTTTTCAAATTCACGAACCATTGCAGCCGATGGATTTTCGGTACTTTTGAGTGCTACAGCTAGCCGTTTAACTTCCGCTTCTGACTCTACCCAAACACGTTTCGCTTCCAGAGTTTTACGTTGAAGATCTTGGAATTTACTTGCAACTCCAAGTGTTGATGAGTCGAGTTCTTTGATAATGCCGCCAAGTTTAAAAAAATCGGTTTGGCTTGTGGAAATGGCTTCTTTAAAGCCACTACTCAATGCCGCTCCAATTACAACTGATACTTGGTGTTTTACGTCACTCATTTATTCATCTCTTGCAGCGTTTCAATCCAGCAGGGATGATCCCTGCACCCGTTTACTTGTTCATTGATTGCAATGCCTCAATCCACAACAAAAACTCGTCGCAATCCATGTCCAACCATTCGGAAATTCCACCGTTCGCATGCGATGCCATTGCCAACACAGCGCGCCTCAATTCTGAGGCTGATCCGGCTGGACTAAAAAATTGCGTAGAACATCCTGGATTTTTGCATAGTCTTGCAAATCAATTTCCTGTACTTCTTCTGGAGTGATCGACGCTAAATTTGCGATGAAATTCACTTCTTTTTCGGCATCGCTGCCATTGCCTTTTTCAACCAGAAGGCGATCTCTGACTTTTGGTCTACGCAACGAAATTTCATGAACGAGAATGCCGTCAATTTTGATTGGCTCGTTTAGTTTTATTTTTTCCATACTCTTTTTCCTCTCTGTTTGTGTGCTGCGACCATCGGAAGCAGCTTGTTTTTATTGCCTTTTTGCTCACTCGACATAAATAATCGAGTCCAGGCTCAGCCTGGTTAGATTCCTAAAATTGTTCGATGGCTGCTCAATTGATCGACTCCATTGATTTTGCGAATCATGTTTACGGCATCGATTTCAACGAGATTATTTTCTGCGATAGACAACTTGTAATAGGCACAGGAAATCGAGCATTTCA
>BNWJ01000197.1 GCA_025998735.1 Alphaproteobacteria bacterium | reverse complement strand
TGAGCTAAAAGATATTTACGATAGTGCAAAAGATAAGAAGGATCTGGATGCTTTGTCCGATTACGAACTGGCCGAGATGGCGACGAATGTCATAAACGGTGTACCGGTAGCAACGCCTGTGTTTGACGGTGCTCGAGAAGACGACATTGTAAAAGCCCTGGGAAAAGCCGGATTCGATTCGTCTGGACAGGTGACGCTGATAAATGGTCGCACCGGAGAGCAATTCGATCGCAAAGTCACTGTCGGATGCATATACATGCTTAAATTGCATCACATGGTCGACGATAAGATTCACGCTCGTTCCATAGGTCCGTACAGTCTTGTTACGCAGCAGCCTCTAGGTGGAAAAGCGCAATTCGGTGGTCAAAGATTCGGAGAAATGGAAGTCTGGGCATTGCAGGCGTATGGCGCCGCCTATACTTTGCAGGAAATTCTGACGGTCAAGTCCGACGACGTTACCGGAAGAACTAAAGCCTATGAATCCATCATCAAGGGAGAGGATAACATAGTTCCTGGAATACCTGAGTCGTTTAACGTTCTCATGAAGGAATTGTGTGGATTGGGACTTAACTTTGAATTCCAACAGGATCCTGTAGAGCCGGGAATGGAATCTAACGTGTAGGTGATCACAGCTTTTATTTTGTAATCTTATTTAATAGGAAGGTCTAATGGCGAATCAGTTGCAGAAAATTTTCGGACAGATCAGCAATCTAAATAGTTTTGACTCCATAAAGGTTTCGATCTCTAGTCCGGATAGAATAAGGTCATGGTCATTTGGAGAGGTAAAAAAGCCGGAAACCATCAATTACAGAACGTTTAAGCCGGAAAGAGATGGTTTGTTCTGCTCCCGCATATTCGGACCAGTGAAGGACTACGAATGCCTCTGCGGTAAATATAAGCGCATGAAATATCGCGGTGTGATCTGTGAGAAATGCGGTGTCGAGGTAACTCTCTCGAAGGTTAGACGTGAACGTATGGGGCATATTGAGTTGGCGTCTCCGGTTGCTCATATTTGGTTTACGAAGTCACCTCCAAGCCGAATAGCGCTACTTCTCGATATTACGTCCAGCGAAATGGAAAGAATTCTATACTTCGAAGACTACGTTGTGACAGATCCCGGCATGACTCCGCTGAAGCAATATCAGCTGCTGAGCGAGGAAGCATATTTCAAGGCTCAGGACGACTATGGCGAAGATGCGTTTAGTGCTGGAATCGGAGCGGAAGCTTTGTACTCCATGCTATCGCACATTGATCTCAAAAAAGAAAAAGAAAAGCTGCGTCTAGACCTGAAAACGGTTACTTCGGACATGAAACGCCGTCGTTTGGTGAAGCGTCTCAAGCTGGTGGAATCCTTCTTGAATTCCAGTACACGTCCCGAGTGGATGATTATGCATTGCATACCGGTTATTCCGCCAGAATTGCGTCCGCTGGTTCCACTGGACGGTGGAAGATTCGCCACTTCGGATCTAAATGACCTGTATCGTCGTGTTATAAACAGAAACAATCGTCTCAAGAGACTGCTGGAACTAAAAGCTCCGGAAATAATCGTAAAAAATGAAAAAAGAATGCTGCAGGAGTCTGTGGACGCTCTATTTGACAACGGACGCAGAGGCAAGGTCATTAC
>BNWJ01000196.1 GCA_025998735.1 Alphaproteobacteria bacterium | reverse complement strand
CCTTGCCACCGATAATAAAAAAGGAAACGGGTCCAGCGTCACGCTGGCTGAAAGCAGGATGCATGGTGGAAGGACGCTACACAGCGCAAGAGAACGGAGTTCCCCAAGGAGGGAGTCTGTCACCTCTAATAAGCAACATTCTTTTAACTCCATTTGATTGGGAAATGCGTCGCAAAGGATATAATTTAACCCCTAACTCCGCATCAAGTTAGGTCGCCCACGTCAATTTTCTTAAAAATTCCTTGAGTTTTTTTTGTCATTTCGGATCGATGCCATACGCCGTTGATTTTGAGTTGATAAGTAGCTTTTTCGGTCTCGATTATATCTTTGGGTGAAAATTTCGTTAACATTTTGGCATTTTTTAAGCGATCGTACAACTTGTAGTATGCAATCATTGCGATAAAATTGACGAGGATCCACCCTTCGAGCACGAATCTATTTTGCATATAAGTTTTATCAGCTCCCAGAAAATTCTTGTAACTATCAAACATCATCTCGATTTCGTTGCGCTGTTTATACGCCTCATATATTTGCTTAGCAGACTGTGGTGAGGTTGTATAATGAACCAGTGTCAATGTTCCGAATGTATGCAACCTCTGGCGGTATCCATCGATGGAATATTTCTCTGGATGTGTTTCGATTCTTTGCAGATAATCCTGCTCTTCTTCTACGCGCAATCTCTCGTCGAGGAAGGTTGTGTATTTTCTTCCGGCATTTTCGTACTCGTAGTACCAAATTATTCGATTCTGATATATGAAGTATTTGTTGGTTTTTTTGAAATCCGCCTGCAACAATGGGTTGTAATTCACGATGGCATTCCTTCTCCGAAGCGGAATTATGTATTGCAACTTACGGCTGTCCATGGCGCTAATATTGTCGTCACTATAGAAGCCTTTGTCGGCAATATATATGACATTTTCGACCTCCATTTCCTTGATACACAAGGACATAGACGCGATATCTGTGATATTTCCGTTTATCAATCGATAATAGACAGGCCTCTTGAGACCTTGGGCAAACATGTACATCAGTCGGACTTGCTTCTCGAAATCGAAGTTTGGATTGTATCCCTTTGAATTTATTAGCAAATGTTCTGATGCGCTTATGGCATGAGTGGAATCCATTAGCACAAAATTCTCGTTTTCAGAAGCGCCTTCAGGCAAGAGTTTTTTCATCCATTGGAGCGCTAACTCTCTGTTTTCTCCGACATTTTTCAACGTGGACGTGATTTCTTTGTCTGACAAAAGACGATCATTGCTCCAAAATTCCGAACAAAAATCATGTGAATGGTAATCCGCCAAACGTTTGATCGGAGACTGATACGCCCAGCGCATCAGCGCAAACGACAGCAATTGCTCGGACGTTTTGTCTCCGAATACGGATTTCAGCGAAACGATCTCGTCTTTCAGCAACTCATTGAATAATGCGTAAATTCCGTAGATTTTTATGTCTACTTTTGGTAATTCTTTAATCGCGTCGCGCAATAAATTCTTCGAGGATGGCACAAAACCATCCTTCTCCGTGATTTTTCCCAGCAAGCGCCCAGTTTTTTTGACAGAACGCTTACGTTCAGGGTCGTACTTGTGGCTGACTTCGTACTTGTAATATTTGCCTTTTATACACTTTATTTCCG
>BNWJ01000195.1 GCA_025998735.1 Alphaproteobacteria bacterium | reverse complement strand
CTCCAATATTCCAAAGAGGACGAAAAGGCCAACTACATAGGAGAGATCGCAAATCATTCGCAGGTGAAAGAAGATATCTCGAACAAGAACGAAACATTGGTACCGGATGGTGTGGGGGTATATAGACATTCCAATGGAGATTACTGTGAAGGAATTTGGATAGATGGCAAGTTTGTAAAAGGAAACGTAAATCTCACCATTGGCGATGGACAAAAATATATTGGAGATTGGGCGAATGGAAAAATGAATGGAAAAGGAACGAACACGCACGTCAATGGAAGTCTCTGTGTCGGAGATTGGGTGGACAATAAATTAGAAGGCAAAGGAACTTATAGGTGGAAATGTGGGCATGTCTATGTCGGAGACTGGGTGAAAGATAAAATGACCGGAAAAGGAACGATGATATACGCCAATGGAGACAAATATGATGGAGATTGGAAGGATGAAAAAAAGCAGGGAAAAGGAAATATGGTGTTCGCCGATGGACGCATATATGATGGAGATTGGAAGGATGATAAAATAACTGGGAAAGGAATGATGACTTTCACCAATAAAGACATATTTGTCGGAGATTGGGTGGATGATGAAATGACCGGGAGCGGAACGAAGACTCTCGCCAATGGAAACAAATTTGACGGAGATTGGGTGGATGGGAAGTTTGCAGGTGGAAGAGTCTATCTCACAATGATTGACGGTGGCTCATATAATGGAGAGTGGAAAGATGGTCCAATGAACGGAAAGGGAACTATGATGTACGCCAATGGAGACAAATATGTCGGAGATTGGGTGGATGGTAAAAAAAATGGAAAAGGGATCATGATTTTTGCCAAAGGGGATAAATATGACGGAGATTGGGTGGATGGTAAAAAAAATGGAAAAGGAACGATGACTTACGCCAATGGAGATTCCTATGACGGACCGTGGAAGGATAATAAAAGGCATGGAGAAGGAATTTATACCAAGAAAGATGGACGTGCCTACCAAGGAGATTGGGTGGATGACCAACCAGTAGACCAAGTAGGAAATGTGACCGGACAACCTGTGGAGATTGCTTTCGTAAGGGTGTCGTGACACAGTTCCGCTCAAAAATAAGCTAGACTTTATAAGCACTGTATTGCATTGAATAACAGCACATTACCACGATGAAGAGTTCATGTTATTTCTGCGCGGTTCCTAACGACGTTGCTGGTTAAATGTTTGTGCGAAATCTTCATCGACGAAAATTTTTAATATTTTTATAAAATCTTGTACGGAAATTTGTTCTGCTCTGGTGTTGGAATCGTACCCAAGGTTATGAAGTATTTCGGATGGATTCGGAAAATGTTTTTTCATGGGGCCGAGCATTATTTTTCTTCTGTGCATGAAAACGTCCGTAAGTATCTGGGAAAAACACTCGAAATGCTCGTAGCATTCACATTCGCTTTTGGAAAATGGAACGAATTGCAAAACAGATGACTTAACCTTTGGAGGAGGAGAGAAACTTCCCGGTTCCAGGTCAAATATTTTTCGAACTGTAGATCTCCATTGGGTAAGAACAGATATTCGTCCATATGATTTTGTCGATGGAACCGCACATAAACGATCGGCGACCTCTTTCTGAAACATCAGAACATACTTCTCGCATAAATCGAATTGCG
>BNWJ01000194.1 GCA_025998735.1 Alphaproteobacteria bacterium | reverse complement strand
GTCAGCTCGAAACGGTTTTTGCCTGTGCCAAGGAATCGTTGGCTAGCGACATTTTGAATATGTATATCTTCATTTCCGAATGGGCGCGCTTGGTCATATTCCTAAGGATCTGTGTGAAAATAACTTGAACTTTTGTCTTGCGGAAATGCTGTAATTCCATGCAACACACCTCGTTGAAAGTTCATTTTATTTTCGCACGAGGCCTAAGTCGCGAATTGTTCTTCTATAATCTTCTTTTCCAGTTGATTGCCCTCATCAAAGAGCAGTGTGAGCGTTATATCTTTCTCCTCGTACACCTTCACTTTTGATACCTCTCTGAATTCGACATAATCCGCAACTGCACATACTGGCCTTCTGGAGTGATCTATTACTTCAAGGTCTATGACCGCATCCGACGACAGCAGAGCTCCTCTCCAGCCACGCGGGCGAAAGGAACTTATGGGAGTAAGCGCCATTAACTTTGATCCAACAGGTATTATTGGACCATTTGCCGAATAATTATAGGCAGTACTTCCGGTGGAACTAGAGGCAATAATGCCATCGCAGACCAGCTCATGAATTCTCTCTATTCCGTCGACTCTTACACGAATTTTTGCCGACTGATGGGTTTCTCTGAGAAGATATAATTCATTTACTGCTATGGTATTGAATATTTCACCACTGTATCTCTCGGCGATTATTCTTATTGGATGAATTTTTAAGGGAAACGATTTCTCTATTCTTTCGACTAAATCTTCTTTTTGATAGGCATTTGTGAGAAATCCAAAACCGCCTCTATTCATGCCATATACCGGAATTCCAAACTCCGCCGTTTCATGAAAGGCCCTCAGAACCATTCCGTCCCCCGACAAGACAACGACGACATCTGCATCTTTCAGCACAGATTGACCGTAGGCTTCCACCATACATTCAAAAGCGCTCTGGGACTTAGTATTAGGCGAACAAATAAAGTGTATATTCATTGCAACAACAACCTACTCGACATGCCCTCAACTTTCAACTCTCCATACTATAAGGATTTGGCTTTATAAGGCCATTAACAACATTGAGAGAAATGTACCATAATTTTTTTTGCTTATCCATACACGAGAAAAAGCCCTGCCGACTGCCAGGGCTTCCTGTGCGTCCAGCGAAGCTGCTGGAATACAGTTGGAGTTAGTCCTACACGATAGAGATTAGCAATCGGCCGTTATCGAGTCCTTGGATCTGAAGCGGTAACGCCAGGATTAAGCGTAGGACAGAGAGTAAGGAGAGCTGGAATGCGAAAGCGTGAAGTAATTGAGTCCCGAAAACTTGCTATAAAGTTGAAGCCGATACAGTCGCGAATGGAGCAGGCAGTATTTTGCGAGTCGATAGTGCGAGAGTCGCAAAATTCAACCGGGATCGTGGAACCTTGCGAGTCTTACATAGTGCAGCAACAGAACAGGAGAGGTCCTGTGTTCTCCATGCAAATGGTACGAGAGGAGAACTCCCATAAAGGAGGATCTAATCGGATGGGACACAGGAAGTCCGGCGAGTTCGTAGTGTGTGCTGGGCATGGCACTGATCCGGAGGGTTAAAGTCCCTCTGGCGCTCAGATGAGGAGCGCCATATCTGAAAGTGGGAGTAATGTCTCACTGGCCAGAGGAATCTGGAGGACAGGGTGTCCATCGCGAGGTGGAATCC
>BNWJ01000193.1 GCA_025998735.1 Alphaproteobacteria bacterium | reverse complement strand
GAAAGAGGTTGATGTGGCGATAAATCGTTCTTTTTATCGCCAGCGAAAATCGTCGTGTATTTTATGCCCTCTTTTTTGTCGTATTCGCTTATATCTAAATGTGTTGCGATAACGCCTATGCTTCCAATTCCTGACGTGCGATTGACGAAAATTTTTGATGCCGCAGAAGCAATTGCATACGCTGCTGAAAATGCATGATCGTTGGCGATAGCATAAATTGGTTTTATTTCTCTGGACTCATAAATAAAATCCACCAAATCAAAAAGTCCACTGACTTCTCCGCCTGGACTATCGATATCCAAAAGAATTGAATCGACTTTTGAATCATCAAGAGCTGCCGCAACCAATTCGTGAATTTCATCATATGACGTTGTTTCGAAAAAGAGTGAGCTAGACTGGCAATTTTTTGTAAGCAATCCATGAACCGGAATGATCGCGACACTATTATATATATTGTATGCAATTTCTTTTTCAGCAGTGAACCATTCCAGACCAGAAATAATTTCCAACGACTGCGGATCGAGCATCAGTGGTTTATTGAGTATCTTCTGAATCATCTTCCTTACCTTTATCTTTTGGATCCAACGTCACGTTGGTCTGTGAATCGAAAATTAGATTCATCTTTTTTGCACGTTCGTTATCTGCGGAAATTTCCGCATCTATTTCTTCGATGTCGTAGCCAAGTTCTGAGACAACTTCTGCGCGAGATTTGAATCCACATCGCACTGCATGCATTTGCGCACTTTGCTCTTTCAATGGATCGACCCAAGCAAATCCCTGCGGAATCCATTTCACCAACGAAAATGTCGGATCGTTTGGACACTTTATTGCATCAGATAAAATTGCTAGTTCAATCCATTTGTTCCAAATTGGTCTGCAAAGTTGAAACACGATTAAGTTGTGTTGCAGCGATGTACATTTTCTTCGAAATTCAACCAATCCTGCCCGAATCGACGAGTAATTTACATCGCTCAGGTCGCCTGTAAGTTGTTCATAGGTAATTCCGAGTCCAACAGAAATTGCGCGTAATTGCTGTTTTATGAATGCTTCGTATGTTCCACCAACATCAGCTGGAGAAGAAAATTTTACATCTTCGCCAGGATCAAGAAATTGCATCGTCCCAGGCTCTAATCCGCAGAAATTGGATCCAACGTCACGTTGGTCGCCGAAGACATTATCTTCTGGATCAAGACGTGTGACGAATCCTGCGAACATTGCCGCTGTTTTTTTACGCACCAACTCGGCATCTTCGTATTGATCGAGGTCATGCAATTTCAAAAGAACATTGCTCAGCCACGGTTCACCACGAATTTGTCCAGGACGAAGCGGTTTGAAAATGTGGAGAATTTCCGATGCCAATATTCGCACCGATTCATGCCCACCGCAGATGTCGCCTGGATGCTCCTTATATAAATGATAGGCAACGCGCTTTCCGGTTTTATCGAATTCGATGCCAGACCTGATGATATTTCCATTTGGCAATGCTTGATCTTTTGAAGAGTCTAGGTGTTCAGACTCAAGCACCTGTAATTTCAACGGAACCGTTGCATTTTTCTTATCGATTTTCAAACGCACAAAACATTCACCACATTCGATGACACTTCTCAAAACCAAAGATTGAAAGCCGTAAAAATCTACAACTCCGGCGCTGTCGGCCTCGTCTGTCCAACGTAGCCACAAATCCTGAATTTTCCGCCGAAAATCTTGATTTTTTGCTTTGGATTGCGGCTTGATTCCAGT
>BNWJ01000192.1 GCA_025998735.1 Alphaproteobacteria bacterium | reverse complement strand
TGACTTTTGCTAAACCTGCAACCGCTCCTGTTTTTAGTCTCATCTAAAACTCCAATTATCTCTAAAAATTATTGGAATTATAGCATATTCTTAACTATTGTAAAAACTCACGGGGTGGTAAGGTGGGAACCTGGATATTGATGGCAAGGGAGCGATCCAAATGCTGGTGTGCCAAGACAAAGGCACGATGAAGATGGAGTTGACGTCCCCATTTACGAACTCATTCACCTGTTCAGCTCGCTGGCTTTCACTTAATATACAACGACTTATGAAAAACTCAAAAATGGGGTGACGTGCTTACCCCCTTCTCGTCTTTTCATTCAAAAGCAGCAAGTCTCACGACCAGGAGCGTAAATTCTTACGAATGGATCAACGTTCTTCCAAATATTTGTACCAAAAAAGCGCAAGAAAACCGTATTCGTAGACTTTTAAAAAATAAAAAAATCACCATTATCAAATTTATGAAAAATTTTGTGTGTGAAATCATTGATATTCTACTAAAAAAAGCCGAAACAATAACTTTGATAATGGACCAAAGTCAGGTTCTGGAAGATAGGCAATGTTTGATGGCTTCGCTGCGTTTTGAAAATAGAGCGCTGCCTGTTCTTTGGAAAATCGTGGACACAAAGGGAGCTATCGGGTTTGATGTGCAAGAAAAGCTCCTCGATCAGCTTTTGGAGATGATACCGCCTGGAGTTGAGGTTTTGCTGGCGGCAGATAGATTCTATGGGACCAAAAGTTTTGTAGAATGGTGTCAAAAGGCCGGCTGGCATTACCGAGTGAGATTGAAAGGAAATCTAATATTCCAATATGAAGGTAAAAACATAACAGCAAAAGAGGTTGGCAAACTTCCGGAATCAAAAGTCATTGGGGCAAAATTTAACGACTCCGATATTCAAACGAATTTGGGATATCTTCACGAAGAAGGACACGACGAAGCATGGATTATTGCGATGGACTGCGATCCTTCTAGAGAAACAATTTTGGATTACGGACAACGCTGGGGCATCGAATGCATGTTCTCAGATCTAAAAAGTCGTGGATTTTCAGTGACAGAAACACATTTGAGGGACGTTGAGAGACTGGAACGATTGTTGCTTATTTTGGCCATAGCGCTTTACTGGGGGGCCTCTGTGGGCCTGGCCGAAGAAGTAAAAGAAAAGTATACAGAGAAAAAACAAGATAGATCTAAAAGATCATTTTTGACAAAAGGGTTGGCAACCATCTTCTCGATGATCGTCTCATCTACTTTCTTTCACGAGTTGTGGGCTCATGTGCCATGGATCACGTGAAAAATGTGCAAGACGGGTGGTAAGGGTGACGTGCACTATCTTGACGTACCTTTCTCACGAACTCCTGGAATCTCTTGTTCCGCTTCGCGAATTTTATCGTATTTTCAATGGATTACCAAATGTTTGCTTAAAAAATAGCGACCGCTAAGTGAACGTCCAACAAAAACGAACTGATTTTATTGACAAACTGGAGATTGTTATGCTACAATATATGAGTTATGATATTTAGTGCATTTTTTGGAGACATGAATGGGTTCTATTGCAAACGACCTAGTTTTCAAACTTCTATTTAGCGATGAACGCAGCAAGCGAATGCTGATTCATTAGACCTGTTGCATAACCCAAACGCAGATCCAGTAATGAATTTTGATGAGGTCAGTGTAACATTATTTTATTTCTCATGCAAGTCCAAATCCATTTTTCATGTTAACAATTCCGGCGATAATCC
>BNWJ01000191.1 GCA_025998735.1 Alphaproteobacteria bacterium | reverse complement strand
ACTCATTAAGTGTGGGTAACATCCCTTCTATTCGTGTCGTTAACGCTAATATATCTATATCTTTCATAGATACAAATATAACTCATGTGATGTCACTTGTCCATATTATTTGATAATAATTCCTAAAGTCAATAATTACTTTTCGTTTTATAAGCATAATTCGATGGCGTTCTGTTTTTTAGGCAGTTCTGACGCTTTTTCAACGGTGCACTTCATTTGCGAATAGAGCCACAAATAAAAGTGGTTTTTTGACGAGAAAACGCTTCCCATCTATCTGGTGATTGGAATCTCCAATGCTATATTTTCTTTAAGGCGAGTCGCTAACTCCGGCATTGTTTTACCTATGCTTTTTTTCGCTTTTTCAAAACAATTCTTGATTTCTATTGTCCCCCTAGATGGATAAAAAACAAAATCTCCGATATAAACAACTTCGCCTTTTTTACTTTTTACATAGATATTAAAACCTGACACAGTAATTTCCTGATTCCCAATTCCCCACACAATTGAGCTAAGACCATATATACCTTCTTTTGACAATTTTGAATTCCACTCATCATCAGAAGTAGTATCAACGCGTACCACATAATTGCTTTTTTTCTCTAGGTGAACGAACCAAAAACACAATGATGGCCTAAAAACAGTTTCCATAAAGCCTCCGCTTCTATCTCCATCAATTGTTCTAACAACGACAATAGCTTTTGAACGTAGTTGAGCATCAATGCTTGTGTCGTTGCTGTAATCAGGAGCTAATTCCAGGGGGGAGCACCCAATCAACAAGAAAAAAGCACAAAATGCAAAATAGCTATATATTTTCATACGGTTCACCTTCTACTACTCTTTCTTGGAGACGAGAGGCTAGCTCTGGCATTGTTTTACTTATGTTTTTTTTGACTTCTTCGAAGCGATTTTTAACACCAAACCCCCCTGTAGATGGATAAAAAACAAAGTCCCCGATATAAACAACTTCGCCTTTTTTAACACTAAAATGAATACCAGAAATTGGCCAATATTGAACAGTACGAGTTGTATAACTATAGTGATATTCTACGTTTGCCTCTGCTTTCGCGATATCGCTAAGTCTATACCTGCCTTCTTTTATCAATTTCGCATGCCATACATTATCGGATGTGTTACAGCCAATTATAGCGGCCTTACTGTCTTTTTCTTCATGCATAAAACCGATGTTTAATCCATATCCCCAACGGCTCGATTTATTGTCTCCATTTGTTAATCTAAAAACCGCAACGGCATTTGAATGCAGCTGAATATCAACACTTTCATTGTGATTATAATTAGGAGCATAATCGAAAGGAGAACATCCAATTAACAATAACAAAACGCAAAACACAACGTGTTTATATACTTTCATATGAATCCATAGATTGCTGCTCAGCTACATTTTATAGATTTTTTTTAAATTAACAACAGGTTTTGTTAACAAATCGCAATTGATATTATTTTAGCGGAGCTTTTTCCTAGAAGTTGTGTGTGGTGATTTTTGAGATAAAATTTCAGAATCTTTTGAAGAAGAAAAGGGATGAGCAAAAGTATGTTCAGGATGTTCACTTTTTTTTATCACAAGCTTTGAAATTCCAACTGCCGCGAGTCCGGCTTCTATAATTGCATCGATGTAATCTGGTGTGAAATACATCACAACAGCAGCAATAATTGCGATAGTTCCTTTCGTTTTTTCGCTCAAAATTAAGTCTTTTAGCATGATTTTCCTCCTCAATTATAAGCTCT
>BNWJ01000190.1 GCA_025998735.1 Alphaproteobacteria bacterium | reverse complement strand
TGTAATTTTAGCGATTTTTAACGCTTTTGTGGGAAAATGGTGCCTGATAGAAGAGGTCCTGCGTGCATCTGGGAATCTAAAAACTCGATAATTTCAGGGTTTCTACAAACTGCTGGGGTGGCAAGCTTGTCTCCATAGTCCACGAATTCGTTGAGTTTTGCTCGAACGTCAGCGTCTGGAATGGCATCATATATGGCGATGTCTTCAGAATTTAGGTATATCCTTCGAACTTCTGTTAAAAATTTTTTTTCGTTAAATTGCATAATTCTTCTTCCTTTTTGATTGAATATTAAATAGATAAAAACTTTAAATATAATAAACAAAGACCGTATAACACAATCTTTATCATGATTAATTTATAACATAGTTCCAAAAACAAAGTCAAGATTTTTTAAAAAACACAACAAAATCAACGCACTAACTGCGTTTTTTTTGATTTTCACTTGTATGTTTTTGTTTCAGAATTTACGTTAGCTGTGCCAAAGCATGTGCCAACCGCCATCAAGAGTCCCGATGAACCAGCGACACGCGTATACGATTCTGCTGAATTGCAACTTTTTTCAACAAATCGGTTATTTCTAGTTCTATCAATCATCAGTTTCATCCCACTCGCCAACCATATCCATTCTCCAAACCTGTTTTGTCGGATTCGCAATTGCCTCCAAAATATTATTAATTTTCAATAAATTATAGCGCGTGCTTCATGATTCTCCAGACACTCGATTTTGGAGAATGGAGAGAGAATTTTCGGAGAAAAAAGGCGAAAGATGACAAAATACACTTAAAACAATATAATTTTTAAACTCATTTAAATGGTATTTGTTTCAATAAAATAACAAACTCAAATGCCGCATAGCCTGGCGGAGAGAGGGAGATTCGAACTCCCGGTACGGTTGCCCGTACAACGGTTTTCGAGACCGCCACGATCGACCACTCTGTCATCTCTCCGATTTGTCTCGAACACTGGTAGAGGAGGTGCCTCCTAATACGAACTTATTCTCCGTTTTTTATTGACAGCTTTATCGAGATATTCCAAGCGGTTATCGTTTGTCCGTTAACCTTTCGGACGATCGTCCTCTTCAGGTGCCCCTAACGAACCACGGTTTTTGCGATGGAAGTGGCTACAAAAACGAGTACAACAAATGATGTACTCGACATTACTCAGCTACAACTTATCCGTTAATCTTTCGGACAGTCGCTCTCTTCAGGTGCCCCTAACGAACCCAAGTTTTTGCGATCAATATCCATCCAAAAGTCCATCCACAAAAAAACATTAAAATTCTTGTCATTCTGGCTCTTGATGTGTTATATTCATATGAATGATAGACCTGTTGCGAATTGAATCTCTTGCTCCTGAAGATTTTCGCAATAGGTTCGGTGTGTTATGGCCTTAATTAGTAGATCGGTGATTGGTGTGGATACTGAAAAAAAAATTGAATATGCGTCTCCTTTGTACGACTGCTCATTTAAGCAGCTGTTGTCGTTGGATGGCAAAGGCGGCGACTCTATTGCTGTGTCATTGATAAATTCTCTGGTGCCTGATTTTCAAGAGAATCCGATTGTATCATTGAAATTAGCCTTCCTCGACATGCCTGCCGTAGAGAAATGCGATATTGGGGCATTTTCAATGGATTATCACGCCATTAATGAACGGAATGAGCGTTTGCTTCTGGAGTGTCAAGTATTCAGGCACATAAAATTCGATGAAAGAGCGCTGTTTTATGCTAGTCGTGTATATTCCAATC
>BNWJ01000189.1 GCA_025998735.1 Alphaproteobacteria bacterium | reverse complement strand
CTTATCCGCCACGAAAACCTTGATCATCTTCAGAACTCCAGGAGGAAGATCATCTCCCTTGCAGAGCTTTTCTACTTTCTCATCAAACGACTTCTGAAGAATCGACAAAATTACGTTGAAATCCATGTGCAAACCAGCGATATCGGTCGCCACAATCTTATCTTCAACGACTATCTGCCTCCACTGACCTTTGGTCATAGAATTCAGATAACTTTCTGTAATTTTAGCATCTTTACACCTTACTGGAGCTGTATGAACCACCTGCTCCATCAACATATCCTTCAATCGGCGATAGTATACGTCTTCTATGATCTTCCGTTCGGCATCCAGATCGTTTTTGTAGGACTCGATTTCCTTCCGCTCAATGGCTATGGCTCTTTCGTCTTTTTCAACACCGCTTCGAGAGAAAATCTTGACGTCAACTACGGTTCCGCGCACTCCTGGGGGAACTCTCAGAGACGAATCTTTTACATCTGCGGCTCTTTCTCCAAAGATCGCCCGCAGAAGCTTTTCTTCCGGAGTCATGGCCGATTCGCCCTTCGGCGTCACCTTACCGACCAATATGTCGCCAGCCTGTACTTCGGATCCAATGTGAACGACGCCGGATTCATCGAGATTTCTCAGGGAGTCGTCCGAGACGTTTGGAATATCGCGCGTGATTTCCTCGTTGCCAAGTTTTGTATCGCGAGCCATTACCTCAAATTCTTCTATGTGAACTGACGTAAAGTAGTCTTCCTGCACCAAACGCTCGGAAATTATAATGGCATCTTCGAAGGTATATCCATGCCAGAGCATGAATCCCACCAGAACGTTATGTCCCAGCGCCAATTCCCCAATGTCCGTACCAGCTCCGTCTGCAATAATATTACCCTTCTTTACGATGTCGTCCTTTTTCACCAGTGGCTTCTGATTAAGACACGTGCTGTGATTGGATCGCTTGTATTTTCTGAGATTATAGATGTCCACACCGACGTGCGAATCGCTTCCAATGGAGCGCACAACGATGCGATCGGCGTCCACCTGATCCACAATACCATCATTTCTAGCAGAAACAGCTACGCCGGAATCGCTAGCGACGACTGATTCCATACCGGTACCAACCAGAGGAGCCTGAGCTCGAAGTAATGGAACCGCCTGACGTTGCATGTTTGCTCCCATGAGGGCGCGGCTAGCATCATCGTTTTCCAAAAACGGAATTAAAGCAGCAGCTATTGATATGGTCTGCTTCGGAGAAACGTCCATGTAATCTATGGTATCCCGTGGCGCATTGACGAAATCGCCGTTTCTTCTACAGGTCACAAGCTCTTCCTTAAAACGACCATCGAGAGTTATTGGAGCATTCGCCTGGGCGATTGTATGCTTTTCCTCGTCCATTGCCGAAAGGTACACAACTTCGTCCGTTACCTTAAGATTCTCGACTTTTCTGTATGGCGTTTCTATGAATCCATATCTGTTAACTCGTGCGAATACGGCCAGCGAGTTTATGAGACCGATGTTTTGTCCTTCCGGAGTTTCAATCGGACATATGCGACCATAATGGGTAGTATGTACGTCTCGAACATCGAAACCGGCTCTATCTCGCGTCAATCCGCCAGGACCAAGTGCAGAAATACGTCTTTTATGGGTAATTTCAGCTAATGGATTGGTCTGATCCATGAACTGCGAAAGCTGCGACAGTCCAAAGAACTCTCTTATGGCAGACGAAACTGGCTTTGCGTTCACGATATCATTTGGAACAGCGTTCTCCACA
>BNWJ01000188.1 GCA_025998735.1 Alphaproteobacteria bacterium | reverse complement strand
AAATCTCTAATCCAATAGCTAGAAAGGCACACAATATGGGTGAATTTGATGATTTTTTCGATCCAGAGAGTTTTTCTGATCCAGGATTAGGAAAAACAGTTAATGAGTTGTGGCGATTAAGTCAAGATCCAGAGGTAGTAACGGCTTATGAAGAACGCCTCAGGTGGTATAACGACGAAATCAACGCTCGTTCCCATGCTCGAAATGAAGGCATAAAAGAAGGCAGAATGGAAGGCAAGAAAGAGATGGTTAAAGGATTGCTACAAGCTGGAGTTAATGCTGATGTTATAGCAAGTTCCTCGGGGCTCTCGATTGATGAAATAGTGTCACTGAGACAGCATTGACTATGACAAAGCTAAGACATGTAAGCCAAAATTCGAAAACACGACGCAAAACTGCTTTTCCTAATCCTGGATCAGAAAAACTCTCTGGATCGAAAAAATCATCAAATTCATCCATATTGTGTGCCTTTCTAGCTATTGGATTAGAGATTTAATTTCCGACGATGAAAGACCGGTGTACTTACTAACGGAATCTAACGATATGCCATCAGATAACATTGTTAATGCAGCTTCTCTTGCTTTTGTCAGTTCTCCTTCCATTCTGCCTTCTTTTCTGCCTTTCTCTTCGCCAATCGCAATTCCTTCCATTCTGCCTTCCATTCTGCCTTCCATTCTGCCTTCTTTTATGCCTTCATTTCGAGCATGGGAACGAGCGTTGATTTCGTCGTTTTGCCACTTGAGGTACTCCTCATATTTGCGTCGTGTTTTCGAATTTTGGCTTACATGTCTTAATTCATTCATGGCTTCCTCTACTTCTGGTATAGTTAAAAACTCGGTTGGAATCTTTTCAGGATTGCGCAGAAAATACACCCATACTTTGAACATGTCCGAAATCTTCGTTTGCTTTATATCGACTTTTGGGAGCTCAATTATAAAGGTTCGGAACTTATTGGTAGCGATTTCTGCTGGATCAAGAGGTGTTTTCTTGAACATATATAACGCTTCATGTGTATGAGAATTACGTTTGGTCTCGTCATAATTAGCAAGCCAAATGGAAATCATGTTTGGCAGTGCGTCGAATTCTTCGCTCTTCTTCAGTTTTGCAGACATTCTTCTTGCCTGATGAAAGGCCGAGCGATTGATAATGCGTCCAGCGTCGAAACACTGCATCTCGATGTTCAACTTTGTTGAATCATCAGCAGTTGCGCTGATATCCAAATGGATAGACCTTCCCTTAGAAAAATCCCTAGGTATTTCCGAATTTTCAATCGTTATATCTCGAATTACAGGATTGCCATCGAGGATGGCGTTAAGCAAACTAATTAATGCACGTTTATGTGATGCCTTCCCGAACACATTTTTAAACACATAGTCGTTGCATGGAGGCAATAAATCAATTTTTTCTTCTGTTTGCACGCTCAACACTCTCTCTAGCATATTCCAGTCAACCACATCCTACCTATAGAGACAGGATCTTCTTGTCAGCATCGACTAATGTAGATGGCATTACCAAGCTATCCCTCCCAATCGTTGCCGCGGTTGATACTACCACAAAACGGCATGTTTGAGAAGCACGATTAATCTCTCTGTCAGCGCAATTTGATAATGTCCGGTCGTGCAATTTAGAAATGTCCGGTTTCGCCTATTCAACACTGAAGTGCATCAAGTAGCGAAACAATCTGATTTGCCACAAAGACCTCTCGAGGTGTTTTGAAGTTTAGCACTTTACGTGGTCGATTGTTAAGTTTATCC
>BNWJ01000187.1 GCA_025998735.1 Alphaproteobacteria bacterium | reverse complement strand
GGCTATATTGTATCCAATAATAGAAAAAAATGCCGCACAGAAACAAATATCTTTCGGTGTAACTGGTGGAAGATCAACGCTTTTGGCAATTCCTCTCTGCTTGCTTTCCGTAGTTTGGGCAAGTATTGCGCTGCATTTCGCGCAACTGGACATGGTCGCAATGGCAGCGGCATTCACCTTAAGTTGCTATGCAATAATTTTGCGACACCGAATGAATCAGCAGATCATGAACATATCGGTAATGGTAGCAATTTCTGTGAGCGCTTTCATGTGCAACGCTATACACTTTATTTTCGGTGAAATCCTTTTTCATTCATTTAAAGCGCAGAGTATTATAGTTTTTTCATTTGTGATGATGCTATGTGCACTGGATCTTTTCCTGAGTATTCGCAAAAACTCCAATGACGAACATGCCATAACATGGCCTCCGTTGGTAATCGTATGGGCTACATTGACTCTAATATCGTATTCATATTTTTGCTCAAGAAAACCAATCTTAGTGGGAATTCTCTGGTTGTTAATAGCGCTAGCAGCCTGTGAATTAAAGGAATTGAAAATATTTAATCAGCCGAAACCAAATGCGAATAATCGCTGTAGATCAACACTTTATTGTTTGGGAGTGCTCAGTTTATTACTTTTCTTCCTAAAATTTTTGTTGGGTGGTATGGAATGCACTGATTTAGGTATTCACAATACTTTAAGAAAATCAGTTGATTTTGGAATAATAAATCTGCGAATACTGTCCGAACTTCTTTCCTTTGGCGTGATATCCTATTGGATATTTCGTGACACTAAACAGTCACAACCAGAGCAAGTCAACGGTCTCCTGGAGCTGCTGCTGGCATTATGCCTTACGTATGTAAGTTATGAATTTTCTAGGGAATATCAGGCGATAGTCTATTCTATTGCCTCATTTGGTTGTTGTTTTGTCGCTGCAAGATTACCTTACTTCAGAAGGCTTTATCAGTATTCTTATTTATCTTATTTGCTATCATTATTTCTGATAATTGTTGTAAAATTTTCTGCAGCTCCACTGGTAGCTGCACTGATATCAAGTGGATTTATGATCTTTGCGACTCTAAAACTTAAAGAAAACAAACAAAACGATATTCCGCTTGGAGCGTTGTTGTATCCTCTGTTAATTACGATTGCAATTCTTTTGTATTGCAATCTTGAACGTACATTATTATCGCTTTTTTGGCTGTTGGAATGTTTTGCATTGTTTGTTGCTGGCACATATATGAAAATCCGAGAATTCAGAAGAATAGCAATGTGCTGCATAGCTGCCATATGCTTGAGAGTGATATTTTACGATTTGTATAATCAAGATTTTCTAATCAAAGCGGCAGTATTTATTGGAGTTGGAGTGCTTCTTATAGCTGTAAACCTTATATCTAATAACAGAAAGAGCTTGAAACAAGAAAATATATCTGAGAATGGAGTGGAAAAGTAGCAACTTTTTACATCAAACTACTTCTGACTATTCTTGGTCTGGAATTAACAGATTTTATTGCTGAAATTTGAGGTGATTGCTCGACATAATCATTTTTTTTTATGGATTTCTCTTTTACTTTCCTGAAATTCTTGCCGGCTAGTTGCCCCCATTTTTCATCAGACCAGCGATCGATACCAAGAGCAATTGCAGCGGCACGAGCGTAAACTCGACAATCGAGAGCTTCGTTTCTGTCGCGTGTTTTTTGCCATTCGCGCTTTGGATATCCTTTTGCAATTTTTGTCACAAGTTGTTCCGCAGTGAGTTGCTTGAAATATTCGGCGTTATATTCTGGAAA
>BNWJ01000186.1 GCA_025998735.1 Alphaproteobacteria bacterium | reverse complement strand
TTCGAACCGCTGCAAATCAGGGGTTCAAGCGATCGACGGACTACAATAACGCAAAAATCGATCGCATTGGAGAGCTGCCGTATTTTCAACGACTGGGTATCAGTGGTGACAAAATCGACATCGATGGTGTGTTTTATCCTGATTTCACAGGTAATTACAAAATCATAGACAATCTACGAACGTCTGCGCTGGCGAATCATCCACACACTCTGATCACCGATGCAGGCGACGTTTTAGGTACGTTTGTTATCTCAAATATCAGCGAAACCCAGAGTCATTTCAAACCTGACGGTACACCTCGAAAGATCGAATTTTCTCTCAGTTTAGAGCGCACATCCGAAGAAAGCACTGAAACTTTATCCGGATTTTTGAGTGTGGCCAGCAATTTATTGGAGAGGTTGATTAAATGGTGATTTATACAACGAAGGATTGTGACGTTCTCGATCATATTTGCTGGAAATATTACGGCACATCAGACGCTGTGCATCAAGTGTTGCAGGCCAATCCGCATTTGGTGAAATTCGATTACGTTCTACCAAGAGGTGTACAGATCAAGCTTCCGGTACTGGAAAAACAGCAAATTAATCGAGAGGTGCGATTATGGGATTAATGACACCGGACTTTATAGTGAAAATCAACGGATCTGACTCAACGGAGACAATTAGAAAACGCTTGATTTCTATCTCAACCAACGATGAAGCTGGATTTAAAAGCGATTCCTGCGAAATTGTCCTTGACGACTTCGACGATGCCATCGCGTTGCCTCAATCTGGAGCAAAAATCGAAGTATCTCTTGGTTATAAAGAAACTGGAATCATAAAAATTGGCGATTATTTTTTGAAAGAAGTTTCAGTCGAAGGACCACGGCAAGTAATGCATATTCGAGCTCATGCTCTCAATAACTCAATGAGATCTCAAATATCAGAGTCTTTTGGAGGAACCATTGGTGAACTGGTGAATAAAATTGCAGCGTCTCAAGGGCTGAAACCAGCAGTTGCGCAGGAGTTTGCAAATATCAAACTTGATAATATCGAGCAATTTGGCGAAAGCAGTTTGAATTTGCTGACACGATTGGCAGGACAGCACGGTGCGGTTGCAAAACCATCCAACGGATTTTTGGTGTTTGCACCGGATATGCGAACTTTGTCGGTTTCAGGACTTGTTTTGCCATCACGTACAATATATATAAGAGATGTTTCCAACTACAAATGTGAATTCCGCGAATGCGAAAGTTACGGATCCGTCGTCACAAAATGGTACGACAAGAAAAACGCCACATATAAAGAAGTAAAAGTTGGCGACGGAGAGCCTGTCTACGAGATCAAAGAGACTGCAAACGACGAAGAATCTGCTCAAAAAACAGCCGAAGCCAAACTAAAGCGCATTGAAAAAGAAAATCTCACGTTTAACTTCAGCACTAGAGGAATGCCGGAATTATTTGCGGAATCAGCGATTATTATCTCTGGTTTTAAAAAGAAAATCCCGATCAATTGGATAATTACACACGTTCAGCATTCGTTGAGTTCCAGCGGATTCACAACTTCCGTTACATGTTCAAACAAAATCGATAAGGAGGATTAATGTATTCAAGTAAATTTTTGAAAGCTTTTGAGTATCTCATGTATCATGAAGGCGGATACTCAAACAATTCGGCAGACACTGGAGGAGAGACAAAGTACGGCATTTCCAAGCGCAGCTATCCGCATTTGGACATAAAAAAACTGACTCAAGACCAAGCTCGACAGATTTATTTCGTCGACTTCTGGTTGAAAGGAAAATACGAATCAATCAACAACGAAA
>BNWJ01000185.1 GCA_025998735.1 Alphaproteobacteria bacterium | reverse complement strand
GTACGATCCATAATACGGATTCCCTCTGTATTAATTGCCCGATTCGGTCTAAGATCATTGCTGTGCAGATTGTGCATATCGGTCTCCTCAAGGTTAAATTTAAAACTTTACCTATTCTGGAGACCTTTTCTCTTTCTTTGCAACTAGAAATATATGGTCGCATGGTTTTTGAGCCGTCTCATATGTGTTTGAACCTTTACAAAAATCATTCGCAAAAGTCTATACCATCAGCCATTCTTTTTCATGGACGGCATTAACGGAAGCATAAAAACTCCACTGAGGAAGAATGAAGCAACAATAAGCACTGACTTGAGATCCGAGTCCTGAAGCATCAGCAGGCAAAAGGCCATGGCAGTTATACCAACGACACATTTCCAGATTTTGCGTTCACCAATGGAAATCTTCAGGAAAGCCAGGCAGCAAACAAGGTAAACTATTATGAAAGTCTTGACCGAAATATCGATTATCGACGTTACTTGTTCGGCTATGCTATTATCATATTTGGTAAGTATAAGTATTGGCAGGGTTCCTATAGTGCTTATCAATATACTAACGTACGGAGATCCGGCGCGATTTTTCTTCGCAAAAAATTTCGGCAGTAGATTATCTTCCGCAAGTCCAAGCGATATCTGGGCAGATGTGAGTACCCAGGCGTTTAGTGTTCCCACACATACAATGGACGCTACGACGGCTAGCAGGATATACCAAATGTCTGACTCTCCTCCCATTACAGTGCGAACGGCATCAGCAAATGGAGCCTGGCTTGTCTCTAGGACACTGCCTGGTATCACACCCATAATGACTGCATTATTTATGATATAAATTGTCGCAACAGCGCAGGTTCCAACAATAATCGCTCTCGGAATAGTCTTGGACGGATTTTGCACAAAGCCGGCCGGAGTTGTCGCGCACTCCACACCTATAAATCCCCAGAAACATAGGGAAACCGCAGAAATTGTTAAATTAAAATCCGAAAGATCAGCAAAGCGATCTGCCACAACTATATTGGAGGCATCGAAACGATTGAATATTATGGCCGGCACAATCACAAACGGAATAAATTTGAGGAATACAAGCACCGACTCAAGTCTTCCGGCGGATTCTACGCCTTTGCAATTGACGGCGGTAATGACCATCAGCAGGGAAATCTCCAGCAATAGCGATGTTGTCTTTGATATATCTCTTAGAATTGGAGTCAGATACGCTATACTGGTTATAACAACAACGGCGCTGCTTATCCACGACACAAGCCAATAGCCCCATCCAGTCAAAAAGCTCGGAAGCTTACCGAAGACTTCTTTAACGTAGACGTGAGGGCCACCAACCTTAGGATATCTCGAGCACAAGTCCGCAAATACAAGGGCAAGCAATATTGCTCCCAGTCCCGCGAAAATCCAGCTGTATATTCCCAACATACCATAGGGCGCCAGATTGGCAGGAAGCATAAATATGCCCGATCCTATCTGACTTCCAAATACTATTGCTAAAACGGCGCCAAATCCCATTTTCTTAGACATAACATCCTCCAAAACAATAAAAAACGTTTGATTGTAAAACAATATACATGTAAATAATAGAGAAAAGTGTCAGCAATACTGGCGTTTTTAGCGATTTTCTGTGCTCAATTCCTAACAACGGATATTTTATCGCCAAAAGAGCGTAAAAACTGCAATTAAAATATGTATAATTTTCATTATTAAATTTATTAACGATTGCTGCTAAATAATGGCAATAATCTCATAACCAACAGTGAATAAAAATATTTTTTGTTAAAAACACTTGCCCAACCGTTTTTTTTGTTATG
>BNWJ01000184.1 GCA_025998735.1 Alphaproteobacteria bacterium | reverse complement strand
AAAATTTAATGAAAAGTTTAGGATTATCGCCGGAATTGTTAACATGAAAAATGGATTTGGACTTGCATGAGAAATAAAATAATGTTACACTGACCTCATCAAAATTCATTACTGGATCTGCGTTTGGATTATGCAACAGGTCTATTAGCAAGTAAGCGGAAAATAACGAAAAACAGGCTAACTTTTCCGTCGGAAGATGCTCTAATAAAGAGCCTTTACCTTGGAAATGGTAACTCAGAGTTGATGATTCTGTTCGGCGACAGGCTGGACAAAGCTGCAGCTTTAAGGATGTTCCTGACCTTTACACAAAATAAACTACGATCTCACATTTTCTATGCATCACATTGTGCTAATCAGTGTAACGTCACTAAAATGCACACCAACGAAGTTATATTTGGGCATCATGTCTCCGCTCAATCTCTTCACGTTGCTCTTGGATAAATTCGTATCTGTCAGGATAAACCGCATTAATCAGGCTAATGCGACATTCGAGAAAATACTCCGGAGGTACATTCCAGAGTTGTTGCCTCTTGGAAAAGTCGGAACATTTAAAGCCAGAACCAAGCAGATGAAACACACTCAAGAATACGCGATAAGGTACATCTTTCAATCTATCCATCCCCTCCCTCCTCCGCTCTATATCTATATCAAGACTACAAAGATAGGCCGCCTGCTCCTCCGGTAAACGCTCTGTAAAATTTCTTCTTTTGCAGATGCCAAGACGCACACAGAAAGGTAGAGACTGAAGGGCGTAGTTTTAACATTCTTCCGATATCTAGGAGTCCAACCATCAGACATCCCATTGGCATTCCTACCATCATCATTCTTAAGATATCTGAGATTCCAATCATCTCTATCCTCACGTGTACGTTCCATTAGCAGAAGTTTGCTCATTGGTACCTCGAGTGCATGCGGATCCATGTTCAAATCTCGTGCTAAAATAAGCTTTTTAGCCTCTGTATTAATCTTTCGTACACCATTGTTCCCAGAAAAAATGCTTCGTCGAATTCCCATGAAACGGTGATGAGTTCTCCACGAAAAAATTTCTTCACATATCCCAAACAAAGACTTGGTCCTTTCATCATTTCCATTCTTCATGATTTCTGCCAATCCGTGGACGATATCTCGCTTCACTCCAACAAGCCCACTGGAAACGCCGTACACTTCATCCACTTTAATTGCTGACACCACCGACTTCTCTATCATTGCATTTGACGACGCAGATACCAACACACTCATCCACAGCACTATCATAGTGACTCTTCTCCTGATACACCTCCAGGCTGTGACGCAATACTACAGCACTCGCCGTGATTAGTCAAGCGTCCGTGGCGCAAGAATTTGTACCATCAGCATCTGAATCTCACAGAAACATGTTGCTAATGTCGAAATATCTCAGTAGATGACGAAAGAGATACGTTGAATCCGGTAATATATAGTGTCGAATATTATGTATATTGCAATTAATTAGAGTGGACATTTCCGATCAAGATATTTCCGCAATATTGGAACCATATTGCAGCGACAGAGAATATCGAATTCACAGTTTAATTCGACACATGATATAGCCTTGCTCCCCCCCCTGAAATTATACTATAATATTCAAGTGGTTAATGTGGAAGCATGGAATGCGAAGTATAATATCTGAATATTTTGGTAATTTGAATAGCGTAACATTGAACAATGTTCATCAAGTTATAAGCGGCATGCTGCACTCAGGCAGCAGCAGTGTAGCGTCGATTGCAAGGGCGATGAGCCAACAAAATGGCCAACAATTCAAAACCAATGAAAAGCGTGTCAATCGCCTGCTGCA
>BNWJ01000183.1 GCA_025998735.1 Alphaproteobacteria bacterium | reverse complement strand
GGATTGTGCGTCGTATATGGTCGCATCGCCATAAGAAATGGCGGAATTGCGGCTGGAAAACGTTGCCGGAATCCAAACTTTACAGAGAGTTGGGACTCGTAAATATGATGTCACTAATACCCTCGATCGCCTCAGCGAAAGCAATCCTTGTGAAAGCTGGATGCGGGAAAACTGCACGTCCAGTTTGAGCGGCGGACGGTGGCTAGCCTTTCAATAGGCGCCTCCTCCGACCCGACAGCAACGAAGTCTGTGAAAGCAGATGGAGCGAAGGGCTGTGGATATTAGCGAGTATTAGAAATTGAGGTTGATACAGACATTATGCTGAAAATATTGAAAGCAATAGCTAATGACATAGGCGGAAAAGTGAGGCGTTACGGCAAGGTGCTGAACGTAAGCGGACAGATTAACGAAGTGACTCTTGCAGAGTCTTGCCTGGAACTAGACGGCAAGAAGGCGGTAGGAGTTGACGGAGTTACGAAGGAAGCATACGTGAAGGGTCTTGACACAAACATATCCAAATTATCCGAGAAATTGAGGGCGGACAGCTACAATCCTAATCCGAGCCGGCGAGTCATGATCGACAAACCCGGCAGCAGCAAGAAACGCCCGTTGGGAATATCTTGCTTTGAGGACAAGATTGTTGAGAAGACAGTGGCGACGCTGTTATCGGCGATCTACGAGACGAAATTTCTGGACTGCTCATATGGATTCAGACCCGGAAGGAATTGCCATCAGGCGATCCGCCGAGTCAATGAACTGATAATGAGCAAGAAAGTGAGTTACGTAGTTGAAGCTGATATTCGAGCATTTTTCGACACTCTGGATCACGAGATACTGATAAAATTCCTCGAACATGACATCGCGGACAAGAAACACATCCGGTTAATTCGGAGGTTTCTGAAGGCGGGAATCATGGAAGAGGGAAAATACATAGAAAAGGAAGAAGGGAGCCCGCAGGGGAGCGTAATATCTCTCGTATTGGCAAATGTCTACCTCCACTATGTGCTGGATCAGTGGTTTGAGAGAGTCGTAAAGAAGCATTGCCGAGGAGAGGCGTATCTTGTGAGGTACGCGGACGACTATGTGACGATGTTTCAATACGAAGAGGACGCGAGGAAGTTCTACGAAGTCCTTCCGAAACGACTGGGGAAATTCTGGCTATCGCTCGCAGAAGAGAAAACTCGTACTCTGGAATTCGGGAGATTTGCTTCTGAAAACCGGAAGAAGCGAGGACTTGGGAAACCGGAGACTTTTGATTTTCTTGGATTTACGTTTTATTGCGGCAAAAGTTATCAAACAGGGCGATACAAAGTCGGACTGAAAACGAGCCGTAAGAAAACCCGAGAGAAGCTGAAGAAACTCGGAGAATGGGTGAAGATCGGAATAAACCAAAGTTTGAGAGGCTACTACCAGTACTTCGGCGTAAGCGGAAACTTTCAATCTCTGAGCACTTTAGCTGATAAAATCAAAAGGATTGTATTCTATTACAGGTGCAAAAGATCTCAGATGAAGAAACTCACCTGGGAAAAGTTTGGGGAAATCCTAAGAAATTGTTACTGAATAACGTGGACAGATGATGTCGTGGATGAAACTACGGCACTTCATCTGTACGCAAGCGGTGTGTCCAGTTTATTTGGTAACAATTCCTAAGGAAATATCTGCCTTTGGAAAAGCCGAAAATTTATGTGGATATGCGGAAATGCGCAACACTTTTTGCTGAATGTTAGTATCAAGAGCTACGTGCGGGAAATCCGCATGCGTAGTTGTGCGTCCAGGGAAGGCTGGAATGTTCAGCGAGAAGAAGGTTTTCGCCGAGACAAGAGTCGGAGTCTCGTAGCTTGGGCAGCAGTATTGAGAGAAATCGAGGTATTGAAGCCTGCCGACGAGC
>BNWJ01000182.1 GCA_025998735.1 Alphaproteobacteria bacterium | reverse complement strand
AACCTCTGCATCAGTCAATTTAGGTGCTGGTCCTCGTCGCCTCAGCTTTTTTTCATTTTTTAAAAAATCATCAATACAAACAAAAACAGTAATGATAAAATCGTCAATGGGCATTGTTTCCTCCAGCGTTGTAATGTCAATTTATATAAAAGCCGAAAACAATGCCTAATTAAAGCTTAAAAAGCAAAACTTATCGCAAAAACCCGCTCACTGCGTTTCATTAATGAAAATTCTGTATTTCGCGAAGTTGGTTTTGGGAATTATGCAATTATTTTGAACTACGCAAACATTTGCCGCTTGATAAATTATTTCTTCGACACCACCTTTTGAATTGGCCAGAAGGAGCTCACCGCTTGACCCTGTTTTAAAATCGGCACTCAATTTTACTACACCGAAATTTTCATGATCCGCATGCTGATGATCTGGTGCTGAAACTATTCCGTTTGCAACGTCAAGACCAGGTCCAATTTTTACAATGCCAAAAGTTGTTTTCGATGCTTTTGTTGGAGTCGGTATTGAGATGGTTCCGCCATTCAAATCAATTCCTGGACCAATTTTTACGCGCCCGAATTTTGTGCGAGTTGCAATATCGGATTCGTCCGGCGCACTTTCATCAATTTCATCACACAATATATATGTGTATTGAGAGTCCGCGATTGCATCTGAAATTATTTGTCGCTGAGTTAATCCAACACGTGGCAACTGATCAGAATTATCAATCTCAATTTCATTCGCAAGAATCACGACGTTGTTGTTTTTTAAAACACAATCAGAATTTGTTTCATTTACGACGGAAGATTTTTTCGCAATAGCTCGTGGATCGACCCACATTGTATCGAAGTTGAAATTTGTGCGTTTTGCAAAAACTTCTCCCATCAAACCGCCTTCGCCTCCACCACCTTCTACGGTTGTAAATCCTGTGCCGTTGGCATTTACGACGACATATTGCCGTGGTTGTAAATTTTGCAATTCAGTTTCTACAATTCCAACCAACGATTCCGGAATTCGCAGAGATTTTGCATCTAATTCTTGGACGGTTTCGATAATTTCATCAATTGACTCTTCGCAGGCACCAACATTTGCGTCAATCATTTCGATGGTTTCGGCAATGCGTCCAACGTCCTGAGACGCAATATTCAGCGGATGTGGCAGTGGATAATTTTTGTATGTCGTTCTATCGTCAATCACCTAGGTACCTCATACTATAATTACTTTCAAATTTCGGACTTTTGGCCGATACAAAACATTTCCCGACAACACTAACTTCACTCGCGTTGTGGCTCCACTGAAATTTTCGGCCACGTGATTGTGCTCTTCCCATGAATCGCCAACCGGAGTTCCAGAATGCAACGGAATCAACGTCCAGGTTGTGTCTGGATTTTGCACATACACTTTTACGTTTGAATTTCCAGGCGTGAGACTTTCGTAGGTAATTGAAACTTTCACATTCGTTCCCGCTGGAATTGCGCGTGTGACGTAGTCGCCATCTTCATCCATGCTTCCCAAAACAACCTGCACGCCCTGATATATAATTGGACTTCTGGTGGTCGTTCCTTTCAGTTTCGCTTTACTGAAATGTCTCCGTTGATTTTTTCTTTCAAAGCAACTGGCATGTCTTCAGCGAGAACATTGGTTTTTCCATCGGAGTCCGTGTAGATAAATTCAACGTCAGTTTCAGATGAAACGCGTTCAATATTCGCAAGAGTAAGCAAATCCGTATTTTCATGAGCTGTAATTGTTCCAAGATTTATCTGATTTTCCGTTTCAGTAAATCTACAAGCTAACAACCTAAACGAGAGATCAAGCTCTTGGTGCGCTGTCCAAGTGCTTGCATTCGAAGAACTCAGCAAAACCCCGACTTGATACGCCTGTTTTGCAATCCACGTATTATGAATTGAGTCGAATTTTCCCAATTCAACCACAGCGACAGACGTTTCTG
>BNWJ01000181.1 GCA_025998735.1 Alphaproteobacteria bacterium | reverse complement strand
GATTTTGGCGATTTTTAACGCTTTTGTGGGAAAGTGGCATCTGGTGGAAGAGGTCCTGCGTGCATCGGGAAATCCCAAAACTCGAAAATTTCAGGGTTTCTACAAACTGCTGGGGTGGCAAGGATTTTTCCTGAATCTCAGCGGGAATATGTAATATATCGAAATTTCATGATATATTCCCATAGGATACCAGGAAAATGTATGCTCAATCAAAAGAAGATATCATATGCGATTTTATCGGCAGTATTGTTGATGTTTATCGTTTGCATTTTGTGGAATGCAAATTGGATCCTTGGAGATGACTGTCAATTTTTAAAAACCACTGCAATTGGAAGACCGTCTGGAGCTTATGTTGGCGAAGGAAGATTTTGCCCTCTGGGGTTGGTTGATTACAGCATATTGCTACTAATTCCCTACGGAAACACAATCACGGCGCATTTGATATACAACTCGATTATAATGATTGCGGCTGTGCTCATTCTGTTTGCTTTTATGAATGAGATTGTTCATAGGCGATATCGTATAAATGCATTTTTCGTCTTGATTTTGTTTTCAACTTCGAGTTTTTTGCGAATTCACATGAGTTGCATATATCACGAACGAATAATGTTCTTTTGGCTGTCTGTTTTTATGTTATTCTGCGGGAAAGGTGAAAAATTTCAATCAACAAAGCATTATGCAGTCGCTTTCTTTGCAGCCGCTTACGTGACGTATGCGAAAGAGCCGGTTTTTGGGGCTATAGCAATTATTGCATTGACCAATTTCATTTTTCGATATGAAGAATTAAGCAAAAAAGATCGAGTTTTTAACTGCGCGTTATTGTTTAATTCCGCTATGTTTGTTGGTATTTATGCATATCGACGGTTCCGAAAGCCGATTGAACATCTGTATGCTAATTGTTTTAGTAATTCATATTTTGATTCTACTAGCGCACTGTTTAACACTGATCCTCTTCTGTATTTTTTTGTTATAGTATTCGTGATTCGCCTATATTTCGTTCTTGTGAAGAAGGATTCGGCGCACTTGCTTCTGGACGGATTATTGTTCGCGGCCATAGGGTATACAATTGCATATGTTCTTCTCGGAATTGCCAGTGATTATTATATATTTCCGTCTATGGTGTTGGCTATACCGTCCTTGGCATACTGGACATCCTGTCTCTTTAAAAGAAACAAGCCTATTGCTACTCTAATTCTGTTAATCTCAATTTTTCTTGTAAAAGATTCTGCAATGACATCCAAAAACATCGCAGTAGATATTTTGAGTCATAGAAAAACCGACATGCCGATCGTTCGCAGGATAGTAAATCAATATTTGAAAGGCAGTGAGATCGTTGTATTTACAGAATCTTCCACTTATGAATCATATATATGGAATATCTACGTATATAACAACTTTATAAACTACTGTTTGGGGCACAAGGCAAATATTCTAAAAAAATGCAGTAATCCAGACGATATTCCGCCAAATTCATTGATACTTTGCTGTAAAACGTCAAATCCCATTTTCTTAAAGCTGGATAGGTTCAAGATTTTTCATCTGGTCGAGAAAAACGCGCTAGGTATGGATATCTATATCAGCAAGAACATAGCGTGGGAAAAGTAAAGTGGTTGCATTACAGGCATTTCATAAACGAACGACCTGAAATGTCAGATAAAAATTTCAACTTAGCTTTGGCGCTCTCATTCTCCCAGGAAAATGTTATGATTCGCACACAGTGGCTTGACGTTTTTGTTTAATATGTATAAATATGTACAGTCTACGCAGAATGGTTGGGTGGCAGAGTGGTTATGCAGAGGACTACAAATCCTTATACGTCGGTTCGATTCCAGGGCTTTTTCCTAGAAATATGGGTTGATTTTTGAGATAAAATCTCCGAATATTAATTAAGTTTTAATATTTGGAGTAGAGATGAAAATTATAGATGCGTTAAAAGAGGTAAAAGATGATCGC
>BNWJ01000180.1 GCA_025998735.1 Alphaproteobacteria bacterium | reverse complement strand
GCTTCTGACTTTCAACGAACACTGGTTCTAAAGCCCTTCGATTAAGCCTCAAAATCCCGAAAAAATGTTGCAACACCTTCTCGGTGCAAATGACTAAACAAATTAATCATACCTTTATTATGCCAGAGAAAAATACATGAAGCCCTGGGGCGCAACAGATCTATTTAAAATCGCGATTTTATCGTCAATAAACATTTGAATTTTCCGTCGACTTATGATATCTAATAGATCATGTGTTCTAGGAATGTGTTATGAATATTTTGCAAAATTTTGAAAATAGTGAGTGCGAGAGATTGTTGGGCAACGGCAGCATACCAGCGTTTGCTCCCGGAGATACCGTGAAGGTTCTCGTGAAAGTCGTTGAGGGCGAGAAGGAGCGTATGCAGTCCTTCGAAGGTGTCTGCATAGTCAGACGCAACAGAAGTGTAGGATCTTCCTTCACCGTTAGAAAAATCTCCTTTGGAGAGGGCGTCGAGAGAATTTTCCCGCTCTATTCCCCAAATATAAAGATCGAAGTCGTGCGCCGCGGAGCCGTAAGACGCTCGAAGCTGTACTACCTGCGCGACAGAGTTGGAAAAGCATCCAGAATTCTAGAGAAGAATATCTACGTTAAGAAAAATACAGCGGCTGTTGCCGTAGAGGCTGTTGCGGATACTTCAGAAGCACCAGTTTCTGAGTAGGAGCTTTGCAGTAAGAGCACTAACGCTACAACCTCCGCCGTCATTCTTGCAAGCGAAGCGAGAATCGAGTGTTCTCGGCTTTGCCAAGGATGATGTGCCGGAAGTCCAGGGTTGTTTTACATAGTATGTTTTTGAGGTTCCTTTTTTCGCTGGATTCCTACGAGCCTTTGTGAATGACGATAATTTTTAACGTCTTCCGTCGTTCTTGCAAGCGCAGCGGGAATCCAGTAGGATCAATCCATTGTTGCTATTTTTAATGAGTAGCGTCATGAGTAATATGCAATATCGTCAGTGTGTTCATCCGATTAGAATTAGCTTATGTGCTGTCCGTGTATCTACTAATAACCTGCAAGAAATAGCCGAAGAAATATTCGACAATGAAGATCTCGCCACGTTCAACAAGTATGAGTTTCCCAAAAAACGCATGAGCTATGTTCTGGGAAGACTGTCGGCAAAGATGGCAGCCAATGCGCTCATCCAAAAAGATTCCATTAGAAGCATAAAGATATCAAATGCCATCCCGGGAAATCCCATCCTATTGAATGAAAATTATGATTTGGCGATGGCACATTCCGGAGAACTGGGAGTATCCATCTGTCATTCGAGAGATATCATTGTGGCCCTAGACATCGAACATATCGATAATTTCCGGTATCGATTATCGCTTGATTTGGACTTCTTCAAAACCAACGGCGCTTTTTTTGATGATACAGAATGCGGAAAATGCACACTGTGGACGATACTTGAATCGGCCTCCAAATATATGAAAATCGGAATATCGGCTGATTTCAGCATATTTGATGTATCTTCGTCCAAGAGCATTGATAACAAATACGTTATAACGGAGTTAAAACATTTTCCATCAATTCTTGTAATATCATTCGCATTTAAAAGAGTCGTGTTATCCATATGCGTTTGTAAAAAAATGGATTATTCGTGTTTCGCATCCCTGGCAGACAACGAAAACCTCAGAAAATCATTTGACGCAAACTAAATTTTTTGCAGAACAAACTGCATCATGGTGGCTCATCTGGGAAGTGGCTCGAGTACTCACCGGCATAAGAGTGTGCCACTGTTCGGCGCTACTTTAAAAAAACAAATTTTCGTGGTTATATTGCGAAAACGCTTGACAAACGCAAGCAAGCAGGGCTTTTTCCTAGAAACCTAAAGATTCCCGATAGCTTTCAAAGCACCTCATGAAATTCATGGAATTGCAATATAAGGCTTTTCTGATATTTTTTTCTTTGTTGATCCTCATAATATTTAGCGCAAAGTCGATGCATATGGAA
>BNWJ01000179.1 GCA_025998735.1 Alphaproteobacteria bacterium | reverse complement strand
AAAGATCATTTTTGACAAAAGGGTTGGCAACCATCTTCTCGATGATCGTCTCATCTACTTTCTTTCACGAGTTGTGGGCTCATGTGCCATGGATCACGTGAAAAATGTGCAAGACGGGTGGTAAGGTAGCGAAGCATTATTGGATCCAACGTCACGTTGGCGTCACGCTTGCCGGAGGCCATACTTTCAGTTATTGTCAACTCGTGATTTTAGTTTGTCATATACATTTCCACGAACCTCAATGCACATGATGGTTATTGTTTTTTCGTTTTCGTCTATGCTGTATGCTATACGATAATTACCAATTCGCAGTCTCCAAAAATGTTGATAGTGCTTACCTGATAGGTGTTTGAAATCATATGGCCGCACAGCAATACGTTCGTTTATTGCTGTCACAAAGGTGTTTTTTAGTTTTTTAGTTAGCTTCTTCAAGTCTTCTTCAATGACAGCCGGAATGAATTCAATTTTGTACATTATTCTGGAAGCTCATCAAAAGCATTTTCAAAATCCTTCATGGTTAGACGAGGCGAAGACTTAGCATCTTTCATTCTTTTTAAGCATTTTTCACCAAGCATCATATCCTCATAATCATCAAGTTTTTCCAGCGCTAATTTAAGTAACGCTTGCGACAACGACGATTTCATAGCAGTTGCGTATTCTTGGATAGAGGTAAATTCATTGGGGCTTAGCGTAACATTTATCCTTGGATTTGTTGTAGTTGACATTAGACTCTCCTATACTATTAGCAATTACTGTAACACATCCGTTACACAAAATCAAGCCTTCGAGCCTGAGTGGCGCCACCGTGACGGTGGTTGCACCACACGCATTTACCCATATCGATGCAGCTTCGACATTGACCAGCGTGACGCTGGACTCATTTACTCATATCGATGCAGCTTCGACATTGACCAGCGTGACGCTGGACTCATTTACCCATATCGATGCAGCTTCGACATCGACCACCGTGACGGTGGTTGCACCACACGCATTTACCCATATCGATGCAGCTTCGACATTGACCAGCGTGACGCTGGACTCATTTACCCATATCGAGACAGCTTCGACATTGACCAGCGTGACGCTGGACTCATTTACTCATATCGAGACAGCTTCGACATTGACCAGCGTGACGCTGGACTCATTTACTCATATCGATGCAGCTTCGACATTGACCAGCGTGACGCTGGACTCATTTACTCATATCGAGACAGCTTCGACATTGAAGTGCGTACTGGCATACAATAATCAGTATTACGCCGCATCTAACGTCGGAAAATGTTTGCAATACAATCATTTTTGTTGTACAATAAAGTTGTGCAATAAATGGAGATATGCAATGAAAGAAGTGTCGTATAGCGAAGCTCGACAGAATTTAGCTAATATTTTATCGACTGTATGCGCCGATAATGTGCCCGTGTATATAACAAGGCAAAACGGCGATAGAGCAGTAATAATTTCCGCTGATGAATATGAATCTATGGATGAGACAGCTTTTTTGTTAAGCACAAAAGCCAATAGAGATATGATGTTTGAGGCATTGAGACAAGTGAAAGCAGGAGAGACAACGCCGGCAAAGGAGTTTTTCGATGAATTTGGTATTAAGCTCAACATTTAAAGAAAATTTTAGATATTGGGAAAAGAACGACAAAAGAATTGCTGAAAAAATATCTAGATTGGTTGAGGACATCGTAAGAAATCCTTTTTGTGGCATTGGAAAGCCAGAGCCGTTACAGTATGAGTTTTCCGGCTGTTGGTCACGGCGCATAAACAAATATCATAGAATTGTTTATAGGGTAACCGATGATGAAATAGAACTCCTGTTCTGTAGATTGCATTACGAATGAGTTCGTGCCGCACCTGCATTTACTCATATCGAAGCAGCTTCGACATCGACCAGCGTGACGGTGGTTGCACCACACGCATTTACCCATATCGATGCAGCTTCGACATTGAAGATAGTGCTCGGACACAATAAAGAAGGTAGCGAAGCATTATTGGA
>BNWJ01000178.1 GCA_025998735.1 Alphaproteobacteria bacterium | reverse complement strand
CGAAAGGTCACGGATAACGAATTCAATGCAGTTAATATATGCCGTGATGATTTTCACGGTGAATGGAACTATGTCATTTCGCCTATAGAAAAGCAAAACCTCTAGTTTATTTGGTAACAATTGCTTACAGGAAAGTAAACAAGCAGCGGAAGCCAGCCGTAAGGAAAATAAAGAACTTGAAAAGGCATTAAGCGAATTGCATCAAGAAGTTGATGAAATAGCGAAATTGAAAGAAAAACTTGAGACACAAGTTGCATCGTACAAAAGAGAGGTTAAAGGGGTGAATGCAAGACTGCAGGAAAAGACTGACGAATTCCAAAAAGAGAAAAAAGACTTAGAGGAAAAAAATAAAGCTCTAAAAAAAGAAAAGCTGAACGCTGAAAGCGAAAAGCAGAAATCTGAAGACGAAAAAGAGCGTCTAAAAACGGTTAACTTACAACAGAAGGACGCTATTCAAAACTCAGCAAAAAAGGCCCAACTGTCAAATGAAAAAATAAAAGAGCAAGAAAAAAGACACCAAGATGAGATGCGGAGGCTAAAAGACGATTGTGAGGCTGAAATAAAACGCTTTGAAGGAAAACTCGAGGATGTCGAGGACGCGTATGAGAAGGCAAGTAGACACAGGGCTGACGCAGAGCAAGAAGTGGATCTGGCGAGAGAAGATGAGAAGGAGGCAAAAACAGCGGCAGCTCGTTTGGCCATGCGTGTAGGCCAACTTGAAAAAGAAAAGGCCGATCTTGAATGTAAGGTGAAAGAAAAAGAAAAAGAGAATATTGTAATAGGGGCATGTTTTGATAAGTCACAAAAACGTTTGGCAGATCTCAATGAACAGTATAAAGCTCTTGAGGAAGAAAATGCTCGTCTAAAAGCGGAAAAGCAGAGTAGAGAAGAACATTTTAAGGAAACAGAAGAACGTTTTGAAAATATATTGAATCATTAGACCTGTTGCGTAGGCCTATTTTTGGTCCTGATAATCAGTGACTCCAAGAGGCTTTTGCAACAGGTCTACTATGCTGAAGAGTACGAAGAACTTATGCGAGAATATTCGAGATGTTATGGGATAGCTCGTCTTTTGGACAATGAATTAAATGCAGCTCATGAAAGAATAGAATTACAACATCAACTATTATCTATACCAGGAGTACATGTAAATTTTGTCAGTAATGGTGTTAGTAGTGGCGTTCGCAATGTCGATGGACCAATGCTATCCGCTGCTGCATCCGCAAGCTCTGGCAGTTCTGCTGCTAGTGCGTCGGTCTCTCCTCCCAGAGCACTAACGCCACCGTCTCCTACTATGTCAAAGAATGCTAGCAAGACTAGTGATAGCAAACAGAGAGTTATGCCTAAATAGCAACAACATACTGCTGCACCAGCAAATGCTAGCAGTTCTGCCGCTAGCGCATCTTCAAGCGCAACGACGTTGCTATCCACTACTGTGTCAGCAAGTGCTAAAAATAGCACTGCCGCTAGTACACTAACAACTCCCAAAAAGCAAGAACAGGCACCTGGCGCACAAACAATGCCTGGATCGCTTCATGAGGCTTTTGTAATAGGTCAAATGAGTGCCGAAAGCTTTTAGATTTGTTTCCAATGAACACTAGAGGACTCGTTCCGGTGTTAATAGAAATACTCACCGAAAAACATCGAAGTGGCAAAATGCCTTCTGCTGCGGTAGGGGATATAGCACAGTTGATGAATATAAGCATGGAAGATGCCGTTGGGCTAGCAGAAAAGTTTTGTGCTCAGTCTTGTGCTCCTGGTAATAACTAAAAACAACGACGCTACGATCAATAAAAACAGAAACGGAGTAGCATACACTATAATTGACACGAACTCAAAGGCTGATGCAACGCTAAAGGATATAGAAAGTGTCAAAGCTTATCACCCCGTGAGTTTTAGGAACATCCACAAAGTATGAGAAAAAGACAGATAAAACAAAGTGTTAGTTATATATCGAAGACCGTGTTTGAAGTGGGATTTTTTTGATCGGAATTGTTTTTTC
>BNWJ01000177.1 GCA_025998735.1 Alphaproteobacteria bacterium | reverse complement strand
AATCCGCACGCTGCGTTTGACGTGGCGGGCGATGGAAACGTGGCTATCTCAGCTAACGCGCCATTGCTCGACCCTACCTGTGCGGGGTGGGGACGGCCGCCAAAGCCGTACCCCGTCTACCGCGATTTACGAATTGGCATCCGATTCATCGTAAAGTGCGATAAATAGGTGCAACCGTAGAGCTGTTTTGAAGCTTACATCAAAAATGTTGCCTCAAAAAAGAACTGTACTTTTCCAAAAAACTGTGATACGCTTATGAGAATGATAGGCCTGTTGCGAATTGCATCTCTTGCTCCTGAAGATTTTCGCAATAGGTCTGGTGTATTATGGCCTCAATTAGTGAATCGGTGATTGGTGTGGATACTGAAAAAAAAATTGAATATGCCTCTCCTTTATATAACTGCTCATTTAAGCAGCTGCTGTCGTTAGATGGTGAGGGCGGCGATTCTATTGCTGTATCCATAATAAATTCTCTGGTGCCTGATTTTCAAGAGAATCCAATCGTTTCTCTGAAATCTGCCTTTCTTGATATGCCAGCTATAGAAAAATGCGATATCGGAGCATTTTCCATGGATTATCACGCCATCAATGAACGGAACGAGCGTTTGCTTCTGGAGTGCCAAGTATTTCGGCATATAAAATTTGACGAACGTGCGCTATTTTACGCCAGTCGTGTATATTCCAACCAATTCGCCTCAATGAAAAACATAAAAGATTCAGATTCCGAGTGCTGGTATGAAAAGCTTAATCGAGTATATGCTATACAGATACTTGACTACGATTCCAATAGGATAAGGGGAATCCATAGACCTAATTGCGAGGACGAGTTGCTCAAGCGAGTTTCTAAAAATCCTATGCAAAATGGAGTTTTTTTGAAGCATTATGTCATGACAGATCGTTTTTCCGGTCAGGAGATTGACTATCTACAGATGATCCAGCTAGAACTTCCGAGAGCGGAAAGGTTTTTGAGTTTGTTCCCGCCGACCGTTGATTTGACGATAATGCAATGGTGGTTGAGTATCATGAAACATGCCAAAGAATTTACTGAAGAGTACGTAGAAAAAATGCACAAGGAGGGAATTATGCCTGATATTGTTTATGAAGGGTTTAGGAGGATGAAATACGCAAAGTGGAATCCAAGCCTGCAAAATGAGTATATGAATAGTGTGGAAATGCGCAGAATTTATGATACTCAAATTACTATGGATCTAAATGAAGCTGACGAAAAAGGCATCGCTAAAGGCATCGCCATTGGCAAAGCAGAAGGCAAAGCAGAAGGCAAAGCAGAGGGCAAAGCAGAAGGCATCGCAGAGAAAGCAAAAGAAACTGCATTAAAGCTATTATCCAAAGGAATGAATGTCGAAGATATTGCTGAAGTAACAGAGCTTTCTATCTGCGAAATAACCTCGTTGGTGCATTAATTACGCTTTTCTAATTTCTAAAAATACTCAAAATATTTGGAAGAGCTCCGAATGTAACTGTGCTGTTCCAAAAAATCTATTCCCGAACGGGAATATTTTTTAGAAAAAAACCGAATAAATTACATAATCTTCCCGAACGGGAATAGGTTTCGTTCTCTACGCCTAACAAAAAAATGAAATAAATCTCAAAACTCGCGAACATTTTTCATCCAAATCTCAAATATACAAATATGAGAGGAATGAATTATGTACAGCAAACAGAATTTGGAAGCCATCGAAAAAGCAATTAGCGAATTGCAGTCTGGCCGACGGGTTACTTCCGTTTGGTACGGAGACACTCGCATACAATACGCAAGTGTTGATTTGCAGGATCTACTGAATTTTCGGAATCGCATCAAAGCAGGTTTGGAAGATCCAGAAAAAACCAACAAACGCCAAGTGATTTTCACAACGTCAAAGGGAATCCAATAGACCTGTTGCATAAGATTGTATATGGATTAAAGATCTGTTAAAGATCTATTGTATGCAGTATGGAGCAGATTTTCATGATGAAAAATGAGATTTTAAAGAAGAAGCCAGCGATATTTTTG
>BNWJ01000176.1 GCA_025998735.1 Alphaproteobacteria bacterium | reverse complement strand
CTTTTACTTCCCAAGGTTAACAATAGAAATCCGTTATTTTTCTTAGAGATTCTTTTACGCCAATCCCTGGCTTCCATCGGAGCAGGGATTCGGCTTTTTTGATTGATGGCACACGTTTGGAAACGTCTTGGTATCCTTTTCCATAATATTCGTCTGGATTGATGTCTAGAATCTTTATTTTTTCAGCGAAAGATCTTGTCTTTTCGTATTTCTTCGCCAATTCCACTATAGTATATGCCAATTCCTTTATGCTCAGCTGATTATATGGATTGCCAATGTTAAATACCTGCTGATCTGCGCAATTATTTTCATTTTCTATGATTTTTATCAGAGCAGCTGTAGCATCGGCAATGTCCGTAAATGATCTGATTTGGTTGCCGCCATCTACAAGGTTTATGTCCTTTCCATGAATGATATTGCTCAGAAATTGCGTCACCACTCTTGAACTGCCGTTGTTGGGATTGGTGATATCGTCCAATTTTGGCCCAATCCAGTTAAACGGGCGAAACAGTGTGTAACGCAGGCCGTCTCTTATGCCGTAGGCGTAGATAACGCGATCCAGCATTTGTTTGGAGCAGGAATAGATCCATCTCTGTTTGTTGATCGGTCCCGTAACGCAATTGGATTCCTCTTCGCGAAATTCCTCGTCTTCACACATGCCGTATACTTCGCAAGTAGATGGAAAAATAACGCGTTTTTTATATTGGGCTGCCCATTTTACTATGCGAAGATTCGATTCAAAATCAAGCTCAAATACCCGCAGCGGATCCGTCACATACATCGCCGGGCTCGCTATAGCCGCCAGAGGAAGTACTATGTCGCAAATCTTCACGTGTTCTTCAACCGACTCATATTCTTTTACGACATCAATATTGAAAAATCTCAAATTTTCATCGTCCAGCATACGCGAGATCTTGGCCTCACATATGTCGATAGCTGTAACAGCCCAATCCCGATGATTTTTGAGAATCTCCTCTAACAGGTGACTTCCGATAAAACCACCTGCTCCGACTACTAATATTTTCATTGTTTTTTGTCCTCTTTTCTTCTCTTTTCGATAATATCGCGTATCACAAAACTAGGATGCTCGCAGACGGCGAAATATGCTCGTCCCAAGTATTCGCCCAGCAAACCGATTCCCAACACAATAACGCTCAGCAGTAGGAAAACAAACGCGAAATGCAATCCGTATCCATGATGATTGGAGATGACCTTTTTGAAGAGCTCCACAAAAAAATACACAATGCTTGCTGACGAAATCAGCATGCCGAACATTGTAAATATCTGGAGCGGCAGTAGCGAAAATCCCGTCAGAAGATCGAAGGTTATGCGAATTAGCTTGTAGAGATTGTATTTTGAATTTCCGGCACTTCTTTCTTCGTGGGAAACAGGTACATCAACTGGATTTCCAGCAAATTTCTGGGTCAGAGCAGTGATGAAAGTAGATGTTTCTCGTGTTTTCACCACTTCATCTATGATGTATCTTTTGTAGGCCCTCAGCATGCAGCCGTGATCCATCATTTTTATGCCGGTGGCTTTGTATCTTATGTAGTTTATTATTTTTGATGCATATGTTCTGAAGAAACCGTCTTTGCGATCAGCTCTGTAGCCGCCCACAAGATCGTACCCTTCTTCCATTTTTTCCAGCAAATTAGGAATTTCTTCCGGAAGATTCTGCAGATCCGCATCAAGTGTTACGATTACTTCACCGCGCACATGCTCAAACCCAGCGAGGATAGCCACGTATTGACCATAATTTCCATTGAAGGTAATTATCCGAATGACATCGGAGCGTGTCTCGAAAATTTCCCTTAGAATGGGTAATGTTCTATCGTGACTGCCATCATCAACAAAGATAATTTCATATTTTTTCTCGGTGGCGTCCATTGTCTTCAGCAGTCTGTCGCAGAGGACAGTAACGTTTTCCTGTTCGTTAAAAACCGGAATAACAACTGAAACATCAAGAGATGCGGCCGAGGATTTTCTTTGCATATTTGATTCTCACATAAAAAACTTTTTTACTGTATCAATT
>BNWJ01000175.1 GCA_025998735.1 Alphaproteobacteria bacterium | reverse complement strand
GTTTAGATCCTCCAGAAGTATTTCAAGGCCTTTCCTAATGTTCTCTCCGCCTGTATCAAGCGTCTTTTGCAGAAATTTCGGATTTAAAAACGGGAAATTATCTGGAGACATCAGATTTATGTATTGCTTCAGGAAAAATCTGGCCGAGTGCATTATCTTTTCATCAACGTTATCTATGCTGGCCAACGTATCCAGCATCCAGTTAGCGGTAGTCTCGTGAAATTGCCGCACGAATCGCATGGCAGGATTATTTTCAAATGGATTGTCCTCGAATTTTTCTTTTTTTGCGTTGTAATTCAGGTCGATTGTGCTATCTCTACTGATTTCTCTACAAATGTCCCCGACAAAATTTCTCTGCAGTTCCAGTATTCTATTTAGAAAATCCTGCTGAGACATCTCTATCTTTTTCGGCTGAGCCATCATTTTCTCCCCGACTTTCAGATAAGAAAGCATCGCAATCTGAGGATTTAAAACAGCAAGCTGAAACAAATTAATGTTTTTAAGGAAACCAAAAGACTCTTTTTCGAAAAAATTTATCATATTATCTTCCAGGATGTTAATCCTAGTTTATACTATAAAAGTTACTAAAAACATATGTAATGCCACAAAAAACCAATTAAAATCAATAAGTCTATTAATAAAAGAATGTGCAGTGACGAGGCTTTTCATCGCAAACATCGATAAAGGTCGATCATATACAGAGATTTCGATGCGTAGCATAATTCAAAGGTTGCATGTCTTTAGAAACATCGGCACCAATAAAGTTTTTGAATTGGTCGGAATGCATGTTAGACTCCCGATTATAAGCTGAAAATTGCACAGTTTCCAAAATGACGAGCAATTAGATGATGCGCCAAAACGACTTTGCTATAGGAAAACAATTGTGGAACATATTGTAACAGAATCTGAAGATGGAGTTCGCGCGGACAGGATCGTGAAAAATTTACGTGAAGGCGTTAGCTATGTGTTTCTCCAAAAAATTTTCCGCACAAACAAAGTCAAGATCAATGGCAAGAAAGTGTCTGGCTCCGATCGATTGCACACAGGAGATATCGTGAAAATTTTCGCCGATCTCGGTTCTGTGGTCGAAGAAGCTGTCGTGTTGGATCTGGAGTCCAATCATAGCAAAAAGCTGATAAATCAGTTTGAATCCATGATAATTTTCGAAAACAAAGACATTATCGCCCTAAATAAGCCTCCCAAACTTGCGGTGCAGTCTGGGACAAATGTTTCCATCTGCATTGATGATTTTTTGAAAATATATCAGGCGCATCGCAAGTGCGAATGTCGTTTGGTGCATCGCCTAGATAAGGATACGTCTGGAGTTCTGTTGATCGCAAAGAATCAGATCATTGCGAGAAAGCTTACGGAACTTTTTCGCGAAAATCGTGTAAAAAAGACGTACATCGCTGTGGTCGATTGTTCTGCAGGAAATTTCATCAAAAAAGAAGGAACCATCGATTTCGCCATTAGAAACGATCGAGATGTGGAATTGAATGCGGTGACTCACTATCGTCTCATGAAATCCTGTGGAGATTATGCTCTGCTGGAGCTAAAACCAGCCACCGGACGGAAGCACCAGCTGCGAATTCATTGCTCGGAAGTTCTCAAGGCGCCAATATTGGGTGATAAAAAATATAACCAAGATATAAAACATAAGGAAATGTTTCTCCACGCCCACAAGGTATTTCTAAATGAGCTCAATATGGAAATTACTGCGCCAATTCCTCCGTATTTCGAAGAATTTTTGTAGTTTGTGTTATTGGCGTCGATTATTAATCGATTGACACCTTGCGCATATTGATATTTATATCTATGACTTCCTTTTGTGCAAAAAAAACTCGCAATAAAAATATTTTTCTTTTTTAGCTCTAAATGACGGTAATTTTAGCGCTTTTTGTCATCCAGAGACCCTTGGGTCGCCGGAGAGTAGCGACTATAGTGATCCAGTTGAACAACAATCCGCGTTCTCAGTTAAATTGTGTATAGCTGCACAAAAATTCCACAACGGAGTCGAGTTTTTCCAGGCCTGACTCCGTTAGTTGCAGTTTCGTCGGATGCT
>BNWJ01000174.1 GCA_025998735.1 Alphaproteobacteria bacterium | reverse complement strand
AAGATCATTTTTGACAAAAGGGTTGGCAACCATCTTCTCGATGATCGTCTCATCTACTTTCTTTCACGAGTTGTGGGCTCATGTGCCATGGATCACGTGAAAAATGTGCAAGACGGGTGGTAAGGTCGCAACGACAAGGGGAAAGTGATCGGTATCGACAACGTGGCAGCGCTTCTTGAAGAACTACCAAACAAAATTCGTAGCACTATTGGTATCGTAGCGGATGTTAATCTGTGCTGTGAAGGGAATCTCAATTATATCGCAATTCAAGTTGACGCTCATCCAAATGCCATCAGCTATCGCGGCAAATATTACTATCGCTCTGGTAGCGTCAACCTTGAACTTACTGGCCCTGCACTTGATGAATTTATCTTGCAAAAATATGGTCGGACATGGGATTCTGCGCCTGTACCACATGTAAATATGGAAGAGTTTTATCACGATGCATTTGACGTATTTCGCAAAAAAGCCGTAACAAGCAAGCGGCTTACTGTAGACGATGTGGCAATAAACGATGAGGAGTTGTTACAAGCATTAAAATTAATGCAAAGCAAACACTTATTGAAGGCTGCAATGTTGTTATTTCATCAAGATCCAGATAAATGGTGCTATGGTTCGTTTATAAAAATTGGCTATTTTAAAAATGATGCTGATCTGCTTTATCAAGATGAAATAGGCGGCTCGCTCATAGGCATTGCTGATAAGGTGATTGATACAATTTATACTAAATATTTTAAAGGGTTGATTCACTACGAAGGAATTCAACGAATAGATAATTATCCTATGCCACGTGATGTTTTGCGTGAAGCCGTCTTGAATGCTATAGTTCATCGTGACTACAGCACAGGAAACCCTATTCATATAAAAATTTATGATGACCATGTAATAATCTATAATTCATGCTGTATTGCAGAAAACGCAATCAATGATTTTGTTTCCGGAGGAAAATCGAATCCTCACAATCCCCTGATTGCTGGAGCATTTTTTCGTTCAGGTCAGATTGAAGCTTGGGGGCGTGGCATAGAAAAAATGAAAAACGGCTGTATTATTGATAATCTGCCTGAGCCGGAGTTCGAGATTACTACGACTCTCTTTTCGATTTGTTTTCGTATTCGCCATAACAGTAGTGAAACAAATGATTTCGGTATAAACTTCGGTATAAACTTCGGTATAAATGAAACGCAGAAAAATATCCTGAAAATGCTTTCTGAAAATCCTAAAATGACTGTAACTCTTGTCGCTGATTTGCTCAAAATGACAAAGCGAAATGCCGAAATGCAGATCAGTAAATTAAAGGAAATTGGACTACTTGAGCGCGTTGGCTCAAGGAAAAATGGCGAATGGATTGTGAAACAACAGTGATTTTAATGGATTATTACTGAACAATATGAACATATTGCTCTCCTCTGCCGTAACTCCATTCGCGCATATCATTTGTCCGCTTTATTCAGTAATGTTTCCTAAGTGTTTTCATCTCACAAACATCGCTTCTTGATCTTTTCACAATATCGGGAATTTCTTGTTCGTAATATCTTGAACTGACAGATGATAGGGAGCGTAGCCGTCCATAATGAGCCTTTTGATTTTGGGGCTGAGCCTATTCATGGACATTATTGAGCGCACATATCTCGGAGAAATTTTGTTAGCGTCGCAGAATTCCTTGAGCGTTGCTTCAGGACATTTTTCCAGCTGGCTTTCGAGCCATTTGGCTTTGGTTAGCAATCTTGAAAATTGCGTGTTGACGTGTTGATCGCCAGGCTTTCTGACGATGGCTCGACGACCTTTACGAATGCTTACTTTTATCGGAATAAAAACTTCTTGGTTCATTTCAAGCCATCATCACTTTAATCTACGCCGCCAGCTCTATCAGAAATCCATCAAAGTTCTCAAGATTCAGGTTGATTTTAATCCCATCATCTCTAACTTCTATGCTCCTTATCAGCATCTGTAGAATCGAGAGTTTTTAGGCAAATATAGTAGAGAAAGTTTCATAATATGGTTCAAAGGCTCCATCAAAAGATAAGGAAAACAACAGCTTCAAAGACGCATTTAGCATCTCCTCGGTTTTTGACACGATTTTGG
>BNWJ01000173.1 GCA_025998735.1 Alphaproteobacteria bacterium | reverse complement strand
AAAAGATCATTTTTGACAAAAGGGTTGGCAACCATCTTCTCGATGATCGTCTCATCTACTTTCTTTCACGAGTTGTGGGCTCATGTGCCATGGATCACGTGAAAAATGTGCAAGACGGGTGGTAAGACTTGAGCCCCTGTCTGGAGGGGGGGGGTAGACTTGTATAAGTACTGCTTGGAGAGGGAGTTACACCTGGAGGACTACCATGATGGCTACCACCATAAGGAGTGCTTGGACCGGCACCAGAATTACCGGAACTTCTACCTTTATTACCGCTACCACCCCTGAACCACGTATAACCATTCGTCGCGTTTTGGCGCGTTACTTTTTTGGTTTCACCACCATCTACATCACCTAGCAATGTAACAACCAACGTACAGCCAGCAACAAGAATCCGTTTCATCTTCATCATATCCTCCTAAATCAACACATTACTATGCTATCAACAATTCATTAATAAGTTGTTAACAAAACAAAAATATTTGCGACACAAGAGATTTTAAAATTTTAAGAGATTTAAGTGACTTCACGTTTATGTACATTTTTAGATCCTGCAACTCAATCAAGTGATGCTTTAACGCTTAAAATTATTTAAACATCAATTAGATAGATCGCTAAAATTTTATGTATAGCTCATGATGATTTTTCTCTTGTGTTCATACAAAAAAAGTGTATCATGTAAGTCGCGCGAGAGAGGTATTGTTGATTTTGTTTACACGATTTCTCGTAAGCGGGTGTAGCTCAGAGGTAGAGTACAACCTTGCCAAGGTTGGTGTCGAGGGTTCGAATCCCTTCGCCCGCTCCAAAAGATTTTATGGTGTTTTGTCGTAAGGTTTCGTAGATGTTTCTAGTGAAAAGCGAATTTTGTTCAAATATTGCAACTGCTATAGCATAAAAATTAACTCAATGCTCTCATGCATTAACAAAAGATCACTTCTTCAGCGGCGACTACGTATCCAGTATTTTTTAAGGATAAAAAAACCAAAAAACATACTAGTAAACGTTGTGTTTTTTTGATATCTATATCTTGTGTTAGTGTTCCTCGGTAGCTCAGAGGTAGAGCAAGTGGCTGTTAACCACTGGGTCGGCGGTTCGAGCCCGTCCCGAGGAGCCAGATATTTTTCTTATGCCCATGGTTTTCTCCGCAAAAAGCAAGACGTTTTTAGTTGGTGAGTACGCTGTGCTTTTTGGAGGTGGCGCTGTGGTGCTGACTGCGGATCCCACGTTTCAATTGGTGGCAGAGCACGGCGATCGTACGTCTTTTATTGGAGTAAATGAGCAATCTCCGGCATTTTCGTTTTTTCTAGAGCATCTAGATGTTTTCAGAAACCTGCGACTAAGTTTTATCGATCCCCACAATGGAGCCGGTGGATTTGGTGCGTCAAGTGCGCAGTACGTATTGCTGCATCAGCTGTATCGAAAACTAACTGATACAGCGTGGAATCTGGACTCATTCCTCATCGAATACAGAGGTTATTGTGGACAATCCATAGGTCCCAGCGGAGCAGACTGTGTGGCGCAGCAGGAAAATCGGCACATATATTTCAATGCTACTAGCAATAGCATCGAGCATATGGACTGGAACTTCAGTGAGTTGGATTTTATTATTTTTAAAACCGGCACAAAAGTGGAAACCCACGTGCATTTGCGGCAGCTGCCTTCCATCGATGTGTCCGATCTAAACGCCTTCGTTGAAAACGTGCGTGAGAGTTTCGTTCGAAGTGATTCTGATATGTTGATAAAAAATATAATGGATTTCTTTTATTTCCTCGACAGAAATGGGTTCGTCACGGACAGAACACGCGGTATCGTAAATCAATTGCTGAAAACAAAGGAGATATTGGCAGCCAAAGGATGTGGAGCCATGTCTGCCGATACCATAATCGTTATTTTTGCCTCAAAAGATAGGGACAAAATTCTGAACATTTTAAAAAAGTATGATATACCAAGTTAAATTGAGAATATGGCTTGGGCGAACAGAGAGGAAATGAGAGGAGTGAATCAGATCATAGACTCCAAATGAAAGAAGAGATTCTGAAGTTTGAAGCTTTTGGAATACAGTCGGAGATAGACCGGCCAGGCAGAGTCTAACCAA
>BNWJ01000172.1 GCA_025998735.1 Alphaproteobacteria bacterium | reverse complement strand
AAATATTGATTCGAGAGGGCAGATTCGAATTATCCAAAAAATGCTTCGATGCAATCGATTTAATCTCAGTTCTTGATTTATATGGAATATCACCGGAAGAATTCTTCCAGCACTAAAAATAAATTTATATTTTTGCAACACAGGGTTGACTTCTTGTTGCTAATCCTTTACAATCGACAGTAGGTTAAATTTAGGGTTAAAATGAAAAAAGGTATTATTAGTTGTGTTTTGTTTTTTATCTCGGCAGTATCTGTGGATTTAGCAGACTGTACGGGTGATGCTAAAATGATGGAGTTTTATGCAGGAATCAAGAAGGAGCTTGTGTCACCCAGCCCTGCTACTATAAATTCTCCAGAAGCTTATGCAGAGAGAATTTTTTTGGGTATTAGATATGATTTTGGATATTATTCTGACTTTAAAAGAATTTGTGCACTTTTCGAAAAAGATGGACACTTAATGCAACACAGTGTCGTTTTCAGCCGGGTTTATTGCGCTCTTCAAAAGATGGAAGGGTTTTGGGTAAACGAGGCAGTAAATGAAATCAATAACGCATTCAGAAAAAACAAGAGACGTGGTCCTTTTTCTGCTCCTGATTATGCAGATGAGGTTTTTGAGCATATCGGAGCCAGATTTGGACGGCCTGCTTTAGACGACTTACTTTTTGCTCTCAATAAATCAGAGTTGCGGAAAGAGATTGGTGACATTTTTGCAGTTTTTTACGATCGTCTCAAAGTGCGATGCGAAGCTCCAGCACCGGCTCCTCAAGTTCAGGCAGTAGACGGCATTAACGTGAAGGAAGAGGAGAATGATGATCTTAATGCTCCTTGGAAGAAGACTAAACGTAAACGTGATTATGGCACATCTTTAAGTCCAAGCAGCAGCTCTTCCTCCGGCTCTCAAAAGAGAAAAAAGCTAGAAGAAATACGCGATGATAATGGCAGCGATGAAGACGGAAATGGTGGTGCATCTTCAAGTCCAAGCAGCAGCCCCCTGAACCCAAACAGCGGCATTTTGGGAAGTCCAAGTGTCCGCTCTTTGAGTCTAAGCAGCAGCTCTTCAAGCCCAAGTAGCTCTTCACGCCCAAGTTCTTCGATTTCACCAAAGGTGCAACCGCCCAAAAGGCCAGTAGGTAGGGATGTAGGCCAAGGCATGTTGTCAACACCGGGTTTTTTGCCACAATCGTCTGCGCCTTTCGTCAATAGCAGCTTTTTGAGTGTAAGGCCAAGCGTAAGTCCAAGTGCGACTCCAAGCGTAGTTGCGAATCAAAGTGGTACGCCCGTAAAGCACTCATTATCACAAAGCCCATTTGTTGCAGCAAGTACACACCAAACTGCAAGTGCCTCCCCTTTTTCTGTGTCAAGAAGTAGCAGCCTTCCAGGTTTAAGCGGCATTAGCGCTATGCCAGTTCTAGGTACATACAGTGGCGGTCGACCAGACGTAGCCAGGCTTTTTAAGCGCTTCGGAGGTGCTTCAAGCTCAAATGGTACTAGATCTTTGAGTCCAAGCAGTAGTGTTAGTGTAAGTCAAAGCACAGATGAAAACCAGTAATCGTTAATAGCTTAATTATCGGAATGAAAAGGCGGAGTTTTGGCTCCGCCTTTCTTGTTCTATGGAGCAGCAATTGAAAAGGATCTTTCTTGCTATTCTGGTAGAGTTTTGATTTATAGGGCATATCTCCGGAAGAATTCTTTCAACACTGGTACATAGTCAATGTTATAATTTGGAGTAAAAACACACGAAATTGTGTATTTCATCTATGCATGGATCCTTACGTCGCGCCACGCGCTCCTCCGGATAAAACGTTAAAACTACCGTCATTCAGAGCCCCGAAGGAGCGTAAGAATCCAGTGCTAACAGTAAAAAACAACTCAGCCAGCAATCATAACATTGACTGTCTACTAGAAAGAAATTATTTCCCAAAAATGGCGTTTTCTTGTTGACATTACTGAGGCTTTATACATAATAGCATGTTAAATATGGAGTCATGACGTCCCGGCAGAGCCGGGAGCTTGTCGGATGTGAGCAGCCTCAAGGGCTGCCAAGAATCCAACTGCAGAAACACCATAAGGATCTGTGTGAAAATAACTTGAACTTTTGTCTTGCGGG
>BNWJ01000171.1 GCA_025998735.1 Alphaproteobacteria bacterium | reverse complement strand
GAGTTTGCGAAGCAGACGAAACATACGTTCTTGAAAACTTGAAAGGACGAAAATTACCGCCAGATTATTACAGAAAACCGAGATTGCACGGTGCCGTTGCGCAAAAACGCGGCATATCAGATGAATAGACCTGTTGCGTAGGCCTATTTTTGATCCTGATAATCAGTGACTCCAAGAGGCTTTTGCAACAGGTCTAATGTATCTGCATATGCACAGCCGTTGAGCGAGAAGGCAAAGGAATAGCGCTTTCAGTTAATCGAGCAACTCCTCAAAAAACAGACATCGAGAGCGTTTTTGGCAACAGAGTAAGCGAATATACTCTTTTCTTATGTGATAAAGCAAAATGTTACAATGTTCTCGAAGAAACGAAAAAATGCTCTGTAGTGAGAGCAAAAAGCGAAAACAAAGGCGTTGGTTTTTACAATATTAATACCGTAAATAATTTTCACGGCTTTATCAAACAAAGAAACAGAAACGCTCGTGGATTTGCAACAAAATATCTTAACCGATATAACTCTCTTTTTTCTCGTGTCTACCGTCAGTCGAAATACGTGGTGGACGAAATTTATAAAATGCTTTGTGATATGAATGATCGTTATAATACTATTGTTTCTTCTCAAACTAAAAATTTGCTCACAATTTGAGCTTGGGAGGTTTATCAACTTATACAGACACTATCACCACTTTAGTCGATGGTGGGTGATCATTAGACCTGTTGCATAGGCGGATTTTTGGTCCTGATAATCAGGGGCTCCAGTAGGCTTTTGCAACAGGTCTATTTAAGTTACGAAAAAATCTGATATCGATATTAAGAGATGGTTTAATTTTGGCGGAGTTAGCCTTAAATGGCACTGTGTGTTACATGTAGTATTGATTAATATCGTACAAATGGGGTATACATGCTTGTTATATTCATTTCATGGTGATATTGGTATAATCAAGTGTGTTTTGTTCTTTAGATTTATCATGATGTGTAGCAAGGAGAAAGGGAAAATGGAAAAGATCGTTGTTGGACTGCTATCATTTGCCGGCTTGGTTTTTTTAACCGGTTGCGAATGCTCAAAAGACGATGAATGCAGTGGCGGTGGGAAGAGAGGAGGAGCATCGGTTGTTAGTGATGAGAGTCTGCGCGACTCGGCCGCTAACTTCATAGCTAATGCGGGAGACAGAGTCTTCTTTGCATACGACAAGTCGAACGTTTCCCAAGAAGCGGAAGCGACGTTAGGACGTCAAGCCGAATGGCTCAAGAATAATTCTTCTAAGAAGGTTCTTATTGAAGGACATTGCGATACAAGAGGTACGCGCGAGTACAACATTGGACTCGGAGAGCGTAGAGCTGATGCTGCTGCTCATTATCTCATAAATCAAGGCATTTCCGGAGCGCGCGTCAGAACGATTTCCTATGGAAAAGACAGACCGATTGCTGTACAGGGAACCAACGAAGAAATTCACAGAATGAACCGTGTAGCTATCTCTGTAATTGAGTAGTTTTGTTTGCTAGAGCTCTTGTGTGTCTCCAGAACCTCCTGGGAGTCAGTTTTGTAGATTGACTCCTACTGTTTGTTTGTTATACACAAATAACAGCCTTCAACTGTCACTGTTTTTATCTAATATCTATCTGAACTCGGACGCAATCCTTCAGACAAGAGAATTCAGTAGGCGCACCTTCCTGGGAGGTGATACCACAGAAAGGGGTTGATAAACGTCAAGAGTCATGATTTAGTTAAAAAGTATGAAAGTAAGAGAAGGTGCCTCAATGGAAAACACGTTAAGTAGACCTGTTGCATAAGATTGTATATGGATTAAAGATCTGTTAAAGATCTATTGTATGCAGTATGGAGCAGATTTTCATGATGAAAAATGAGATTTTAAAGAAGAAGCCGGCGATGTTTTTGAGTCTTTTTGGAGTAAGGGTTGCGGAATTTGAGCTAATTCACGAGAGGGTTGCGCCGCAGTGGGCAACGGAAGTTATAGGGAAATACCTTACCACCCGTCTTGCACATTTTTCACGTGATCCATGGCACATGAGCCCACAACTCGTGAAAGAAAGTAGATGAGACGATCATCGAGAAGATGGTTGCCAATCCTTTTGTCAAAAATGATCTTTTAGATCTATCTTG
>BNWJ01000170.1 GCA_025998735.1 Alphaproteobacteria bacterium | reverse complement strand
CTATGACTTTTGCTAAACCTGCAACCGCTCCTGTTTTTAGTCTCATCTAAAACTCCAATTATCTCTAAAAATTATTGGAATTATAGCATATTCTTAACTATTGTAAAAACTCACGGGGTGGTAAGATGAGTTCTATAGATTTAGGCTCGGTATACGCTATATTGCTCATCAGTACATATGAAGCAATTTTTGTGATTGCGCTATCGAATCTATCTCCTCCGAGTTGTCTCCGAATTCCATCGCCTAATACTGGATATGCCTTTCCTATTTCTATATATCCATTGAGAAAGTCTTGACCAAAAACGTCGGAAGCACCCATCTTTAAACTCCCAGTAAATTTTTCGATCAAAGATCTAATGCGATCTATGGATGCTGGCGTAATACCTGCCTGTTTTCCTATTAGCTCCACTTCTCTTCGCAACATTGATGGTGCGCTGCTTTTCAACGCGCTATCGAACCTATCTTCTCCTAGTTCCACACGAATTTTCACAGCTAAACCTGAGTCTACATTCTGTATTTTGTCATATCCATCGAAAAAATCTACAAAAGAAAGATTATAACTAGGAAGCACGAATTTTCCACTGAATTTTTCGATCAAGAATTTAATACATTCTTTGTATCTAGAATCGATGGTTGCTTGAGTTCCTATTGACTTTATCGTGCTCACAAGAAAATTTGACGGACTCGAAATCATTCCTCCCCCCGTATAGGCCATTGTGGCCAACTGTGCAGTGAAAGTCTGTGGTGCTTTTATAATTTTGAAGAAAAAAGAAGGATTAAAATTGAAATAAGCCCCTAGAAAATTATCAATCTCTGTTTGAGCATCTAACTGTTGGCAATATTCTTTTGCATTGTCGGCTATGGCTGAATCGCCTGCTAGTTTTGAATGTCCAGGAGCCACGGAAATTATAAAAGTAAATTTTTCTTGGTCGTTGTCTCTTTTTGTCACAGTACACTTTATTGCATCTTCATCATCTTCTACCGCATTAAACAAAAAGCCCACATCGTTTCTTATTGTACTCTTTTCGGCGATTTGCCTTAGAAATTCAACTGCCTGCTTATTGTCGCAATTTGTCAATTGTTCTAATTCTAGACCAGCGTTTGTGAGTTTATTTAGCATTTTTATAAATACAGGGAACGAAGATCTCAACATTCTATCTTTAGCTACATCGGAAGATGGATCTCTGTACTTATAACACAGTTTTTCCCAATCTGTGTGTACTCTTGCATTGCCTTTTCCAGTCGCAAACTTTTTGATCGTACCAACCGGAATCCCGGTGCATTTAATGTTGAACTCCTCACATACACTCGCGAGAGTGTACATGAATCCACCAAAGCAATGTGCCGCGTCTGTTCCTTTGTGTCCATGAACCCTTTCGAAAAACAACATATATACATTGTGTTCCCCGATCATTCGAATCAGCCAACGGCGGAAATCCAGGAAACGCAAACCAAATGCATTTTTATTGTGCTGGAGTTTCTTCGTTCCGCTGATAATCGATCCATCTTTCCAAATGGCGAATCCACATTTTGTTCCAAGATCCAATGCCAAAATATTCATTTCCAATTACCATATGCTCTCATAAATATCTATTCAGTGTTCGCAGGATTTTATCTAAAGCCACACGCAAACATAAATCTTAATATTCAGTTAATTTTTATTAGTATTTTGATAACATTTGTCTGTGTTCTCGGCGTTTGCCGATTTTTTGTTTTAATAAATTGGAGGATCTTATGCTTAAAAAAAATATCCCAGAAATCAAAGGAAGATGCGTTATCAAAGCTTGAAGTAGACGCATCGAATCTGCTTCGCACAGCGAAAGAAGTTTGTAAAATCTTCTCGAATCCGCAGAACGCGCAAGCATGCAACGAAGAATTACTTATCGTTTCAATAGTAGAACAAACAGCCTGTGCAAACGGCATTGAAATTATAAGCGGTCGCGCTCACCTGCAACTCGCTATTTTCGAAATTCTTTGCGAGCATTATAAAGAACATTATTTACGCAGTGAGCGGGTTTTTGCGATAAGTTTTGCTTTTTAAGCTTTAATTAGGCACTGTTTTCGGCTTTTATATAATTGACATTACAAAGCTGGAGGAAACAATGCCCATTGACGATTTTAT
>BNWJ01000169.1 GCA_025998735.1 Alphaproteobacteria bacterium | reverse complement strand
GTAATGATAAAATCGTCAATGGGCATTGTTTCCTCCAGCTTTGTAATGTCAATTATATAAAAGCCGAAAACAGTGCCTAATTAAAGCTTAAAAAGCAAAACTTATCGCAAAAACCCGCTCACTGCGTGATGTTATCGTTTGAAATAGCAGACAGCGCGATTTCTAAAAGTTTATTAAGAACGATGTCACACAGAGTTGCGTTTCTATGTTTTTTAATGTAAGCTTCGTTAATTTATGTATTATGAAGAATTTAATGAAATATATAATTAGTTCCTATAATTCCAATGTGAGGGGGTATTAGAAGTGGCATTACGAACAGAGAATGGTGTTGAAGCAAACAAGGTTGCAGTTTCGTCGTCGAGCCCTCACCGTGAGGGCTTTTTTTCTAACATAAAAGCAATTCCAAAAGGCGTATTCGCAGTTTCACTTTTCGGATTATTTCTTGGAATGTCTACGACCATGGTCTACAGTCAGATAGGCATGTTTATGAAAACGGTACTGCATGCTGATGAACAAACAATTGCAATGGTTGATGGAATCGTGGAGTATATTGCCTTTGCATGTCGGATATTCTCCGGAGTTCTCAGCGATTATCTGAGTGATCGAAAAAGCATTCTACTGGCAGGATGTTTGTTGACATTATTTGCACGTCCAATACTTTCGATTGCGTCGTCACCACTCATGGTTATTATGATTCAGGCAATTGAAAGGTTGGGAAATGGATTTCAGGCAACGCCAAGAGATTCTCTAATAGCGGATCTGTCGCCGATGGAAAACAGAGGAAAATCCTATGGGTTGAGCCGCTCACTGAAAACGACAGGAGCGCTGATTGGAACTCCAATCGCCATACTTATAATGTATTTAAGCTGTAATAATTATAGAATCGTTTTTCTATGTTCCGCCATTCCGGTAGCGCTGGCCATATTGTGCGTTCTTAAGATAAAAACTCCCAAAGGTGATATTGTTGATGGAAAGCCTCGAAAGAAAAGTACACGATTCGAGAATCCACTACAGATAAAATATCTGAAAACGCTTGATAGGTCGTTTTGGAGTGTTCTGCTGTTTGCATTCATATTTGAGCTTAGCCATTTTTCCGAATCATTGTTCCCAATTTATGCCAGCCAGTACTTAAGTAAAACATGGACTGGGACAGAAAGCATGTGTATCAGCATTGGACAAGTGATAATGTCATTTCCGATAGGTTTTCTGGCCGACAAGTTTGGTAAAGCCAGATTGATTCAGATTTGCATAGCATGTATGATTTTGGCCAATATGTCCCTTGCCTTTTGGCATTCGATTTTCGGTGTATATCTGGGGGCGTTCCTCTGGGGAGGACAAATGACCGCTATTCAGGGATTGTTCCTATCACTAATCAGCGAACGAGTCGATATACATGTTAGGGGAACCGCAATTGGTGTGTACTACGTAACCGTAGGAACTGCATATTTTCTTGCTTCCACGATTGCCGGAGGAATCTGGAGCTCGCACGGTGGCAAGTGGGCGTATATATACAGTCTGTGTATTGCTTCTTTTGCCTTTGTTATATTCAGATTTTTGCTACCGAAAAAGTACGACGACAGGAATTCAAAAATGTGCTAGTACGCAGTCAATGTTATAATTCGGAGTAAAACCACATATGGATCCCGACGTCGCTACGTGCTGCACTGGCGTTACTTAAAGAATGCCCGTGGTGCGCACCCAGAGGCACTCGTCGTGGGAGCGTAGCGACGTAGGAATTTATGGGAAAAAAAATCAAGTTTTTTCATCTTGAATGTGTATATACGAAAGTAATGGTGATAGTTGGAACGTGAGGTGATTAAGTGTCGCAAAAACCGAACGGTAACACAGACTGCTGAAATTTCAGCGATTATCCCGAATCTCCGATCCTGTTGAAATCTCAGCGTTTTGCCCCTACCAACCTACGTTCCTACTTTCACCAAAGTAATGCATCCAGTTTATTTGGTCACAATTTCTTAGAGAGAAAATCTTCCTGTTTGTGTGGATCATCTTGATTTTCTGTATAAAATCGCATCTTAGATACATATAACTCCTTCCATGGCACAAAGTCCCGTTGAATTTCGTTTGTTAGTTCCTCCTTCTTTATTTTCTGCTCCTCCGCATCCATTATTCTTTT
>BNWJ01000168.1 GCA_025998735.1 Alphaproteobacteria bacterium | reverse complement strand
AATGATAAAATCGTCAATGGGCATTGTTTCCTCCAGCTTTGTAATGTCAATTATATAAAAGCCGAAAACAGTGCCTAATTAAAGCTTAAAAAGCAAAACTTATCGCAAAAACCCGCTCACTGCGTAATCCACACAATATACCATGGTACCTACCTACAAAAATATCTTGCAGATTACCCTAAATTCCCTGAAATTAACCTCCACAGCATTTAAATTTTAGATGAAATGACTGGAAAAAGAGAGAAGAAAGTGTTATCTTTGGTGGTAGTTAATAACTACCACAGGGAGTATATTTTATGTCGCTGCATATTAAAACGATTGGTGGCCGCAAGTACGTTTACGATGTTAAATCGTATCGAGATAAAGAAACAAAAAAAGTTAAAAAAATTACAACCTATATGGGGCCACTTATAGACTCAAAAACCAAAGAATATGCGCCAAAAAAAAGCAAATCAGTAGCGATTGGCGCCAGACAAATTCTCAACTATGGAGATACAAATTTGCTTTGGAAAAGCCTGCAAAGAAGCAAACTCGCAGATGTATTTCGAGCCGTTTTGCCGACCGAGCAGCATACACTTAACGCATTGTTATTCTTCAAAATTATTGTTGGCGATGCGTGCAAAAACGCAAAAATATGGTACAAAGGAAATTACGCGAAAATTTTATTTCCGCAAGCCAAACTCGATTCTCAAAGAATCAGCGAATTTCTAGTGCAACTTGGAGACGAAAGAGTGCAGCGCAAGTTTTTTGAAACTTTTCTCGCTCAAGCTGCAAAAATTTCCGGCGATGTTGTTGTCGATAGTACTGGAATGCCAAACGAAATCGATATTCCGTTTACAGAATATGGATGCCATGGTGGTGAAATTGAGAGGGAAACCCGCCTAATTATGGTGGTTGACAGGGTTACGCACATGCCTTTGTATTTTCGTCTTGTTGCGGGAAATATTGTTGATGTTTCAACGCTTGCGACAACATTTAAATTGATGTCAAAACTCGGCGCAAATCCTCAAATGACGATAATAGATGCTGGTTATTACAGCGAAAAAAACATCCAAGCTTTATTTAATTCTGGAATTTCATTTTTGCCCCGTCTGCCAGCTGGGAGAATTTTGCATAAGTCATTGATTAAACAAACAAATACCACATTGGAAACAGCAGAAAATGCTGTTGCGTTCAACAAACGCGCGCTCTTTATCCAAAAAATAAAGACTGAAATTTGCGAACATACATGCTATGCTTACGTATGTTGCGATACAAAACAGCGCGGCCAGAAAATGGATAAATTTATCCGAGACGCAAAGCAGGACAACCTGTCAAACGCTGAAATTTCCGAAAAAAATGCCATATGTGGGTAAATTTGTGTTAGTTTCTGATAAAGAAATTGAAATTGACGAGCTATTGCCGCTTTATTATACACGCCAGATTGCAGAAAATACTTTTGGTTTTGCGAAATCGTCACTAAATTTACTACCATTGCGTGTGCATTCTGTTGAAACTCTGAGAGGATACGCTTTTTTGAGCTATTTAGCCTTACTGCTGTCTGTCGAATTACAGCTCAATCTTAAAGGATTATGTTCGTTGCAAGACGCGTTAGCCGCCGGACACAACCAATAGACCTGTTGCAAAAGCCTCTTGGAGTCACTGATTATCAGGACCAAAAATAGGCCTACGCAACAGGTCTAATTTTGTGAGGTTTTCGGTGATGATGACGTGATTTCTCTCGAGCCTAACAAGTAAATTAAAAAAATTTATTCTAAGTTAAATCTTTGTGGAGGTTAATTCTCGGGAATTTAGGATTACCATAAAATGACGCGATCTAAAAACGAGTTCACTATACTGGAAGCCGTGTGCGGGAAAACTGCCAGCACGGTTTTGAGGAGGGGCGGCCACAGCAATGTGAGCCGTCTACTCTCGAGAGACCTAAAGATTCCCGATAGCTTTCAAAGCACCTCATGAAATTCATGGAATTGCAATATAAGGCTTTTCTGATATTTTTTCTTTGTTGATCCTCATAATATTTAGCGCAAAGTCGATGCATATGGAAAATATGCACGGATTAACTTTGACGACGGAAGAGTTTATACTGGGCAATTTAAAGAAGACAAAATGGAAGGAACTGGAACCATGACATATCCTAAGAAGCCTCTGGATTTTATATGTCCTAAATATACTGGATCCTTTGTA
>BNWJ01000167.1 GCA_025998735.1 Alphaproteobacteria bacterium | reverse complement strand
CGATTCAAATAAATAAGGGATTGCTCTCCTTTGGCAATGGTGTTTTTTATGGCGCGCAACAAAACTGGAGATATAAAACCATCGAATTTACTCTGCCTCATATCAATGAGATGTATGGACGGACTTTGCGATGCACCAATCCTACTTTCCATAAATGCGTATCCGTACTTTCCGCTTTTCGCATTAACATAGCTCTCGAGAGACGGAGTTGCCGACGATAGAATCACCGGTATCTTTCGAATGTGTCCGAGCACAATTGCCATGTCTCTCGCGTTGTAAAACCATCCTTCCTCCTGCTTATAGGATGAGTCGTGCTCCTCATCGACCACAATCATGCCGAGATCACGAAACGGCAGAAATAACGCCGATCGCGCTCCCACAAATATACCCGTGCCCCCGGAAATTGCCTTGATCCATGCTTCCTTTCTATTTTTGTGGGTAACAATGGAGTTCCAAACGACGGGACGAATACCGAAGTATTTTTCTATGCGATCGACGATCTGATTTGTCAGCGCTATTTCCGGAAATAAAATCAATACCTGCCTGTTTTCCTTTAGAGCGTCCATTACAGCCGATAAATACACCTCGGTTTTCCCGGATCCAGTTACTCCGTGCAATAAAAACGGCCTGTTTCTGTTATTTCGAATACTTTTGATGGCCTCCAGCTGCCCTCCCCGCAACTCCAGCTTGAGGCTGGCCCCGTTTTCTGCTTCACTACCTTCCAAATCGTATGCGAGATGTGATTGCGATGTTGATGCTGCCTTAGCATGAGTAAAAGCCTGTGATGCAAGGACTGTGAGCGCCATATTCAATGTTGAAGCTGCTTCACAGTTGCAAATACAGTCGGCATACGTTTTAGAAGGTAGCGAAGCATAATTGGATCCAACGTCACGTTGGCTGGAAAAGACGGATTTTTCTGCCAGTATCATTTTCAAAATGTTTCCACGTGGAATTAGAGTGTAATTTGACATCCATTTCAGAAATTCTAGAGAAGCATTTCCTATGTTATAGGGAAATATCTTATTGATACTTTTGAGTTTTATGTCTGTTTTTACGTCGTCGTCCGTGACAATGCCCAGCAGACGCTGTTTTCTAAACGGCACTTCCACAACGACGCCCGACAGCAGCTTCTCATTACACTCGTATGAAAAAGCCGAATCAAAAGGACCTGCGGGAAGAACCGAGACTACATTCATGGAGAGATTATGTATCAGAATCCGTTAAAAATACATGCGCCATGAAGATAAAACATAACATTTCGAACTGTATGGAACAGAGTCGTTGAAGATGACCAACAGACAGAGGAGATACGCTATGCCAGGAAAGGTCATCTTCTCGGTTTTCGTAGCCCCACAAAGCCACAATGAGGAGAATCATATCCGAAAGCGGTATAAAGTGTGGAGGTCCTTACCACCTCCCTTACTTTCTCGCAAGCAGAAATTTAAACATAAGGCAGTGTTTTTCTGTTCTTTGTGGTGTTTTGTGTACCTATTTTTCAAAAAACACAAACGTTGATGGTTCGATTATTGCGCTCTTCAACTGCAGATTGCGCCACGAAAAACAAAGATGGGTGTTAAGGTGGAGGTCCCATTTACACCAGGCTGGGAAGTTAGGTAGTTGCATGCGGCTGGCACAGTCTTTCCAGAAATTCAGGAACGCTTCAAGCGGAAAGTCACGGCAAAGGCGGTACGGCTCGATGGGGCGGATGTCACATTGATCGCTGTCCTTACTGTATGTGAATTCCCCACAAGCCTCTTCTGCTTTTATCCTCAACTTCCATAAAGGGGCGAATTCGCGTTTGCCTGCATACATTTCGTCCGTGAAACTGCCCAGACTATAACCCCCAGCAGCCTGAGCAATAAAATTTTCTTGAAAATTGAAAGGCTTTATGATGCGCTGTCCGTGCCAATACCCTGTATTAGCGGTCCCAAACAGGAACTCTTCTGGAGAACCATCATTTTTTGCTGTTACGAAAACAACTCTAGCAGGACCTTCACTGTAACACTCAAAACAGAACATGAACTTGTACTTCTCAGGAATTTCCATGCAAGAAACAAGCTCGCAACTAACTCCTTAGGAATTATTATCAAATAATATGGACAAGTGACATCACATGAGTTATATTTGTATCTATGAAAGATATAGATATATTAGCGTTAACGACACGAATAGAAGGGATGTTACCCACACTTAATGAGTA
>BNWJ01000166.1 GCA_025998735.1 Alphaproteobacteria bacterium | reverse complement strand
GTTAAGCGTAGAGCACGAAACCTATTCCCGTTCGGGAAGATTGTGTCAATTATTCGGTTTTTTCAAAAAAACATTCCCGTTCGGGAATAGTTTTTTGAAACAGCACAGTTATATTCGGAGCTCTTTCAAATATTTTTAGAATTTAGAAATGCGTAATTAATGCTTCAATAAATTGATTTCGTTGCTGGAAAGCCCTGTTACTTCAGCAATATCTTCGACATCCATTCCTTTAGATAACATTTTTAAAGCCGTTTCTCTTTTTTCGATGGCGATGCCTTCCGCTTTGCCTTCCGCTTTGCCTTCTGCCTTGCCTTCCGCTTTGCCTTCTGCCTTGCCTTCCGCTTTGCCTTTCTCTTCACCGATGGCGATGCCTTCCGCTTTGCCTTCCTCTCTTGCGACAGTCATTGCGCTATTGTAATCATTAATGGTTTTTTGACGAAGATCGGCGAGAGCTCGTGTTTCAGGATCTGCGCTGATGTATTTTAGTCTATCCATCGCTCGTTGGACTTCATCTATTTCCAAAAACGACTTATCCATCAAAAGCGGGTCTTGCAGGAACGAAAGCCATCCGGTGAGAAGATCGTGCATATCAGCGTTTTTTGGGTTGAATTTCGGCAATTCTATGAAAAAAATCCGAGCACTGTCCGACATGATTTGATATGGATCTGGGTCTTGCGGCTGAAAAGTCATGTATGCTTCGCTGATGGCGTTTTTGCGTTTAGTCACATTCTCCCCAAGGATCCAGATGCCAATAACCTTTGGCCCATTGTAGGATTCGTTCGCTTTGACGACGTGTGGCATCATGTTGGCGAGGTAATGAAACGCGCGCTGAGGGATTTCGCCTGTGTTCTTGATTTGGATCTCGATGTCCAATTTTGTCCCGTTGTCGCAAGTGGCTTTTATGTCCAAACGACTGGCCTTATCATCTTCGAGAATTTTCGCAATATCTGTGTTTTCCAGCACCAAACTTCTTATGAACGGATTGCCTTTGAGTAGAGTATTCAAAAAGGACACCAAAACCGATTCATTTTCCTCTATGCCAAAAATATTCTTAAAGACAAAGTCCAATTTCGGATCTAATAAATTAGTCATTACACATTCCTACATTCATAATTCGATACGCTATACGCGGTTATGGAAGTAGTATACCACAGTTTTCTGAAATATGGTAATTTTCGAGAGCTGAAATGTGCTGCAAGACTGATTTATTTTTCTATCATAACCGTTTGGGGAAATTTTTTAAGCAAATATTAACATATATATTGTAAGGTAGAAGAATACAAGGATGTGGTGCCGCTGTGGGAAACATGATGATTTTTTTATATATGTTCTTAGTTCTTTTCGCATTAGTCATTGCTGTGGCTTCGTGTTTTAATATGCTTAAAGAACTTTCTCAAAGATTGGATAGGATTGAGGAATACCTTGAATTTGCTAAAGATTCATCAACTTTTTCGACTGCAACTACTGAACCTATTACGGAATTTGTTGCTGAATTAGCGGCGGAAGACAAAAATTTCGGTATTTCGGAAATTCTTGAAAAGCCGAATGAAGAAATCCCTAAAACATCAGAGTTGGAAATTCCTAAAACGTCCAAAGAAGAAACTCCACTTGAAAATGATGAATATAGGAAATCATTTCTCAATTATTTTGCGACTAATATCACTGGAATCGCCGGAACAGCAGCCATCATCGTTGGAATCGCTTCTCTGGCAATATATGCTGCGTTATCTCTTGGGGCACTTGGTAGATTTTTGTTGATTTGCGTATTATCGATGGTGCTTTACGTATCTCATTGTTTTATCGCTAAAAAACCAGAATGGCACATGATATCGCTGTGGATTAGGAGTGCCAGCGCAATTGTATTTTTGTCCGGATGTATAGCGTCAGTAACTGTGCCAGCGATGTGTTGGCTGAATCACGATAGTTTTTACGCATATGGACTGATCGTTCTTGGTGTTTTGGTGAATATAGCATCTGGGATTGCCAACAAAACTCAGGCGTTCGCATGTCTGCATACAGCGCTTGGTTTTCTAGCTATTTTCATGCTGCCATTTTCCTATACTGCATTTGTAATTGCATCGGCAATTGCTCTAGCAGGTTTTTTCGTAGCGTTAAATGAGCGGAAATGGGATACGCACATCGCTCTAATAGCCATACTCTACACATGGATTCATTTTTGGTGGAAAATCGGACACGCGGATAAATTTTT
>BNWJ01000165.1 GCA_025998735.1 Alphaproteobacteria bacterium | reverse complement strand
TTGCTGAAGAAAACTCTCGATAATATCGATAATTTTTTTTGCCCTGTCAGATGTAAATGCGGTAACAAAAATATCATCGGCAAAACGAATTAGATGGCCATCACAGTATTCTTCATTATACCTTAAGCCATACAGTCGCTCGAAAATCTCATGCTGCATTCCATCGAGAGTAATGTCATCGAATATTGACTAAAATTTCGCAGTTGCATGAATGACCGCCGATGTTTCTTCGAACTGCAAGCCACTCTTGCGAGCCAGAATCTTTGCCAGAGACGTCTTACCGGATCCAGGAGGTCCCCAGAAAATCATCGACTGTAGGTTATCAAGCGACGAAATCTGATCACCAACCGACTGGCCGATTAGTTCATCGAAATCGGATGGACGAATCCTGTCAGCCAGCGGTGGAATCTTTTCAAATAGTTGCAATTTCCTTCAAAATCCTAATTTGTTATATTCTTGGACCATTCCGGATCTATGGCGTCAAACGGAGTTTGCACTTCGTGTCTGTTATAGCCCGTGACGTCCACACTGTAAATTTTCTCGCGCTTCGAGTAATCCTGATGGGAAAAGATAATCACACGGCCGTTTGGCGACCAACTTGGTCCTTCCGTAAGATATCCGGACGTGAGCATTCTCTCCTCCGATCCGTCCGGACGAATAATGCCTATGTTAAATGCACCATTTCCGAATCTCGCAAAAGCAATCCAATCGCCGCGCGGAGACCAGACCGGCGTCGCATATCTGCCTTTGGAAAACGACAGTCTTTTGACGTTAGAGCCATCGGAATCCATGATGTACAGCTGCTGCGTTCCTCCCCTATCCGAGTTGAACACAATGTGTTGCCCGTCCGGAGAATAACACGGCGAAGTGTCAATGCAGCGTCCTCGGGTTATCCTCTTTATTTCCTTCGTTGCCATGTTAAGCGTATATATGGAAGACGAACCACGATCCGATAAGCTGAATATCAGTAAGCGTCCGTCCGGAGAATAGCGGGGAGCGTAGGTCATGCCTTTGAAATTCGCAAACAATTGCGGACGCGATGGTTTCGATAAATTAAGTCTGTATACACTAGCCGAAAGAGGAACTCTGCGACCGTTTACTACTTTCTCCCTATAGCCGAAAAAAGAACACTCTTTTCCGTTTGGAGAGATTCTTGGAGTCAGAACAATCGTGCTACCATCCGTTAGATATTTATGCGCGTACCCATCCTGATCCATTATCGCAAGTCTATACGATTTCTCACCTTTCGGTTTATTTTGAACGGATACATGCATGATTTTCGTGTCGAAATACCCTGCTTCTCCGGTAATTCTCTCATAGATTTTGTTGGAAACTATGTGCGCCATCTGTCTCCAATTGTCGATACCGCCGGAAAGAGTCAGTAGCTCGACTCTGGTTTCAGATAACACATCGTACAGTGCGAGCGAAACATGCAGCATATTTCCTTCAAGGTTAACGTCTATGCTGGCTAAATATTGGGCATTTATCGTCTTCCAAACGGAAAATCGCGGAGTATCCTTGCTACCTTTTAGATTCTGCATGAACGCCTTGGGAGAAATAGACCTAAACAGATAGGTTCCCTGCAAATCGTTCTGCACAACACCAAAGAACTGATCTTTCATTAGAAGATTGAATGGGTCAAAAACATCTATGGCAATGGAAACCGGCTTCATTACCCCTTTATTTATATCAATGGTGACCTTTGGTGAGTCAGCACAAACACCAGACACACACGCAATCGCCAATCCAAACGCCAAAAATATTTTTTTTAACAACATACCTATCTTACTCCTATAAGCGCTTGCAGCACCCACTTTTGCTCTTGCAAAATACCTCTCGCATACCTTGCAACCGCCCTATAAGGGCCCGTGATGCAGCCACTATACTAAACCGTAGAGTCATTTTACGCAATAATTCTATTTTATTTTGTGCTTGCGCAGCATCGATGAAGTTTAAACTTCTGTAGGCTTCTGAACGACAGCAGTTCCAGGTAGCGATCCCGCTGATTCAAGCTCACAGTGTTATTGCTTCAAGATCTTTTTTGTGCCATTGGATGAACAGCCCAAGGTTTTGAGCAATCTTTCTACATATACGCAGTGAGCGGGTTTTTGCGATAAGTTTTGCTTTTTAAGCTTTAATTAGGCACTGTTTTCGGCTTTTATATAATTGACATTACAAAGCTGGAGGAAACAATGCCCATTGACGATTTTATCATTA
>BNWJ01000164.1 GCA_025998735.1 Alphaproteobacteria bacterium | reverse complement strand
TCATAAAATAATAGCCTACCTAATTAGGTTGCATAAATAATACCATAGCAAAAACCTAACTTCAAGATATATTTTTATTTTTTTATGTTTTTTCTTATTTAGGGGGTAATTTTATGCGGAGTTAGGGATTAAAACGATTGGTGGCCGCAAGTATGTTTACGATGTTAAATCGTATCGAGACGAAACCAAAAAAGTTAAAAAAATTACAACCTATATGGGGCCACTTATAGACTCAAAAACCAAAGAATATGCGCCAAAAAAAAGCAAATCAGTAACGATTGGCGCCAGACAAATTCTCAACTATGGAGATACAAATTTGCTTTGGAAAAGCCTGCAAAGAAGCGAACTCGCAGATGTATTTCGAGCCATTTTGCCAACTGAGCAGCATACACTTAACGCATTGTTATTCTTCAAAATTATTGTTGGCGATGCGTGCAAAAACGCAAAAATATGGTACGACGGAAATTACGCGAAAATTTTATTTCCGCAAGCAAAACTCGATTCTCAAAGAATCAGCGAATTTCTACTACAACTTGGAGACGAAAAAGTACAGCGCAAGTTTTTTGAAACTTATCTCGCTCAGGTTGCGAAAATTTCCGGCGATGTTGTTATCGATAGTACTGGAATGCCAAACGAAATCGATATTCCGTTGACAGAATATGGATGCCACGGCGGTGAAATTGAGAGGGAAACCCGCCTAATTATGGTGGTTGACAGGGTTACGCATATGCCTTTGTATTTTCGTCTTGTTGCAGGAAATATTGTTGATGTTTCAACGCTTGTAACAACATTTAAATTGATGTCAAAACTCGGCGCAAATCCTCAAATGACGATAATGGATGCCGGTTATTACAGCGAAAAAAACATCCAAGCTTTATTTAATTCTGGAATTTCATTTTTGACCCGCCTGCCAGCCGGGAGAATTTTGTATAAGTCATTGATTAAACAAACAAATACTACATTGGAAACCGCAGAAAATGCTGTTGCGTTCAACAAACGCGCGCTCTTTATCCAAAAAATAAAGACTGAAATTTGCGAACATACAGGCTACGCCTACGTCTGTTGCGATACAAAACAGCGTGGTCAGAAAATGGATAAATTTATCCGAGACGCAAGGCAGGACAACCTATCAAACGCTGAAATTTCCGAGAAAATGCCATATATAGGTAAATTTGTGTTAGTTTCTGATAAAGAAATTGGAATTGATGAGCTATTGCCTCTTTATTATACACGCCAGGTTGCGGAAAATACTTTTGGTTTTGCAAAATCGTCACTAAATTTACTACCATTGCGTGTACATTCTGTTGAAACTCTGAGAGGATACGTTTTTTTGAGCTATTTAGCCTTACTGCTGTCGGTCGAATTTCAGCTCAATCTCAGAGGATTATGTTCGTTGCAAGACGCATTATCCGCCGGACACAACCAATTTTGTGAGGTTTTCGGTGATGATGACGTGATCCCTCTCGAGCCTAACAAGCAAATTAAAAAAATTTATTCTAAGTTAAATCTTTGTGGTAGTTAATCCACGGGAATTTAGGTTTAGTTCTGAAGATTCGTCAAGAGAATCCGACCTATGGCAATGAGAAAATAGCGATTATTTTGCGCCGTGATCACGGAGAAAAACTTAGCGAAAGTAGTGTGGGACGAATTCTGAAAGGCCTGAAAGAGAGAGCATTGATAGAGATATCGCCATCTGCGAGCAGGGTCAAAAGACATCGAGAATTCAATGGACACGCACAGCCCTGGACTTTCAAGGAATATGATAAAATGGTTCTGGGAGAGCGTGTTCAGATCGATCACATGTCGGCAGAGAAAAATGGCTTACAAATCAAACAGTTCACAGCTTGGGAGAGGAAATCGAGACACCTTTTTGAGCAAATTTTTGAGTCCGCCGACTCGTCCGACGCGAAAGAGTTTTTGTTGGAGTTTGTAAAAAACGCGCCCTATCCGATTTTGTCGATTCAAGTGGACGGAGGCTCTGAGTTTAGAGATAAATTTGAAGAGGCTTGCGACGAGCTGCAGATCCCACTTATCGTTCTTCCGCCCGCCAGTCCCAAGTATAACGGCGGCGTCGAACGCTCAAATCGCACTATGCGAGCTTGCCACCCCAGCAGTTTGTAGAAACCCTGAAATTTTCGAGTTTTGGGATTTCCCGATGCACGCAGGACCTCTTCCACCAGATGCCATTTTCCCACAAAAACGTTAAAAATCGCCAAAATCAC
>BNWJ01000163.1 GCA_025998735.1 Alphaproteobacteria bacterium | reverse complement strand
AAATCGACGCTGAATTTGTTGGAATTGAATATACATATTCGAAAACCAAAAAACGTCCGACTCTGAATCTAGAAAAAGCCAGAAAACAATTCGAGATTCTTATAAAAGAAAAACGCTGGGTATCGGACGAAGAAATGGAAAAGATAAAATGAAAATCGAAGTTGTTACATATAATTCTGACTGGCCGAAAATGTTTGAGTCGGAAAAAACGATAATTTCGAATGCACTTGGCGATAATTGTGTGGCAATTCATCACATCGGATCCACATCTGTTTCTGGGCTTGCGGCAAAACCAAAAATAGACATAATCGCCGTGGTAAAAGATCGAAAAAGCGCGATCGAAAATTTAGAAAAAGCTGGATACAAATACAAAGGCGAATGGAACATTCCTCTGCAATGTGGGTTTAGCAAAAGAGATGGCGTTGCCGTAAATCTGCATATGTTTTTCGATCAAGATCATCCGGAAATTGAGTTGAATCTCTGTTTTAGAGATTATTTGCGGACGCATCCTGATGTACGGGACGAATATGCTGCAATCAAAATGAAAATTTTGCAGGACGATTCGGCGCATAAAAAAGTCGGCAAGTTGTCGTTTCCGGTTTATACGATTAGAAAAAGAAAGTTCATCGACGACATTATAGAAAAGATTGGATTTAATCGATTGCGGATTTTGAAATGTCTCACTGACGATGAATGGAGCACAGCAAAGAGCATCCGTCAGAAATATTTCTTTGATAAACAAAAAATTCAAGATCCTTATCTGCAAGATTTTGAAGATCCGAATCATGAACATCTTTTGTTATATAACAAAACGAAAATCATTGGATATGCTGACATCCGACTTTGGCCAGAATCCAAAATAGCAGCACTGCGCGTTATTGCCATTGTTGATTCGTACCAAAATAATGATTTTGGATCGTTTTTCCTTACTATTATCGAAAAGTGGCTGGAGACTCTTGATTATGGAATCCTCTACGTAAAATCAAATTCCCATTTTTTCTATCCATGGAATGGATATCAGGAAATGCCATTTGATGATCCTGATGAATACAAAAATTGTGAATTTGAGCCTATTGGAGAAACGATTACATATTTATGGCATACGCCTATTAGAAAAATATTCAGCGATCTTTATCACAAAACTATAGAAGAAATACTCCGCGAGTCTTGTTGCAATCATCATTGTAGACCAGTAGGAAAATATTTAAAAACACAACATAACTTAATGACTCATACTATTGTAAATGATTTAATTAAAAGCGAAATAAAATTGAGAAATTTAAAAATGAAATGAAAATCAAAATGAAAATCACAATTGTGGTTTTTTCTCTTCTTGTTGGATGTTCGGAGAAAAGCATTGACACGGAAAGACTACAAGAAACGCAAAAAGCTGTTCCAATTAAAGCAATTGAAGATTTGGGAAATTTGTCGAAGGACGAGACAAATGTCAATCAAACTCCACACTCTGAAATGATGAAAATTCTTGATGAATTGATAGTTCGATCTTGCACGTGTCATTGTCCAATTGAAGATCAGATTTTCGATTCTGTTCGAAAAATAGTTACAAAAAACCAAATCTCCAATCAAGATTTAGCCGAGTACATGGACGATTTTTCGGAGATCCGAAATAAGATATACGAAATTGTAAAATTCGTATGTCAGCTGGAATTTGCACGAAAGGCGTATGCAGAAAAAATTGACGTGAAGATCATTATCGATTGCGTTAATAATAAATCGTTTGAAAACGGCTTGATGTCACGTGAGGAAATTAGTGAACCTATTATAAAAGCCAAGCGTTCAATTAAGGATGAACTTCAGAGTGTTGGTTGCGGAACAGTCTGGAAGGATTATGCAAAATATAATTTCGTACTGAATAAAGTTTTTGGTAGAAAAACAGAGGCTCCTAGTTATACGAAATTACCATCAGAGAGATACGAAAATTATATGAAAATCGTTGAAAAAGTATACTCCTTTGCCTGCGATAGTACCTTTGAAAATTGTAAATACTCGCTTGCTCGAAATTTTTCAAAACATGGCGTGAATAAAAAAATTATTTGCAAAATATTCGTTTTATCTGACGAAGAATTTGAGGATTTTATTAAATCATGAAAATCGATTATCTCGCAAATCATCAGGATCTGATTCCCATAGTTGCCAGGTGGTATTTCGATGCCTGGAGAAAATATACGAAAGATCCATCCATTACTGGACGAATTCAAACCAAACTTTTGAGTCGTT
>BNWJ01000162.1 GCA_025998735.1 Alphaproteobacteria bacterium | reverse complement strand
TTTCAACCATTAACGGAAATTTTATCATTTTCTGATATTATGGTACCTGGTGGAGAGAGATTTGCGGCGCATTTTTCTATAGATCAACTCAAAAATCAGAGCATCGCAGAACTCCTGGGGTGTTAAGCTGAAGATGCCAATTGCATGAGTTGGGGAATTGAAAACAAATCTCATGAAAAATTTAATATCTTCTTGGGTGGAGAAGAAAAGGAAATCGATATCATCATATCGTGCGATGAAAGATCATTTTTATCTCTCGCTGATGAAACAAAAACTCATTTCACGAAAGTTGGAAATGAATATCGCTATTCAAAACTAAATCATAGCTATGAAACCGTAAACAAAGATAAAATAGGGGAGGCTTTTCCAGAAAATCAGAAACTGGTTTGCAAAGGAAGTCCCAAAAATATTTCTATTGCAGAATTATCGGAAATCATAAAAACACAAAAAGTTATTTTCTATACTGGAGCTGGAATTTCCGCTGGAGCTGTTCCCGTCATGGACAAATTGATGAATGATTTGAAGATATCTGAGAAACTAAAAGAAGGGAAGGAGTTACAAGGATACGTTGCTGATATTATAAGGAATCCAAATTACTATGCAGAGATTATATGCGATTTCTTCGATAAATGCGAAAACGCAAAACCAACTACTGCGCATATGGAATTAGCGAAAATTGTTCGTTCCTACGGTCATCTTTTAGTTACAGAAAATGTCGATCAACTTCATCAAAAAACAGAATCGAAGCCGATAGTTTTTGCTGGACATGACATGTATAGCAAAGAGCTAAAAGACAGAGTAAGAGATTTCAATTTTGTAATTACGATAGGTCTGAATACAGATGAAAGTGGATTTTTGAAGTGGTATAAAGAGCGCAATCCAGCTGGAAAAATCATCTCTATTAACTTGATTGACACCTGCTATTTATCCGATGATGATTTTTCAATGAAAGGTGACGCTCAGGAAATTATGAGGCAACTTGGAGAACTATTGTGAGAAAATTCGGAATATGTTTGGAATCAATCGATTTTACGAAGAAGCCAGAATTCGTTGATAAGGTTTTGAAAATCGTGAAGGACGGAACTTTTGACTTTGTTCAGCTGATTGTAATTCCCAATTCCTACGATGATAATCACACGGTTGTCGAGGGAAAAATGAGAGATATCCGAACGGTTATTCATGCCCCATACAGTCCTCAGGAAATAGATGTTGGAAATAAAGATGTATTCGAAAATAATATCAACAATCTGAAAGATTCCCAGAAATTCGCGGATTTACTTCACGCTGATATCATCGTATTGCATCCTGGAGTCGGAGATGACGAAGAACATTTGTGCGAAACCATTCGACAATTTCGCATGATAAATGATCCTCGAATCACCGTGGAGAATTTACCCTATAATCCGCATGGATATAGACTTTGCGGAGCCACTCCAGAAAACATCAAAAGAATTATCGACGAAACAAATTGCAAATTCTGTTTCGATTTCGCTCATGCCATTTGTGCAGTAAATTCTCTCGAAAGAAACTTCTACGATGACTTTGCCGAGTACAACGCGCTGAATCCTGTTCTATATCATTTATCTGATGGAGATTCTGCCGACACTACCGATGAGCATCTTCACCTCGGCCTCGGCAATTACAATATCAAACGTATTATCCAGGACTTCACATTCGAAAATTCTCCGATAGTGCTGGAAACAAGATACTCAAATCCCACTATCGTAGAACATTGGATAAAAGACATGGAGTACATCGAAAATTTGGTGGAAAGATGACTAATTTCAAAACATACCGTGATTCTGTTTTTATAAAAGATCATCTTACTTGCAAACATATTATTGCCGTGGATTATTCATATTATTCCGGCTACTATCATGGTCATTTGTTTGAAGATTGCGTAATGTATCTTGATGCAGAAGACAACAAATATTCTTCGGAAAAAACCGATCATCTAATTATTGGAAAATTTTGCGCCATAGCCAGTGGAGTGAAATTTATGATGGGAGGAAATCATGGACACAACCATAATTTCATCACATCTTTTCCTCTGGAAATTTTGCAAAAAGACTTCGATGGATACAAAAATAGCTCCCCAATTGCATATGAAAGAAAAGGAAACACTGAAATCGGAAACGATGTGTGGATTGGCGTTGAAGCATTTATCATGCCAGGCATAAAAATAGCCGACGGAGCAGTTGTCGGAGCAAGATCTGTTATTACAAAAAACATCGGACCATATGAAATTT
>BNWJ01000161.1 GCA_025998735.1 Alphaproteobacteria bacterium | reverse complement strand
TTCAACCATTAACGGAAATTTTATCATTTTCTGATATTATGGTACCTGGTGGAGAGAGACTTGCGGCGCATTTTTTCTATAGATCAACTCAAAAATCAGAGCATCGCAGAACTCCTGGGGTGTTAAGGGAGACAAGCCAAGATTCTCGGAAGCTCTGAATGAAATTTGCGAAAACCCCGTTGGAAAAACGATGTTCAAACTTCTGATAACGAAGATGAAAGTCCACAAAAGAACCATGAAGATAGAGGAAATCCACGATCCTGAAGAGGGAAGTTCATACTGGAATGACGTTGTCTACGTCAATCTTGCTTTCTATGAAGAAAGTGGTATTGGTATTTCATCTAGAAAATATTTTTATATCGACGAAACAGGAAATATAAAAATGAAATTAAAGTCTCTGACTGGATCTATATTTCACGAATTCTGTCATGCATTACATGATGTTAGTGGAACAGAAAAAGCATCTAACGTTTGGTGTGTTGATGAAACCCATTTCGCTAAAACTTGGGGCAATGATGAGGAACTCCGAACTATCACTTGTTTTTATAATGATCCGATTTGCGATCATTGTTTCGATTTTTGTCAATCAATCTTGAAGAATGAGCCTTTTTATCCGAGGTACAGCCATGACGGATATGTTGGAGAGGATGAGCAAACAAAAAGTGATCTAGAAGATCTATATAATTGCATTTCTGTTTCTAAAAATTTTATGGACGGATGGAGGGAGTATGTGATACAAGAAATATAAGTAAATTTTAGAGGTATTACGATGAAATATTTTGCGGTCTTTTCTGTGGTTTTATATTGCTTCGTTTCGTTGGGAATGGAATCCGAGTTTGAGGACTATGTGAACAAATGGAGCGCTAAGCTCACAGCTCCTGCGGCAGAAAGGTGGGGAAAAATACAACGTAATGAATTTAAAACAGGTTTCTTTAAAGAGAAGATTATGCAAGAAACATCAGACGATCCTTTGTTTGCAGGAGCACTTGAGCTTTTTTTTCTACAGGATTTTACTGGATTTTTAGCGCATTGGGAAAAAGAAGAAGAGCGTATGCTACTGGATAACAAGAAAAAATGCGAAGAATTGCTTATCCTTTTGGCTCCTGTAATATATTACAAAGATATTAATAAACCTTTCGTTGATAGAATTAAGCAGCTGGCTGGTGGCACCAAAGAAGTTTTGTCATATCGGCCAAGGTTTCCACAGTTTAGCTACGAGGCTCTATTTTGCATTATGGTAGATGCAGAAATTGGAAATCCCAAAAAAGCATGTTTAGCTTCAGCCTGCAAAAAAAGATGTGAGGAAATTATGTATCGTTCACCGGATTGGAGATTAAAAAAAGCTGAGCTCGACCTTATGAGACTTATTGCACGTTACGAAGACTTCGGACAGTGGGAAGGATTTCATCGTCTTGAAATAGAGACCTATCAGCAAGATTCAGACGAGAAATAAGAATCTACCGGCAATCATTGACAATGGTTGCCGGCTGAATTCATGCCAATTGCGATGTGTAGTGTAATGTGTTTTGCAGAGTCAATAGTTAAATATTTGCCGTTTGGAGTATTTAAAAACAAACACATTTTAAATTTTATTCTTCTAGTGCAATGATAGTATTGGATAATTTTTTTTATTTAAAAAATAGAGGTTTGGTCTGGATATTTTGCACTTTCCTGGTGTATGCTTTTTAGTGTGATCTACGTTGTATTAATTACAATAGAAAAAATTAGCCCGTTGTTTTGGTAGTTTTTGTTGGCTTCGCTGTTTTATGGATAAAAAAATAGGAATATTATGAAAAAACTACTTTTGGCAACGATAATATCGGCATCTTTTTGGTGTGTAGATGCGATGAATCCGAATGAAGAGATACGTCTTTTGAAGCAGCAACTGGCTCAAAAAGATGGTCAAATTGCAAAGTTGACCGAGAAGAACAGTCAGTTAAGGCGGCAGCAAGGCTCTTCAATGACACCTACACTCAGCATAACTAATTCCATGACAAGTTTTGTATCTTCGACGACTCCTCGACTTAATAGAACGAGCTCTACGACCGCCCATTCAACAGCGAAGTGCATCATTTCACGGCCTAAAAAACGAGGATTTTTTGCGAATTATGTAAAAAGTGGTCTTGAAAAAAGTTACATGAAGAAGTTAATCTCGAATTTAGTTTATAATTTATTTTAAAGAGAGGTTAACATGGCCCCAAAAGGTTATCACCACGTGACTCGTGATATAAGGTCACAGATCCAGGTTTTGAAGTCAAGCAA
>BNWJ01000160.1 GCA_025998735.1 Alphaproteobacteria bacterium | reverse complement strand
TTGTGATTTTGGCGATTTTTAACGCTTTTGTGGGAAAGTGGCATCTGGTGGAAGAGGTCCTGCGTGCATCGGGAAATCCCAAAACTCGAAAATTTCAGGGTTTCTACAAACTGCTGGGGTGGCAAGCATCTTCAGTAAACAAAATTAGCGATAACAAAAATAGAAAATATTTCATAATGCACCTATGTTAAAAACGTAAAAATCCTTCAGTTTTTGGAATCCGATTTTTTGATAAACCGGTTTTCCTTCTTCGCTGGCAGTTAGAACTCCGATTCGATGTTCGAAATTATCGAAAGCGTACGAAAGTGCATGCGACATCATGTCGGTTCCGATTCCTCTCCGGCGAAATTTTGGGATAGTCGTGATATCCCAAACTCCAGCAGAATTTTCATCCATAAACAATGCGCTGGTTGCCGCAGGTTGATCATGAAAATATCCAACAAAAAGTTTCAGCGAAGATTTCGGATTCAAAATATGGTCTGCTGCTCTGGAATAAAACTCATTTATTTGATCGGAATCATGAGGAATCAATTTCTGATAGACGTTTATAAAGTCAGTCAGCTTTTGTTCGTTATCCACCAAAGAAATTTGCAGCTCTTCGCATTTTTTATCGCGGGATAACTTTTCGATTTCGATAAACATTGCCGACTCATGTTCGTTGCATTCAAAACCAATTTTTTCCAGATCTTGCTTGCATTGCTGGTAGTCATCGTCGAAACCAACCCAGCAGGCAAATGGCATTTTTAGATCGCGAAATTTCTTGATAGCAGAGTCCAAAGTCTTTCTATCTCTGATCTCGCAAATAACGTTGAACATGTCCGACGAAATTCCGGAATTGATGATACTAACATCGCCGCAAAAAGTAACGTCCATTTCCATTAATGACGAAAGGTAGCCGAATTTTCCGGTCATATTTAAATCGAGTAGTTTCGTTATATCCATTGTCTCAATCTTCAAAACTTCTCGAAAGTTTATCATGGAAAAGCTGGAATAAGAACTGTATTCTATTGGTAATGTTGATAAGAAAAAATCATGTTGATAATTTTTAGCGGATTACCAGGAGTTGGAAAAAGCGCTGTTTCAAGGTTACTGTCAGAAAAATTACCAGCAGTTTATTTGCGAATAGACAGCATTGAACAATCCATGATTGAGTCGAAAATTGTAAAAAGAGAGGACTTGAAAGATTATGGATATCGCGTCGCTTATTCAATCGCTGCAGATAATTTACGGATTGGACTTATAGTAATTGCGGATTCCGTTAATCCGATTCAAATAACACGTGATGCCTGGAAAAATGTTGCAGCCGAAGCAAGTTCTCCATATCTTGAAGTAGAATTGATTTGTTCTGATCTTGATGAACATAGGAAAAGAGTTGAATTTAGAAAACTTGACATAGATAATTTCGTACAACCAACATGGGAGGAAGTGCAAAATCGATATTATGAACCATGGAATCGCGACCATCTGATAATCGATACTGCCCGATACTCTGCTAACGAAGCAGCAAATATAATTTAAAATTGGAGTTAGAATACCGCGAATTGTTATAGATTAGATGATGCGAAACAGTCTGTGTCATGATCGTTAACCATTCCGATTGCCTGCATAAACGAGTAAATTATCGTGGAACCGACGAATTTAAATCCGAGTTTTTTTAGGCTTTTGCTCAAATTATCTGATATCTCATTTTTCGTGATTATTTCCGGAGAGCACCTTTTTATCGGTTGATGATTCACATGACTCCATAGAAAATTATCGAGAGATCCGTGCAATTCTTTTAATTTAAAATATGCCTTTGCGTTATCAATTACTGCTTTTATTTTCAGTCGATGTCGAATAACTCCATGATCTTGCATAAGCTCATCAATTTTGGAATCGTCGTAATTTACCAAAACTTCCGGATCAAAATTATCAAAAACGATTCTCATATGTTCTCGTTTTTTCAGGACCAATTCCCAACTCAAACCACACGACTTTCCTTCCAAAATAAGCATTTCAAATGGTGTTAGCTAAGAAATAAGTTGATAAACCTCAAAGAAAGTAGTCTACTTATAGTATGAGAGTAATAGAAGGTGATTCCATGGAAAAAGCGTTAAGCAATCTGATAGAATTAGTGAAACATTTACCAGAGAAAGCGATAGAAGAAGCGATAAGGGATGTAACGGAGCTAAAAGAAAAGTACGAGAAAGAGGCAGAACGCACCAGACCACTCTGTCCTCATTGTAAATCAGCGAATGTTGTTCGGAATGGTCATAAGTGCAAAAAGCAAGCATATCTTTGC
>BNWJ01000159.1 GCA_025998735.1 Alphaproteobacteria bacterium | reverse complement strand
CGATAAGCTGGCACATAGGAGCAAAATCCAAAGCTAATATCAAGAGCCGTGTGCGGGAAATCCGCCAGCACGGTTCCGTGCGGGGTGGGGACGGCCGCCAAAGCCGTACCCCGTCTACCGCGATTTTCTTTTCTGAATTAATGGAGGTTTTCTCAAAGGATGTGCAATCGATGTTTTTTATAGTATTGTGTTGCACATAACTTGGTGAAAAACATGAAAATCTCGGGAAAAATGAGTTTATCTTCCAGAAGATGGCTCGATAGGCAGAACAACGATCCGTATGTGAAAAAGGCTCATGATGAGGGATATCGGTCGAGAGCCGTCTATAAACTTGCGGAAATAGATGATAAATATCGTCTGATAAGAAACGCCAAAAGCATAATAGATTTGGGAGCGGCGCCCGGCGGATGGAGTCAGCTATTGGTTCAGAGATCCTGCGATGGAGCGAAGATCGTCGCCGTTGATTTACTGCAATTTTATCCTATGAATGGCCTTATCCAGGTGATCGGCGATTTCGAAGATGAAGCAGTGCAGTCAGAGATAATGAGTTATACGGATGGAAAAGCAGATCTGATCGTATCCGACATGGCGCCATCTACCATTGGACATGCCCAGACGGATCATCTCAGAATTATGAGATTGGTGGAAAGTGCCTATTATTTTGCGCAATCCGCTTTGGCGAGTGGTGGAAATTTTGTGGCAAAAATCTTTCGGGGTGGGGAAGAAAAGAAGTTCCTGGATTCTGCCAAAAAGGATTTTCAAAAGGTTTGCTTTTTTAAACCGAAATCCAGCCGCAAAGTGTCATCGGAAATATATATGGTTGCCTTAAATAGGATACCACAATGAAATTGATAGATCGCCTTCGAATAGCCACAGATCTTTTGGATACGTTTTTTCATTCGCTAACTCCGTTTGATGTTGTGCTTCAGCGATTTTTCAAGGCGAACAAGTGGCTGGGACCATCGGAGAGAAAGGAAATCGTAGAATTTTCATACAATATCTTTAGAAAATTCGAGACGCTAAAGTTATACACCGAAAACATTACCGCCAACTACGGAAAATATTTCGTGCTGGCTTATATGACGCTGGAGGAAAAAATATCAGATCAAAAGATAGTCGATGCGTTTTATAGTAGCAACGTCCACAACTGGAAATTTAGTGATTTTGATGCAAAATTCCTGAAATCGTTGGATAGGCAGTTGGATTTGCCGCGACATGCTAGACTCAATTACCCAAAGTGGCTGGAGCCTTATTTAATACGAGCGTTTACCGAGGAGCGTCTGGAGATCGAAATGCTTGGACTAAACCAGAAGGCCCTCGTCGATCTGAGAGTTAATACATTAAAATCCAATAAGGATACTGTTAAGGCAATACTCGCTGATCATAGTTTCCAAGTGGAGGACATGAAATTTGCTCCAAACGGTCTTAGAATTTTGAATGCACGAATCGGAAGAGGAAATCCCGTTCTCAAGGACGGACTGGCAGAAATACAAGACGAAGGATCTCAGCTGATTGCCAAGATATGCAACGCGTCTCCTACAGACTTGGTTATTGATTTTTGTGCCGGCGCCGGCGGAAAGACTCTTGCTCTTGCGGCAGATATGCAGAACAAAGGAAGGCTCTTTGCTCTCGATACAAATGAAATACGTCTGTCGCAAGCTAAGCTTCGCTTTCGGAAAGCAAACGTTAACAATGTGTTCTGCAATGAAATCACCGGTAAGTGGCTCAAGAGACATGCCGAATGCGCAGATGTTGTGCTCGTGGATGCGCCCTGCTCCGGAACAGGGACTTGGAGAAGAAATCCTGATATGCGTTCAAAAATGAACGAGAACGACATTAGAGAATTGGTTGAATTACAGCAGAAAATACTTGAAACGGCGCAAAGTCTCGTTAAAAAAGGCGGGAGATTGGTTTACGCCACCTGCTCTGTGCTAATGGAAGAAAATGAAGACCAGGTCGAAAAATTTTTGGGGAAATTCTCGTCTTTCGAAAGAAAAAACATATCTTTGTGTGAAAGTAATGATGTTTCGTTGTGTAAAGACGGCTATCTGCGACTTTCTCCGGCAAATCACGGGACTGACGGGTTTTTCGCCGCTCTGCTGGAAAAGCACGCAGACTAATGGTATTAAATGAAGAAAGATGGCATATTATATACACATTCAAGGTGAGAAGTTGGATTGGGCGAACAGAGAGGAAATGAGAGGAGTGAATCAGATCATAGACTCCAAATGAAAGAAGAGATTCTGAAGTTTGAAGCTTTTGGAATACAGTCGGAGATAGACCGGCCAGGCA
>BNWJ01000158.1 GCA_025998735.1 Alphaproteobacteria bacterium | reverse complement strand
ACGATAAGCTGGCACATAGGAGCAAAATCCAAAGCTAATATCAAGAGCCGTGTGCGGGAAATCCGCCAGCACGGTTCCGTGCGGGGTGGGGACGGCCGCCAAAGCCGTACCCCGTCTACCGCGATTTGTTCGCATGGATTGTTGTGGCAGTGCGTGTCCATATGTCGATGCTGTTAACATCCATCCTGCAAAGGCCATTCTCATACAGAGAACTCAAGCGCAGGAGGAATCCGGCTTCTCATCTTAAATGTGTGTATGTCAACCAAAAGTAGATATGAAAAAGATTTTTATAATTGCAGGCGAAGCGTCCGGCGACTATCTGGCTGGAAGACTGATGGAGGATTTGCAAGCGCTATGCGACGATTCCATCGAGTTTTTCGGAATTGGTGGTCCCTGCATGGAAAAAGCTGGACTGAAAAAACTGTTTTCCATCAATGAGTTATCGATAATGGGAATTGTCGAGGTAATCGGGAAAATTTTTCACGTAAAAAGATTGATAGATAAAACAGTGGATGCTGTTTTCGACTACAATCCTGACGTGATAATTACTATTGATTCATCTGGATTTACACACAGGGTTGATAAGAAAATAAAAGCTCGTGCTATTAGGGGAGTTGCACCACGGACGTTTTCTTTTGCCAGTTCAACTTCGGAAAAAGCATTAGCGCGTGTGTCGCAGACGCTGCAAGCACCAATAATTCACTATGTCGCTCCTCCGGTTTGGGCCTGGAGAGGACGGCGAGCAAAATCCATGCATAAATTTATAGACAAGCTACTAGTTTTGTTGCCATTTGAGCCGGAGTTGTTCAACAAACATGGACTTGAGACTGTCTTCGTTGGACATCCAATTGCGCTAGATCCAGATTTTGAGAAACCAGAAAAGCATCTAATAGAGAACTTCAAAAAATCACTAGATTTGTTAGAAAAATCGTCTGATGATAGATTGCTTGCAGAATCGACTATATTCGAGGATTTTTTAGACCGACGTGACGTTGGATCCGATAATGATAAAACGCGTGTGCCGCAAGCGCCGACGACAAAAACACCGAATAGAGGAAGGTTATGTAATATTGTGCTGCTGCCCGGCAGCCGAATGGCAGAAATATCCAAGCATCTACCGATTCTGGAGGAATTTGCTGATCTAATGGTGGAAAAATATGGACATGTGAGATTCCTAATACCCACAACGGAGTCCATGGAAAAAATCATTGAATTAGGTACCAGGAATTGGCGTCAACGACCAGTTATAATCAAGGAAAAATCCGAGAAGGTCTTGGCATATTATGCCTCTGATCTTGCAGTAGCGGCATCAGGTACGGTTACGCTGGAACTGGCACGCACTGGTCTTCCGGCCGTCATCATATACAAGGTATCGTTTATCACCTACTTAATTGTAAAATTTTTAGTGAAAATAGAAAACGCGTGCCTGATAAATATCATTGCAAAACAAAATGTTGTGCCGGAATTGCTGCAGAACAACTGTACACCACAAAATATTTTTCACCATGTGGTTTCCATTCTTGAGGATACCAAAAAAGCGGACGAACAGAAGAGAATGTTTGCGAAAGTCATGGATATGCTATCTGTGAAAGAGCGTTACGTCGCCGCCAGAGAAGTTCTCAAAACCTTGTCCTGCGAGGTCATTGATAAATATACCACCTTCACTTAGCATTTACTGCAGCCATTATGGCATCTTCCAACGTTTTAAACTGATGGATGATCCAGGGCCTACGCATGGTGCGTCCAGCGAAGCTGCTGGAATACAGTTGGGGATAGTCCAACACGGTAGAGATTAGCAATCAGCCGTTATCGAGTCCTTGGAGCCGAAGCCGTAATGTAAGGTTTAAGCGTAGGACAGAAAGTAAGAGAGCCTGAATACGCAGGTGTGAAGCGATCTAGCTCCGAAATGGCCCATGTTGGTGAAGCCGACTCTGTCATGAGGGAAGCAGGCAGTATCTGACGAATCGATAAGCGAGAAGCGTCAGATTCACCAGGAGTTTGGAAGCCAGGCGGAGCGTGCGTAGTATCGCAGTGGAACAGGAGAGATCTCACATTCTCCTCGCGAGAGGTACTGATGGAGAATCCCTATAAAGTCTAATCGCGGTAGACGGGGTACGACTTTGGCGGCCGTCCCTTCTTGCTCCACCCCATCATAATAATCTATGGATTTTTTTTAACAATTAGTCGAATTGCTTGTTTAAAAAACAACTTGCATGCGAACCATCCGAGCTTGAAAATGCTAATAACACGTCCGCAAGAATATGAAATTTTTTTTAAGTGGATGATTGTTGTTTT
>BNWJ01000157.1 GCA_025998735.1 Alphaproteobacteria bacterium | reverse complement strand
AATATATCTATATCTTTCATAGATACAAATATAACTCATGTGATGTCACTTGTCCATATTATTTGATAATAATTCCTTAGTTAATATTCGGAGATTTTATCTCAAAAATCAACCCATATTTCTAGGAAAAAGCCCTGCGTAATGATCATAACGAAGCTTTCCGATTGAAAATATTGCACTTCATTTCTGAAGGGGCGGCGTGAAGTTGAAATCCGAGTTGCAAAATTTCTTAAGTTAGCCATAAAAAAATGCTGGACGAAAATTTACGCCCAGCACCATTTTCATTAACACAATGAAAGCACAAAGATCTTATTAAACTTGTCCAGACGTTGCCCGTCGTGATTGTTTTAATCCACCTCAGGATCGTATAACTGCCCTATTATATCGCGCACTCGGTTGCCCGGTTGTTCATTTTTTTTCTGCTGTTCTTCAAGCTGCCTCATTATTTCTTGTTTTTCACGTTCAAAATCTTCTTTAAGCTTCCTCTCCATTTCCTGTTTTTCACGTTCAAGCTTGTTTCTTTCCTGTTTGAGAAGTTCGAGATTTGATAGTTTTTGTGTTTCCAATCTTTTTTTCAGTTCAGCGATTTCATCTGCCAAGCTGTTTTTTTCTCGCTTGAAGGTATCAGCAGCAGCTTTTTTTGCATTTTCCATGTCTTCTTTAAGTTTCGCTTCATGCTCCGCTGCTGCTTCGTATTGTTTTTTGAGCGCCGCAATTTTTTCCACAAGCCGACCAAAGCAATCCGTAGACTGTTCAATAAGGCTGAAGCTAACGACTAGAGGGAGGAGCATACTCTTCGGATCAACCGATGCCAGTTTGTTTACATGCTCACATGATGCACGCAAACTAGCAAGGTAGTTATGGAGTGGAAACCTAGGGCCATCCACGTGGTCCGTGATGTTCAACCGTTCGTCTGCTAACGCTATTTGAATGAGTGGCTTTATCACACTTGTTAAGGTTTCAGAAGGACAACCACTTGAATGCAGCACGTCGCGCAAATGGCTGTATCTCGCCGGTAGCTCTAAAAACGCAGTTTCAGTCACATCTTTCAGCACATATAGCCACGGTATGAAATTGGACAACGGCACAACTACAGTGTTCTTCCCCGTTTTTAATGTCTCCGTCATCTTCATACACTCAACACTTGAAAAACAAGAAAACAACGCAAAAGCTGCCGCAGCAGCAGTTTTACTACTCTTTTTCATTTCTATCTCCATAATTAAAAAACAATAAAATTATTGCATTACCGTAACGCAATAATTACAAGTAGTATATAGTGCATCTTTCGACAAAAGACAAGAGCAAAAAACAAAAAAGTGGTTGCATCATGGGCTTTTTCTCTTGATGAGGTAGCTTGAGCATCGAAAATAGCGCTCGCATACCAAGCAAAACTGCAAACGCCCGTGATGCAATCACTTCCTCATTTTATCGAGCCATTCGACGCGTTTTTTGAGTTCCCTTTCGAAACCTCTTTCGACCGGTTTGTAGAATTTCTTCCGAGATAGTTCGTCTGGAAAGAAATTATCTCCGGAAAATCCGTGTTCTGTATCGTGATCGTAGACGTATCCTTCACCATATTTCAGCTCGGACATTAATTTCGTCGGAGCGTTTCTGATTTTCAGTGGAGTTGGCAATGAGCCGTAAAATTCGGCGCATTTTTTCGATTTATTGTAGGCAACGTATCCGGCATTGGATTTTGGAGCAGTAGCGAGATATATGACTGCGTTGGTTATGGCCAATTCCCCCTCCGGCGATCCCAGCATGCTGTAGGTCTGATGTGCAGCAATTGCCTGCAATATAGCATTGGGATCCGCAAGTCCCACATCCTCAGCTGCGAATCTTATGAGACGGCGAGCGATTATAAGCGGATTTTCACCACCTATAAGCATGCGATTTGTCCAATATAACGCCGCATCCACATCGGATCCCCTCAGCGATTTGTGAAAAGCGCTCAGCAGATTGTAGTGCTCCTCTTGGGAGGCATCGTAGACCACTGCTCTTTTAGGAGCGATTTTTTCTAGCGCTTCGATGGACAGTTTTTCCTTCAGATGAAGCGACAGCAGCTCCTCCGCACGATTCAGAAGGTATCGCCCATCGCCATCGGACATCAGACACAGATGTTGCCGCGCTTCCGGAGTCAGTGGCAGCTCCTTCTGCATGAAATGCTCCGCCCGTTGGAGGATTTTGTCCAGATGTGGCAACTGCAATCGATCGAAGGTAATCACCTTACAACGGGATAACAACGCCGGCCGCAGCTCGAACGATGGATTTTCTGTGGTGGTGCCGATCAGTATCAGTCCGCCTCCCTCCAAATATGGAAGAAAAATATCCTGCTGACTTTTATTGAGGTGATGGATTTCATCGATCAGCATGATTACTTT
>BNWJ01000156.1 GCA_025998735.1 Alphaproteobacteria bacterium | reverse complement strand
AGTTTTTTGTGACGGCATTTTTCGCAAAAAACCCTCAGATTTCAATGGTGCCGGACGTCGGAATCGAACCAACGACCTACTGATTACAAATCAGTTGCTCTACCAGCTGAGCTAGTCCGGCTACTGTGACATGCACCTAGCAATATATCAGAAAAAAATACCAACTAAAACTAAATTTTACTATGCTTACGAATGTTTGAATTCCCTTGAGGCTGCACTCGCTTCAGCGTCTTGCTGACACAACACTGATGCTTCCGGCCATTATGAGAATCAGGCCGCCAATTATGTAAATATCCGGAACTTTATCGTATATAAAGAAATCCAAGAAGGTCACTGGAATCAGCATGGTGTATGCGGCAGAGGCAAGATTGGAGCTGGTGGATAATTTAAAGGCGTGTATTATGCAATACTGGGCAGCGGCGCCAATCATACCGCCTATGATTAGGTAAACGGCGTCCATTGGCAATAGAGCTCTAAAACCATCGAATCCGGTTATAAAGGTACTCAGCAGAAGAAGTGTAACGTGATGGTAAAAAATTATAGTCAGTTCGCTGTCTGTTGACGATAATCTCTTGATAACCACCTGATTAAGCGCGGCAATAATGGCTCCAATAACCGCGAACATAATCCCGAATTGAAAAATACCGCAGCCGGGTCTGAAGGCCAGCAATATTCCAAAGAATCCAACAACTGCGGCAATTGCATCACGTATATGAAACTTTTCGTTCAGTAGCAACACGCTTAGCGGCACGACAAAAATAGCTGTGGTATAACCTACGACTATCACGTCTACCATGTTTGCGTGGTTGTAGGCCAACATAGAAGCATAAGTTCCTAAAGACGCTAGAACTGAACGGAAAATATTCTCCAAGACTCTGTTGGTTCTTACGGGATTAATCTCCATGTAAACGGCGAAAAACATCAGTGGGACGAATCTGCATATGGTGCGCAAAAACGTCACCTGATTCACACCGTATATCGGCATAAAATACTTCATAATGGCGTCTGAAAATGCATATAAACAGACCCCCATTACGAAGAAGATATATCCAGCGCGACGGCGGTTGCAGCCACCAACGTGACGCTGGATCAGTTTACTTTTTAGCATTGCAAATACATCTCGTATACCCATCAGCTGATAATAATACCAAGTTTCATTTAGGACTATCCAAATGAGGGCTCACTTTCAGCGAATACGCGTGTTCTTTTGGTTAGTTTAAAACGAAACTTGGTATAAAACAGTAAACGCCCATGGTACAACCGCCAATCACTCTATGGCTACATCGGTAACTTCAGAGACTAACTCGCCGTTATTTCGAATGAGTTGTTCGATTTTGTCTGCAACTTCAGGGTGTTCCTTCAGAAACTGACGAGCGGTTTCTTTTCCCTGTCCCAGCTTCTGATCTCCAAACGCAAACCATGATCCTGATTTATCTACGGCGCCGATTTTCACTCCGATATCAATGAGTTCACCGGTTTTGGATATGCCTTCACCGTATATGATATCAAAATCAACAACTTTAAACGGAGGAGCGACTTTGTTTTTTACAACTTTAACCCTTACTTGGTTACCCACGACCTGCTCCTTGTCCTTAAGGGTTCCAGTTTTGCGAATATCCAATCGGACGGAAGCGTAGAATTTCAGAGCATTACCTCCTGTTGTGGTCTCTGGATTTCCGAAGAATACTCCTATTTTCATGCGTATTTGGTTTATGAAGATCATGATGCAATTGGACTTCGAAACGGTGGCTGTCAGCTTACGTAGCGCCTGACTCATGAGCCGCGCCTGCAATCCCATGTGCGAATCTCCCATTTCTCCTTCGATTTCCGCCTTTGGAACGAGGGCTGCAACGCTGTCTACCACGAGAATATCAATGGCGCCAGATCGTACGAGAGTATCTGCAATTTCCAAAGCTTGCTCTCCGGTGTCCGGCTGAGACAATATTAGATCATCCACATTGACTCCCAATTTCTTTGCATATATTGGATCGAGAGCGTGCTCAGCATCTATGTATGCGCAAATTCCGCCTTTTTTCTGGGATTCTGCTACCGCATGCAGAGCCAGCGTCGTTTTTCCGGAGCTTTCTGGACCAAAAACCTCGATGATTCTTCCCTTTGGAAATCCACCTATGCCCAGAGCCATATCCAATCCAATCGATCCCGTAGAAACAGCTTCTATCTCCACAAGACTTCCACGCTGCCCAAGCTTCATCACGGAACCTTTACCAAACGCCTTCTCGATCTGAGAAAGAGCAACCTCTAGGGCTTTTTCCTTATCCATAAACTACCATTCTCCAAATAAAACACAAAACCAATATCCAACAACGAAGCCGAATCTCGGTGAGCATACTAAATAATGGCAGATAAGATAAGGCCAAAAAACAAA
>BNWJ01000155.1 GCA_025998735.1 Alphaproteobacteria bacterium | reverse complement strand
TATAACACACCTCTAGTTCTTAAAAATAAAATAATTACTTATTTTACCCTGGTTTGTCATTTTTTCTCTTATTTACTTTTTCAATGAACGAATTCTATCACTTATTTAAACGACTTTAAAAGCCATCTCAGTTCAGATTGCACTCTGCAACTCGAGTGCATGAAGTTGGAATCGCTAGTAATCGCGAATCAGCATGTCGCGGTGAATACGTTCTCGGGTCTTGTACACACCGCCCGTCACACCATGGGAGTTGATTTTACCTTAAGCCGGTGAGCTAACCAGAAATGGGGGCAGCCGATCACGGTGAGGTCGATGACTGGGGTGAAGTCGTAACAAGGTAGCTGTAGGGGAACCTGCGGCTGGATCACCTCCTTTCAAGGAAAAAGATCTATTGCGAAATTGACTATGTTGGAGGATTTTTTAGGAAACACGGAGCGCAGAACCGGGGCGTACTTGATGTACGTGAGGATTCGAGCGCCGGATTGACGACGAAAATACCCAACAGAGGAAGATTACGTAAGAGATCGAAAGAGGTTTTAATCAACCTCTAACTGCGCCACCTTCATATCCCTTTTTAAACGATATATGGACTTTTTTCAGAGTAGGGCAGCGATGTGCTATTCTGGGGATGTTTCGGGCCCGCCCGATAGTTTTGCTAATTTAGTTCCTCCGTGTAACTGCGGGCTGGTAGCTCAGTTGGTTAGAGCGCGCGCTTGATAAGCGTGAGGTCGGAGGTTCAAGTCCTCCTCGGCCCACCATGATTTTGGTAAGTTAAGGGGGTGTAGCTCAGTTGGTAGAGCGCCTGCTTTGCAAGCAGGAGGTCGTCGGTTCGATCCCGTTCACCTCCACCATTTTGAGTGTGGTGACGGTTTTAAAGTCGTTTAAATAAGTGATAGAATTCGTTCATTGAAAAAGTAAATAAGAGAAAAAATGACAAACCAGGGTAAAATAAGTAATTATTTTATTTTTAAGAACTAGAGGTGTGTTATATGAGTTGAGAAACGCATGTAATTTCATCTCGCAAAAGAAATGCTGAATTGAAATGGCATAGATTCTTTTGGAGAGTGTTTGAAAATACTGAATTTGTTATATAGCTGATTAATTGGTCGTATAACAGGTGTTCGGTGTTCTAAAATGCTTAATTTATTGTAGAACTGGCTAGATTCGAGGATTTTATAGGAGACACGGAGCACAGAACCGGAGCGTACTTGATGTACGTGAGGATTCGAGCACCGGATCGACGAAGAAAATACCGAATGTAGGCACGTGATTACAATAAATCGAGAGAGGTTTATGTCTGATTGTTGTAATTGTATCAAGCGCTTTTAAGGGCGCTCGGTGGATGCCTTGGCACTAAGAGACGATGAAGGACGTGACAGCCTGCGAAAAGTCACGGGGAGCTGGCAATAAGCTTTGATCCGTGAATATCCGAATGGGGAAACCCACCACGTATGTGGTATCCCAGCCTGAATACATAGGGTTGGGAGGTGAACCCGGGGAACTGAAACATCTAAGTACCCGGAGGAAAGGACATCAAATGAGACTCCGCTAGTAGTGGCGAACGAACGCGGATTAGGCCAATGACGGTCAATACATAACTGGAACGGCGTGGGAAAGCCGGCCATAGAGGGTGATAGCCCCGTACAGGTAGAAGTGTTGATTTGTATTCGAGTAGGGCGGGACACGTGAAATCCTGTCTGAACATGGGAGGACCATCTTCCAAGCCTAAGTACTACTTAGTGACCGATAGTGAACAAGTACCGTGAGGGAAAGGTGAAAAGAACCCCGAAGGGGGAGTGAAATAGATCTGAAACCGGGCGCTTACAAGCAGTCAGAGCTCGAGTCCGTTAGGGACTTATAGAGTGATGGCGTACCTTTTGCATAATGGGTCAGCGAGTTATTCTCTGTGGCAAGCTTAAGCCGTTAGGTGTAGGCGAAGCGAAAGCGAGTCTGAATAGGGCGAATTAGTCGTAGGGAATAGACCCGAAACCGGGTGATCTAGTCATGGGCAGGCTGAAGGTGCGGTGATACGCACTGGAGGGCCGAACTCACCTCTGTTGCAATAGAGGGGGATGACCTGTGATTAGGGGTGAAAGGCCAATCAAACCCGGAGATAGCTGGTTCTCCGCGAAAACTATTTAGGTAGTGCGTCATATGCAACTACCGGGGGTAGAGCACTGAATAGACTAGGGGGAAGCGATTCCTACCGAATCTAATCAAACTCCGAATACCGGTAAGTTTAGATATGGCAGACAGACTGTGGGTGCTAACGTCCATGGTCGAGAGGGAAACAACCCTGATCGTCGTCTAAGGTCCCCAAGTTATAGCTAAGTGGGAAAGGATGTGGAACGGCCATGACAGCCAGGAGGTTGGCTTAGAAGCAGCCATCCTTTAAAGAAAGCGTAACAGCTCACTGGTCTAGTTAAGCTGTTCTGCGCCG
>BNWJ01000154.1 GCA_025998735.1 Alphaproteobacteria bacterium | reverse complement strand
AGTTCAACGATTTTCTCGCAAAGTTGGAGGGGAACGATCCACTGCAACAGCAGGTAAAGGATATCGTTTCGGATGTTGCTCTGAGAGCCGCTCTGCAAACTGGGGTAACTGCACTTCTCACATCAAACAAAGTCTCGATTACTGCTGATTTTGCAACAACGACTTCTGCTGCTGATTCTGCGGCCACGACTCCTGCTGCTGCACCTGCCGCTGCGCCTGCCGCTGCGCCTGCCGCTGCGCCTGCTGCAGATGCAGCCGCGGCACCTCCTGCGGATGGAGCTGCTGCTCCTCCAGCTCCTCCTCCTCGAGACATTATGCGGGAGATGTTCACGGATGGAAAGCTTGCGCGCGAGCCTTCGGCGGAGCTATATGCCTGCGGTATGCTTCTTGAGGTGTTGGCTGCAATTGAAGCGGCCAATGTCACGATCATGAAGAATCCGCTTGCTTTCATCGAAAACACAATCGCTGATCTGGACAGCAAGCTAAGCACCCAGATAAACGAGATACTTCATGCTCCCGCATTTCAGGAACTGGAAGGTACCTGGAGAGCACTCCATTACTTGATAATGAACACAGAAACAAGTACCCAGCTTAAGATCAGAATTATGAACGTTTCCAAGAAGGATCTTCTGACTGATCTGGAAAATGCGGTGGAGTTCGACCAGAGTGCGCTGTTTAAGAAGGTATACGAGGAAGAATATGGAACATTTGGCGGACATCCATATTCATGTTGGATTGGCGGCTACGAGTTTACCAGACATCCGCAAGATATATTGCTCATGGAAAAGCTGTCCAACGTTGCAGCGGCGGCCCATGCTCCATTTATTGCGGCTGCACATCCTAGAATGTTTGATATGAATAGCTTCTCACATCTTGGAGAGCCCCGAGATCTCGCAAAAATCTTCGAAAGTACCGAAATGATAAAGTGGAGATCGTTTAGAGATACGGAAGACTCAAGATACGTGGCTTTGGTGCTTCCGAGAGTTCTAATGAGGCTGCCTTATGGACCAGATACTTTGCCGGTTGATGGATTGAACTATATGGAGACTATAGATGGCACCGACAATTCCCAATTCTGCTGGGGAAATGCGGCGTTCATTTTTGCGCAGCGCATAGGACATGCCGTATCTCTTTTCAAATGGCCGGCTGCTATAAGAGGAGTCGAGGGGGGGGGATTGGTGGAAGGTCTTCCGGCTTACACATTCAAGACTACCGATGGAGACATTGCTCTGAAATGTCCGACGGAAATAGCCATAACCGATCGTCGTGAAAAAGAGCTGAGTGACATGGGATTCCTTGCCATATGCCATAGTAAAGGCACGGATTTTGCTGCGTTCTTCGGCGGACAAACCACCCAGAAGCCGAAAGTATACAATACGGACTTGGCGAATTCCAATGCTGCACTCAGTGCTAGATTGCCGTATTTGTTGGCAGCGTCTCGTTTTGCCCACTACATAAAAGCCATAATGAGGGATAAAGTTGGGTCATTCCTCACGAAAGATAACGTATCCTCCTATTTAAACAACTGGATCGCAAGTTATGTCCTGCTAAACGATGCGGCAAGTCAGGAAATGAAGTCGAAGTTCCCTCTTCGCGAAGCTCGTATCGATGTTTTTGATGTTCCGGGTAAACCTGGGTCATATAAAGCAACGGTATTTTTAAGGCCACATTTCCAGCTGGAAGAGCTAACGGCTTCCATCAGGCTAGTTGCTGAGCTTCCTCCTCCAGCCGGTTGATAGGTTTTGAGCTTTGTTTTTGTGTTGTGTTGGTTATTGGAGTTAGAAAATGGCGTTGAAGTTTGGTTCGCATGAGTCGTTTAGTAGGGATGAGTCCAGAAATAGCGATATGGTAGCTGCGGTTACGCCGCAATATCTGGTAGTATGTGAAGATTTTTTCGAATGCGAGCTTGAGGGGGATTTTCATGATAACGCTACTCCGTGTTTGTGGTTTAAAGTTGGATCGAAGAGATTGATAACAAATGACAGCACTGGGGAGTTGTCAGGAGATGGCCGAATTATTTGCAGTGATCCTACGATATGTATGAAGTATGGATCATGGGCTCCACTAATACAGGACTATCTATATGCCGGAAAGAATGTTACAAAAATGGGCATAAGGCGTCTGTCCAGCATTAACGGTACGAAGGTTGTTATCCAAGCGATAGACTATGAAACTTGCCTCATGAAAATGTATCAGCAGAAAGATGATACAATTGAGTTTACATTCAGCGCCATTAGTGCACAGGATGTGATTACCATGTACGATGACGCAGGCACCAAGGTGGGAAATATAGGAACGAAGTTCAATTTCGTAACGGAGGTACTCACTCCAATCAGCTAGGAATTGCATAAGAATAAATAAACCTTTCGCACTATGGGGGCCAGGGCTTTTTCCTAGAGACCTAAAGATTCCCGATAGCTTTCAAAGCACCTCATGAAATTCATGGAATTGCAATATAAGGCTTTTCTGATATTTTTTTCTTTGTTGATCCTCATAATATTTAGCGC
>BNWJ01000153.1 GCA_025998735.1 Alphaproteobacteria bacterium | reverse complement strand
GAGCAACGCTCTAGGCATAAATAAAACAAAAAAACGCAGCGTCACAGTGCGAGAAGCAAGAAAGCTTCTGCTAAACGAGGAAAGCGAGAAACTCATAGACCGCGACAAAACCGTAAGGGAAGCTCTGAACTCCGTCGAACAAAATGGGATCGTGTTTCTGGACGAAATTGATAAGGTGTGCGCCCGAAATACCTCCGGAGCCGACGTCAGCCGCGAAGGGGTGCAGCGGGATCTGCTGCCACTGATCGAAGGATGCTCAGTGAGCACGAAATACGGCACCATAAAGACGGATCACATATTGTTCATCGCGTCCGGAGCGTTCCACATATCCAAACCGGCGGATCTGCTGCCGGAGCTTCAGGGAAGACTGCCAATTCGCGTGGAACTCAAGCATCTAACACAGGAAGACTTCGTGAAAATCCTCAATGATACTGAAAGCAGTCTAATAAAGCAGTATAAAGCGCTTCTGGAAATAGAAGGAGTAACCCTGAAATTCACGGAAGATAGCATCTGCAAAATCGCTGAAATTGCAGCTGTTGTCAATCGTCAGCTCCAGAACATAGGAGCTCGCCGCCTCTACACTGTCATCGAGAAACTGCTGGAAGAGATAAGCTTCCACGCTGACCAGAGAAGTGGCGAAGAAGTACTCATTGACACCAAATATGTCGAGGAAAAAGTCGGAACTCTTGCAGAGCAGCAGGATCTGTCAATGTTTATATTGTGATGTTGAGATGAAAACGTGGAAACTAAAGTGGCTTCTACAGCCTGTGTCCGAGGAGCAACCTCACATAAGCCGCTCCTCAGTTGTGTGGTGCACAAGAACACTCCTGAGAGAAAATTATGGTTTAGCCGGCAGCTTCGACTTGAGGTATGTGACGATTTCTGGATTTTTTATCCGATGCCAGTCGCGTTCACAGATTTTGCTGGGATCAGCTCCTTTCTCCTCCACAAGATATTTAACAATCTCCAAGTTCTCAAGGCGTATAGCTGCGCCTTCCAATACACCTTCGCGCGTCGGGTCAGCTCCTTCGTCTACGATAGCTTTGATAGCGGCCATGCTACCATCCGCCATCCCCCACACTGCATAAGTAAGTTTATTGTACAAAACACTCTCCAAATGACTATTAACAGCACATAGGAGACTTCTGATTTGTTCAGGGTCCCCCTTATTCACTACCTCGCTTATAGTCTTCTGCAATTCCGCAACCAAAACCGCTTGAGTCGTGCCAGCTAGCGCTTGATACCCATTCATAGAACGCGCATCGAACTGTGCAAACAACATCATTATCATTACACATATGCTACATATCAGTTTTTTCATTTTCTTTGCTCCTTTATTATAAAAAAACATAATATAAATATATAACAAGAAAAACAAAAAGTCAAAAAAAACTGCATTGGATTTTTCAAAATTTCTACAAAAAATTTTATTAATATTTTCATAAAATGACGCATCGTGCTGAGCCTATTTTATTGACACCAAATATGTCGAGGAAAAAGTCGGAACTCTTGCAGAGCAGCAGGATCTGTCAATGTTTATATTGTGATGTTGAGATGAAAACATGGAAACTAGAGTGGCTTCTACAGCCTGTGTCCGAGGAGCAACCTCACATAAGCCGCTCCTCTGGCGTTGTTGCATTCAATAACGCTCTTAAGAGTCACAACTATTTCCCTGATGCCATTCTTGATTCGAGAAATTCTGCAATATCGGATCCAGGTGATGCATACTGCAAAGGTGTTTTCTTATTCTTGTCTATTGCATTTGGATTGGCTCCTTCTTCTACGAAACTTCTGACATCTTCAATGCTCCCTCTATGCACTGCATCATACAATCCAGCGTTCTTCGCATCTTGAACTAAGGAACTTTCGATATCAGCATAAGCACGAACGTACTTTCTTTCAAAAAGTTCATAAACACGCATATGCTCTACAATAAAATCATTTACCTTCTTATTATCAGAGTACAATTGCCCGCTAAACATTGCCCCCAAATTACCTAGCTCCTCTTCATTAGAGCGTTGTAAACGATTAAACGCTGCCATAACATCGTTTACCGTCTTATTACTAGAGTGCACCGGTCCACCATCATGCATTGCATCAAATTTCTTTACCTTCTCACTAGGGGGAAAAACTTTTATGTCTAAACCTAACCCTCCCGTAGAACGCGTACCAAACTGCATAGAATACACATCAAACGACACAGCAGACATCAACATCATCACACAAGCGCCATATATCATATTTTTCACTTTCTTTTCCTCTACTACATATCAAAGGCACGTTGTGATTGTAAATCAAAAGAGAAAAACAACCAAGAGGAATGGTGATTTTTTTTGCAAGAAAAGCGATATGCGTATGAAGATACTCAAAAAAAATGCTGAAATCGCAGCTGTTGTCAATCGTCAGCTCCAGCGCCCATTCAGAAACGAAGTGCATCATTTTGCGGAACCCCAGCATTTGCCCAGAAGACCTCGAATGGTGTTTTGAAGTTTAGCACTTTCCGTGGTCG
>BNWJ01000152.1 GCA_025998735.1 Alphaproteobacteria bacterium | reverse complement strand
AGTTCTTTGATTCCCGCGGTTATCGTTGTTCTTGAAACACCGCTGACTCTGCTGATTGCGCTTATACCACCGTAACCATACGCAATCGCCTCATTCGCAAGGAATAATCTACGTTCACGCTCGTCCAATAACTCCAGCATTCTGATAATGTGTTCCACTGTTTGCTTTGCCTTTCATAAAAGGCTATTATACACCACAGATCCTGTGTCGCAAAAAAGAAAAATGTCCCGGTTATTTCTTAACTAATCCTAAAGGCGAACATGAAGCCATCATCGACGAAGAGACTTGGGAAAGCGTGCAGAAAATTTTTCAGCCCAATAATGCGCATGGCAAAAGATATGCGACACGCTCTCCAGCAATGCTTAAAGGCTTAATCAGCTGCGGTGCTTGCAATTGCGGAATGATTCCAACTTCCAGCAATAATCATGGTTTAACGTACCGCTACTACGTCTGCAACAATCATCTTAAAAGCAGAAGTTGCAATAGTCTAAAAATAGTTCCGGCGGAAGAAATTGAAAAACGCGTCGTTCAAGAGGTTTTGAAAAAAATCCGCACATCGGAAGTTGTTATGAACATCCATGAATTGAACAAATCTAGCAAAAAATTATCACCGGATGATCTGAAAATCATGATCGATAATATTTCGGAAGTATGGAACGCTCTGTGTCCGAACGAACAACGAAAAATTGTGCGACTACTGATTGCAGAAGTCGACCTTTACGAAACACACATGGATTTGGAAATAAATCTCAATGGATTCAACAAATTACTGCTAGAGTTTAACGAGCCCGCATGATGCTGGAGCCGCAGTTTTAGGAGTTAAAAAATGACAAAAACGCTGAAAAATGAGGAAGAATTGCTGGTTCAAAGGGTGAAAATACCGTTCAAAATCTTAAAGAGAGGCAAGCATAAGCCCCACATCATCAAGCCAAACAACTCCGTCGACGAAAAAATCATGGACGACATTCTAGTTCAGGCTCTCGGCAAGGCCAAATTGTGGGAAAACGAACTCATGAGAGATGAAATAGATTTGGAGGAATTTTGCGAGAAGAAAAAACTTACGATGAAATATGTCATCAAAGTTTTACGCCTCAATACGCTGAGCCCAGGCATCAAAGCAGCAATTATGAACGGAACTCAGGCAAAAACGCTGATACTGAAAGATCTGCTGAAGAAACCGTTTCCGTTGCTATGGGGCGAACAGGAACGGATGTGAAGACTGAGCACCGCCAGCAGGGGCACACGCTTGCTGGCAACCTATTTCTGCAATGCTTTGATTTGAGCAACTGATAAGCCAGTAGCTTTAGAAACGTCTTCAGCTGTCATGCCCATAGATAACAAATTAATGGCAGTTTCTCTTTTTCCTTCTGCTTTGCCTTTTTCAATGCCTTCTCTTCTAGCTTTGTTGACATCATGAGACCTAGCATTAATAGCATCATTTTGTGCTTTTAGGCGCATATTATAGATGCGTCTTGTTTCCGGATCTTGGCTCAAATGTATAAGACCTTCCATGGCTTCCTTCACCTCCTTAATGGTTAAAAACTCCGGCGGGATTGTTTGTGGAGCTTTCAAAAACGACATCCAAACCGAAAATAAATCAGAAATATTGGCTCGTTTCTCATCAATTTTTTTCAATTCGATGATAAATATGCGAAACTTATCGCTAGCCGATACCGCCGGATTTCCTGCCGGATCTTCTTCATACATAAACCTGATTTTGTGTGTATGATAATTGCGGCCAGTTTCGTTATAATTGGTAATCCAAATTGATATAAGATTCGGAAGAGAGTCATATTCATCGCCTTCATGCAGTTCTTCCGGCAACATTTTAGATTGACCAAAAGCGGCGCGATTGACGATGTTCCCTTCATCTTGACACTGAATCTCGATTTGTATTTTTGTATTTTCGTCAGTTGTTGCGCGAATATCTAGTCGAACACTTTTGCCGTCTTCCATATCCTTTGGAATATCAGTATTTTCGAGAGTAATATCCTGAATAAAGGGATTACCGTCCAATATCGAGTTCAGCAGACTAATGAGCACCCGCTTATGATCCTCTTGCCCAAACAGACCCTTGAAGACAAAATCATATCGAGGCAATAACAAATCAACATTTTCTGCATTTTTAACTTTTCGCATAATCTGCTTCTCTCATATATTGGTTAGATTATATCATACTTTTGCGGAAAGCGGTAGTTTTTTCTGGTGTAAACTTTGCGATACATACAAGCAAAAAAACAGGCGCAAAAGAACAAAAACTCCCAAATGTCCGACAATTGCACAAAGTGTAGATTTAAAAACACAAACGGGAAAGGTTCGAATCCAACTCGCCCCGCCGTTTTCCTTAATGTGTTGCCTGGCTTTGACCAAAACTCCAATACTCTTTTCTTATAATCCACACAATATACCATGGTACCTACCTACAAAAATAGACCTGTTGCATAAGATTGTATATGGATTAAAGATCTGTTAAAGATCTATTGTATGCAGTATGGAGCAGATTTTCATGATGAAAAATGAGATTTTAAAGAAGAAGCCGGCGATATTTTTGAGT
>BNWJ01000151.1 GCA_025998735.1 Alphaproteobacteria bacterium | reverse complement strand
ACGGTGAAACGAGACAATATTACATCGATAATTCAACAGCTTACAGATATTACAAATTTACACCGATAGAAATTCCTGTGACTGAGTTCAGAATCTCGAGACTTCGGCTTTATCATAAAATTGCTGGGCAGGAGTGTCTTCAAAAGTTCATTCCGAAATTAACATCTGCAACCCAAGGTGGATATGAGATCACATGTAGCTCTCAGCTCAACGACCATCTTGCATACTATGCCTTTGATGGAAACGATAGTTCTCAGTGGGCGACAACCATTGGCAGCGCACAAAACAGCTGGATTCAAATTAAATTTCCAACCGAAACGCTCTGCAATGTCGTCACAATAAAAGCTCGCAGCGATTCTTATTATATACAATCGCCAATATCATTTGAAATTCAAGGCTCCAACGATGGCTTGGTATACACGACATTGAAAGCTGTCACTACCGGTTGGACTCAGGGGGAAGAAAAAATCATCGTATTTTTCAACGAAATTCCATTTTTGTACTACAGAATTTTCATTAAGGCTGTGCAAAACAACGGCGATCCTGCTGCGCTTTCAACAATAAATTTCGGAACGTCTTTGCGAGAATACAAACGTGATCTGAATGTAAGGCAAAATCTGCTGCCGATCATGAGTTCTAATTCACAAGACGGTTACGAAGTATCATGCAACAGCGAATACGGCAGTGACTGGAAAATTCATCGAGCATTCGATCGAAATACCGGAACATCATGGAGCACAGGTTACAACAGCCCGACAACTACAATTTTGATTACAATGCCAACTGCAAAAATCTGCAATTTCATATCGATTTATCCGCGATCAGACCTTGGACATCAGGCATTTGGAACATTCATTTTATATGCTTCAAACGATGGAGAAAATTGGGCTGAATTGCTGGCGGCAACTGATATTTCAGCCTGGATCAACAACACGCCAAAAGATTGGGACATCGACAATAACTTGGCTTACTCGCATTACAAAATTGTTGCAACTCCGTACAACAATGAAAATTGCGTTTCGGTCGCAAGCATCGATTTACTTCATAAATACACAACGAGGGAGTATTAAAAATGGCCACAAAATTCACATTTCCAAAAGCGCCAAAGGTCGGAGACAGAATAGAAATCGTTTCAATTTCTGAATCGAAGCTTCCCATAAATATTGTCGGAAATCCAGAAGCTGAAAAAAATCTAGTTTTGATTTTTCCAAGCGAAACTTTTTCTGGAGAGTCCAACGGCGAAACAATTATCGCAACAATTACAAATAACAACATCGTCTACACATTCAAATGCGTAACTGCTCAAAACGTTCATACTTGGCTACTGGAAGGAACATGTTTGTATCCGGAAATTTCAGCAATAAAAGAACGACTTAACGCCATTGAGGAATTAATGGAGTCCATTGGATGATAACAACAAATCGTCAATATCCTTTGCCGCACAAAGATCACATCGTTCTCGATGACCTTGAAAAAATTCGTGCTGCATTTGAAATGGTTGACGACGACATTTTCAAGACCGAAGAAAAAATCGATGACACTATATATATAGTATCGAATTTAGAAAATCGAGTTGTTCGAGCTCCGGCGGTTGTCGAAAATTCCGAGATTCAAAATATTACTCCCAATCGCTACGTCAAAATTACAGATGATGGCAGCGGATTTGAATGTGTAGAAGGTGGCGGAGAAAGTGGCGGAAAAGCCGGACAATGTTCCATCAAAAAATCTGAGGATAATTACGACACAATTTGGGGAAATATCCTGGAAGTGTCCCCAAAAGGAATGACAGTTTATCAGAATTCCGAAGTTTGCAAATCCAACGAAACACACATATTTGCTGATGAGGTTGATGAAACGGGTGAAGCGGCGCTTTTCCCAAGAGCTGATATGGTGAATCAGCAAGTCATTGAAGATACACTTGCAGAAAGTAATGAGTCATTTGTTTTGAAAAACTCAATCGAGCAAATTTCACAAGATGAAACTGTGGCAGCGTCACGCCACAACTACGGCTTTGTAAAAATTGGAGACGGCATAAGCGACAACGGTGGCGAAATTTCAGCTGATGGATATGGTTTTGCATCAAAAGAAAATTATGGACTTGTAAAAATCGGAGACGGAATTAGTGACAACGATGGAGAAATAAAAGGGTCCAGCGTCACGCTGGCATCGAACACAGCATTTGGAGTCACAAAACTTGGGGTTGATTTTTCATTAAATACAAACGGAGAAATGGAAGTGATAGAAACAATATCAGGCGAGCCAGTCATCTACAAACTCGCGAAAATGAAAATCATTCACAACGGGATAGTTGATCTGGAAGAAAATATTGCGGTGTATCGAACTTTTTTGAACGAAGATTTGCAATTTTCCTTCAACGTTGGTTTCGAACCTCAGGACGATTTTTCATTCATTCTTGAGATAATTTCCGATGCAGAACATATGGTTTCGTTTGATGTGATGACTTTGCCATCGGCTTTTTCTCCAATTGGCGTAAATCGCGGAATTAATCGCATCAAATTTACAAAATTACTGGGCTCCCAAAAATGGAAGGCCGAAG
>BNWJ01000150.1 GCA_025998735.1 Alphaproteobacteria bacterium | reverse complement strand
CATTTTTCGCAAAGCCCGCAATCTATACATCGCTTGCATCGGATGCATTCACTACATTTTGAGCAATCGCTCGAAGAATAGCACTCGTAACAGAATTTGCAGTTTTTGCATTTGTAGACATAGCCACAAGCCTCACAATTCTCTGAACTTTCAGATCTCCAACAATAGTTGCATGATGAGCATTTTACACACGAATCACAGAGCTTACAATCGACACATTCGTCTTGATTATCATTATTCACATTAATTCTCCTAATGGACAAATGGATAATACAATAATCAGAAATAGAAGTCGATAGCAAAAATACACTTTTTCTATGGATGATTGCATATTGTATACTTTAATGTATGAACAATCCGATCGCATTGCAGTTGGAAGGCAGGAGAATGCCTCAACACGGTTGAGCAATATTCAATCCATCTGAATCTTGAACGGAGCACATATAACAAAAATATATTTTGAGCTTGTCGGTAGAGAGAAAAGCCCTTATATAATCTACTAAGACAGGTCATTTCAAGCAAGTATTGATATTTAAATGGAGATAAGGATGAAAAACATTTTATGTGTAGCGATTTTATTGATGGTGGATTTTGCTAATGCCACTAATGATGATCTTTTGAAAGAAGCATTAGATCCATCCCCTACTAATCAACAGATTGCTCCGGTTTATTTTGATGGAACGAGCAAGCCTATCCAACCTAAAAGCTCATCTCAGGATGCAATAACTTTAGGGAAAACTACTAGACCAATAGTGAAAAAGGGTATCTCTCAACTGATGGCACAGAATCAAAGTGTTGGTAATGTTAAAGTAAAAATTGACAGTGGGAACATAGCAAAAAATGTGACTTATCAGGCAATTTTGATAGATGAAGAACCAGAATCACCTACGGCAGAAGCTTCTGCACCTGCTCAGATACCAGCGCGAGCTTCAGTGCAAGCTCCAGCGCGAGCTTCAGTGCAAGCTCCAGCGCAAGCTTCAGTGCAAGCTCCAGCGCAAGCTCCAGCGCAAGCTCCAGCGCAAGCTCCAGTGCAAGCTCCAGCACAAGCTCCAGCACAAGCTTCAGCACAAGCTTCAGCACAAGCTTCAGCACAAGCTTCAGCGCAAGCTCCAGCGCAAGCTTCAGCACAAGCTTCAGCGCAAGCTCCAGCACAAGCTTCAGCGCAAGCTCCAGCGCTAGCACCATCAGAAGCTCACGTACCTTCTCTGACTCCTGCAGAAGCAATGGCTTCCGACACTACCATTACACTCTTGAAATATTTTTACAAAAATGGATCTGCTATGAGTGTTGTTTTTCTGTATTTTTTAGCAATTTTGCTCATGCTCGGAACTGCAACATTAGCAATAAGTGCTGCTTCAAGCTTTACAGAACCAAATTTTGCTCTCCATGCGTTCGTTCGCAGAGAAATATTAAGTGTTCTCGACAATGATAACTTCCATAACCTTTCGTTCGCTTGTGTGAGAATTTGAAATACCGAATCACACAAAAGTCCTGCTATTTATAGTGATGTCTCGCAAAAATGAGCATATGAGATTCAGTAAAATGAAAGGCTTCTGCGGACAAACTATTATGATCCGGCATCACTATAACGAAAAAATCAATTGTTCAAAACATATTGAGCAATCGTGTGGAATTTCATGTTCCTTTCGTTCGTTAATTAGGCTTAGTGTTGCAACTGTAAGTATACATCGCAAACATTAAGCCTATCGGTCATTAACGGGAGACATACATTGCAACCGTACATACGCATCGCAATCCTTAGGGGTGCGGCAGACATCAAAAAAATATTACAACAAAACCCTCATAATCAGCCATTACAATCAATCCGCGTTCATTTGTAGAATATTTTTCGCACTTATCATCATCAAAAGACTAGACTAAATATCTCAATCAATTATAAACTGCAAGTTGTGAGTTCTGCATGAAAAAACGTACTCACGGTTGAAATCCACTTGCGGTGCGTTTTGTGTGGTGTCGCTTTGTTTTTGTGTGTTTTTCGATGTAGTTGGGAGGGGTTGTTATGTTTTCCAAATTGTTGTTCTTTGTTTTTTCCATAGTTTTAACGGTGTGTAGCTTCTGTCAGACAAGCGCAATGTTGACAGAGAGTTTTTTTAGCAAACGAAATTTGGAGTGTTTTAGAAGTTATGCTAAATCCTCTGAAATTCTCGTCGTCTTGGCTAATAGTGACGACGGTGTTAAATTAAATGTAAGTATAGACAATGGAGCTGTATCTTTTCGTAGAAATATCTCCGATTTTGATTCTGATGGTGCTTTTTCGGACGGATCTATAACGGTAAGCAAGGACTATGTTGTCGGGCATAAATGTTGTCGAATAGTTTATAAGAACAAAGGAATCGATTATAGTTTTTCATTCGATAAGTACGGAAATGTAACTTTATCTCCTTTTCCTGCATATGAAAACAATAAAACCGGCACAGCAAAATTTGTCTTCTTTACTACTGGGCTTGTGGCGGTTGACCATCCAGTTGTTTTTCCTTCGCTGACTATCTATTGCAGTAACCTCATTAATGATTCAGTGTTAAAAACGCCAGAGCTTCGTCTATTCGGGGGTAATTTTCACAATAATGGTG
>BNWJ01000149.1 GCA_025998735.1 Alphaproteobacteria bacterium | reverse complement strand
AGACTACAGGATCAAGTATTACCAAGCTCAGAAAGTGTTGCTGGCATGATAGGTCACATAAACTTTGATGCGAAAATAACAGGAAAGCGTAGTGCGGGAAATCCGCACGCTACGTTTGACGAGGCGGGCGACGGAAACGTGGCTATCTCAGCTAACGCGCCATTGCTCGACCCTACTCATCGTATGGTGCCGACGTTTTCTTTTTAAAGAGGTTGGTAAATGACTCAAATATTTTCATTGGATTCCCTTCGAAGTAGTGAAAATCACTTGGCGCTTGCTGTTTTTTCCAGACTCTTCCAGACCTGCTTTTATGCGATTTCTTAGTTTGAGCAGTTCATCCAGCGTAATATTTGCATACTGAAGTCGAGTATCGCCGTAGCTCACGCCAACAACTCGTCGTCCGGCCTGCATATCACGGATTGCTTTTTCGATGGCTTCAAGATTTTCTCGGTTAAACATAAAAAACCAACACTCCCTACATATTGCTTATTCAGTGTTGAAGAAAAAATGTCTAAAAGGATTTTTGTGTTACGAATGAATTATTGTGGATGTAATCTCAAAATAGCGAATAAAACTAATAGACCTGTTGCAAAAGCCTCTTGGAGTCACTGATTATCAGGACCAAAAATAGGCCTACGCAACAGGTCTAATGCCTAATTTATCGATTGAAAGATTCATTTGCCAGAGCTCTATTCCTTTTGCGATGGCATTTCTCATTATTTCGGTTATTTCCACATTATATTTGCTGGGAACCGGTGGAACAAACCTTGGTGCGTCGAATACAAAACACATTAGCAAAATCGCCCGTTTGTTTTTATCCAAGCTATTGCTAAGTTCAGTAACGTGTTTGACAAATCTTCCCGGAGACATGGGAGTTTTCTGTTCCCAGGATTCTGTTTTCGTGAACAAATGAATGAGCGGCATTTTTACTTCGACATAAACATTTCCAACCCGAAAATCCAATCGTGATGAACCAAGAGCCTGTTCTCTAAGAATAGTTTCGCCCATTGGAGCAATATCTTCCAGCAGTCCAGTTTTTAAAAAATGGTTCACGTATCCATTGATTGCGGTTTGATTAATTCCAATCCAAGATTGTGCGTCATCAATCGAAATTGCTTCCACAGTGTATTGAGTTTTTCTATTAACGTTCGTTGATTTTGAAAGAAGACATGGTATGTCACTGAAAACCACGTTTCCAATTTTTCCAGTGGTGGGACAGTGGCATTTTTCAACGTTTCCTTCTATCTCGACGTTCATCAGAAAGCGATTCTGTCTGGATTTTATGATTCCATCGATGAGAGGATTTTCAAATTCAAATTTTAAAGAATTATCCACGCGCGTTTACTCCAAATTTTTCCACCACAATCATTGAATTTTTAGCGTGCATGTTAACCATCCACTGCGAGATTAACATCTGCAAGTCTTCTAAAAAAGACGATGGTTCTACATCCAACCACTTCTTATAATTTTGGTTCTATTTGTAGATTGTCTTTTTATTGTAACTTGAGATGCAATTTCTTCCTGATTATCTTTTCCCGGCACTTCTATTTGCATTTTTCTGGGATTTTTCCCAGCCAGTTGTTCCCATTTGCTTTCTGACCAGCGATCGATGCCGAGTGCAATTGCGGCAGCACGAGCATAAACACGACAATCGAGAGCTTCGTTGCGGTCTCTGGTTTTCTGCCAAATGCGTTTCGGATAACCTTTTACAATTTTGGTCACAAGTTGTTCAGCTGTGAGTTGCTTGAAATATTCCGTATTGTACTCTGGAAAATGGCACCAGGGGTGACCAATGGACCCGTTAATTATCAGTCCGTCATCCTTTCGCGCTTTCAGCAAATTATAAATTTCGCTTTTGATCATGGACACGCCGATTTTCCATAATCGAATGCCGTGTTTCAATTTTCTGCCATGGAAATTCACATCTACTTTTGTTGGCGCATTCAGTGGAACCAAAGAATTATCGACACCTTTAATTGCCATGACATTATGAATTGATTGAGCTCGAACCCAGGCATAAACTTCCTGCGTTGAAAATCCAGCATCGATGGCCATCATATTTATTTTGCGATGCGTTCCGTCTTCGCCTTCGAATTCCTCATGAAGAAGGTGGGACAACGCAACCCAAGTTTTTGACTCAGACGGACTGCCATAAATTATGCGATAATCCACCGACCAACTTTCTTTGTTTTGTCCCCAAGCGACAATTTCAATTTCGAGACGATCGTTCTGCACGTCAACTCCGGCGGTGAGAACATATCCACCGTTTGGAACAGAACCAATGCGATAATGTTCACGACGATCAAACAAAACTCCCCAGTCTGGAGCTTCACCTTTTTCTTCCCATGGAATACCCAGAGTTGTATTCATCCAAGCTTTCAGAAGTTGCTCGTCGTCTTTGGCCATCTCGTAATTTTGCGCACATGTTCCCCAATTCAGCCAACCAACAGGCGAGTACAAACTCGATAAGGAATTATTATCAAATAATATGGACAAGTGACATCACATGAGTTATATTTGTATCTATGAAAGATATAGATATATTAGCGTTAACGACACGAATAGAAGGGATGTTACCCACACTTAATGAGTA
>BNWJ01000148.1 GCA_025998735.1 Alphaproteobacteria bacterium | reverse complement strand
TTACGCTCTTGGTCGTGAGACTTGCTGCAACGCAATCTGAGATTGCGAGAATAAGTCTTTGGTCAATGTTTGGGACCTTTTGTTTTAGATTGTTTTCAATGCACTTTGACAAATCCGATACGCCCCCTGTTTTTCTAAGATGCATAGCTCCTCATTTGGTTAAATACATCAACAGCTTAGCACATCTTATTTTGAATGAAAAGACGAGAAGGGTGGTAAGATTTCAACGTGTGTATGTTGGGAGACTTTTGAGCTGTTCAAATGAGGAAAAAATCATGAAAAAAATTGTTGCTGCTCTGGGTTTATGCGGGATTGTGTTGTCGCCGTCACTAGACGCTATGGATTATGATGTTGTAAACGGATTTAGCGGAATGCAACGAGACGTAATTTTAAGGGTTCTCAGCTTATGTGGCGTGATGGAGAAAGGATATTAGACCTGTTGCGTAGGCCGTTTTTGTGTCCTGATAATCAGGGGCTCCAAGAGGCTTTTGCAACAAGTCTATTATAGTGCAAAAAGCCTGCAGCAAAAATACAATTGGGAGCGCTATCCAAACAGGAAAATCAATGAAGAAAATATGTATCCAAAATACAATGGAAAGCGCTATTGTGTAGGTAAGAAAATCAATTACAGCAACATTGTTAGAAATGTATTGGGAATGTGCCAGGAGTATTTTACGTGGAAAAAACATTCGTTTTTTATAAACAGTCGCCAAGGAATCATTAAACCTGTCAGCGAAAAAACTGTCATCAAACAGGCCATTGATATTTTAGGTGCTTTTGGTTCTGTGTGTCCAAAGTCTGATAGTGATTCTAGTATAGGACAAGATTTTGTGGAAGCGCAGACAAATATCAAGCATATAGACGACATTATACCGGTATTTGCAAAAATTGATCAGGACAACATGGAGTCTGATCAAAGCGATAAGGGAAGGAGGTTTATATCGAGTACTCCCGTGAATCCAGCTCTTTTTCAAAAACTCTTTTCAGTTTACAAGCCAAGTAGAGAGCAGGCTAAGTGTTTTTTAGGATATGCCGCTCGTATGGCCAATCGTGGTGATGCTGTGGGTGCGACTGCCTACTTCTTCATAAAATGGTATGACATGTGGTTGTTTTTTGTTGAAAGAGGAATTAAGCCCGATAACCCGCGGCCGTTTTTGGATTTGAAAAAACAAATAGAAGATGTATGCGATTCAGCTCAGACTAAGGAATAGCCACCTAAAAAGTAAAAACACGCGCATTTCACTTTACTACAAAATAGGCGCTATCTGGGGCCCCTTCATTTATGCGAGAAAATGCTATAGAATCATTCTGACGGGTATCGTCTTGGGTATGGGACGTCGTCGCTTTCTGCAGGAGTTAAGGCTGCTTGTCGGCCGCAGGATGCTAGCATTAGGATGATCAATAGGAAGAAAGGAATATATTTCATGGCTTTTTTACACAATAACATCGCTAAGTATATAGTATATTTGGCATCGTTGGTAGTCTGTTGTGCATCATGTGATCAAAACGATAAAATTTCTCCGCCATTTTCCGACAGTGTCGGCTACATAAAGGACGAAATCTCGTTTGATGAAACCATATACGACGAAAATGGCATGCCTTTCACTCTCGCTAAATTCAATGGAAACGTTGTTATCGTGGCCATTTCCGCAATGTGGTGTCACAACTGTCCAGATGTGTTGCGATCTCTCGATTCTCTGGAAGCCAAGAACATACGCGGTCTAAAGATAGTGGCACTGAACGTCGGAAATGAAGGCATTAACGAGATAAAAGTGCATTACAAATCACATGACATACAATTATTGGACATTTATCAGTCGGTGAAACCTACGGTGATGAAAAATATTAGAGGAGTACCAGCGTGTCTGGTATTCGATACCGATGGAAAGTTCGTCTGCGGATATCTGGGGCGCGGAATAGATTTTTGCTCACCTGAATTCGTCGGTTTTATCCATGATCTCCTGAAAAAAAGCTGAATGTATTGTTGAGGCTCGGATTATTTTCGTCAATGAAAAATATCTATTTTTAGGAAAGTCTGCTATATAGCCACAAAAAACCTTTCATTTTTAACAAAAAATTAACTTTTTTGTCGTAGTCTAAACCACGGGCGTTTCATAAAATTTTAAATATTTTAGATATGAGAAGAGAGGGTTATAGTGGAGCCAGTAAAGAATCGCTTCAACGGTGGTTGCGTGGTCATGAGAAGCATGTCCAGCTGTGCGTCCAGGGAAGGCTGGAATGTTCAGCGAGAAGAAGGTTTTCGCCGAGACAAGAGTCGGAGTCTCGTAGCTTGGGCAGCAGTATTGAGAGAAATCGAGGTATTGAAGCCTGCCGACGAGCCACCGAAAGGGTGGTAGCGAAGTACTAGGTTGTAATGAGAATAGACCTGTTGCATAACCCAAACGCAGATCCAGTAATGAATTTTGATGAGGTCAGTGTAACATTATTTTATTTATCATGCAAGTCCAAATCCATTTTTCATGTTAACGATTCCGGCGATAATCCTAAACTTTTCATTAAATTTTATCCTTTTGTTGCGATAACGGTCCGACATAATCCTGAAAACCTTAATATCTCCGAGAATATTCTCAACAACCACTCTAACTTTTGATATGG
>BNWJ01000147.1 GCA_025998735.1 Alphaproteobacteria bacterium | reverse complement strand
AAATTATAAACTAAATTCGAGATTAACTTCTTCATGTGACTTTTTTCAAGACCACTTTTTACATAATTCGCAAAAAATCCTCGTTTTTTAGGCCGTGAAATGATGCACTTCGCTGTTGAATGGGCGTATTAATTCAACCTATGGGAGACATATTCCGTCTCACATGTATTGAACCTTTACACGTATATATTCTTCGTTTGTTTTCTATTGCCTTTAATTGGAATGCTCCGGCATTTTCGTATGTCTCGGATTCCAATGGAAATTGATTGCGGCAAAACAGTTCGTATTCTTCAAAGGAAATTTTGTGTCTGGATTCCAGAAATCTGCGATTTTTCTCCGGTGTGATACACGATTTGTATTTTTCGCAGATTATTCCGCTGAAATATTCGGCGACGCTTCCGGAACCGTAACTATACAGGCCGATTCTACTGTTGGCCAAATCTGGGCTGTTATCCAGCAGTGACAGCAAACAAATGTAGAGCGATGCCGAACAGCTGTTTCCAATCACAGAGTTATATATGAGTGTGTTGTCGATCGATTTTTGCCAACGAATTTGCCGAGCTCCTTTTCTAGCCATTTTTCCAAAAGGGGCATGAAAGCAAACATGATCGATGTCGGAAATGGTTCGATCGGTTTTCTTAAGATATCGGGCGAAGGATATTTCCAAGGATTTCAAGTAATTATACGCCGACAGTTTTCCATCAAATATCGCTTCGCTTTCGGATATCGGTCTCCAGAAGTCCATGATGTCGTTGGTGTGAACTCCGGATCCATCTTCAATAATCAGAACTCTTGGATCAGCCGATATGATAAACGCAACCGCCGCTCCTCCCTGCGTTGGTTCTCCGGAGCTTCCGGGCGAATATTTCACAATGTCAGATCCAACCACCAGCACTTTTGAGGCGGAATTTTGGAGGACAAACGATTTCGCCAGCTGAAGTGCGGCCGTCGCAGAATAGCATGCCTGCTTGATTTCCATAACACGGCAATCTTCTCTTAGATTCAGAAAATGGTGCACATATATTCCGGCGGCTTTGGATAAATCAAACGACGATTCTGTCGCAAATATCAGCAAATCTATGGAAGATGTATCTTCTATTTTCGATACGGCTTTTTGGGCTGCGTCGATTGCGATGGTCACAATATCTTCGTTTGACGGAAATACGGACATCTTCAATTGCCCTATACCGTTGGAATATTTTCCAAATTCCACGCCTCTGTGGACCGCAAGATTTTCCAGTGCAAAAAAGTATTTGGACGTGGAAAATGCAATAGAATCGATACCAATATTAGACATTTCGCGTAACCTTTCTTTTCTCGATATTTTTGTCGTCAGTGCTTGTCATACACTCCAAAGCAATTAACGCCTGTCTTGCAAGGACTGCCTGTAGTTCAACCACTCATACGTTCCTCTCAAGATTTACATGGGCGCCCATCAATTCTCCTCTGTTGGTCAGAGACGCCATCAGAGAGAGCTCCGAGCAAAGCACCGCCGATGCAATTATGGCAGCTAGCCTCCGAGAAGACAATGGATCACTGGAAAAACATCCCATGGATTCGAGGTTTTTCTGGGCGAAATCCAGCTGCTTTCCATTGCCGACGGTTCCTACGATTATATTGGGAAGATTTACCGAGAAATAGAGCTCGTCATCGATAATTTCGGCAAATGTAATTCCCTGAGATGCCTCCACAATGTTTGCGGCGTCCTGTCCCGCGGCCAGATATATCGCCAGAACAGCGTTTGCAAAATGAGCGTTGGCGCTGCGTATTCCACCGGATAATATGCTTCCCACCAGATTCTTTTTCACGTTCAATTCTACAATTTTTTCCGGAGTGGTTTTCAAAATTGATTCACAAGCACCGCGGGAAACGAAAATCTCGGCGGACACTCGTTTTCCACGTCCCAAAATGCCATTTACGGCGGAAACTTTTTTGTCGACGCAATAATTTCCGGAAACTGACACGTATTTCACTCTCTCACAGTTAGAAAGGACGAAATCCATCACTGTATCAGCAGCTTGAGTTACCATATTATGACCGGAAGCGTTTCCTGTTTCCATCGATAATCTCACATAGATCATGCGCCCGACGATTTCGGTGTGTATTTCTTTTAGCTTTGCAAACCTGCTACCGCTTGCGATGATATCACCGATAGATTTTTCGTTATTTTTTGTCCAGTTTGCGCAAGATATCGCCTCCTCAAGATTCGGCGCTTCTAGGATAACGGATCGCGTCATGACATCGCCAAGAACGGCCACTTCTATGCCGGATGTTTTTTGCGACACAAGAGCGCCTCTCTTGGTCGAATGCCAAAGAGGAGTTTCGAACGTCGCCATTGGCACCGAAACAAGCTCAGCGTTAAAATCGTGGAGAATCTTCATGGGACCAACAATACGCGTTGGTATGATGGTATCAATAGTACTTGTGGAAAACTTCATATATTTATATTCACAAAACAAAAAGCATTCTATCAAAAACAAATGCGTTCTGTATAGGTTTGTTGTATCCCTTAACACCCCAGGAGTTCTGCGATGCTCTGATTTTTGAGTTGATCTATAGAAAAATGCGCCGCAAGTCTCTCTCCACCAGGTACCATAATATCAGAAAATGATAAAATTTCCGTTAATGGTTGA
>BNWJ01000146.1 GCA_025998735.1 Alphaproteobacteria bacterium | reverse complement strand
GTTAGACTCTGCCTGGCCGGTCTATCTCCGACTGTATTCCAAAAGCTTCAAACTTCAGAATCTCTTCTTTCATTTGGAGTCTATGATCTGATTCACTCCTCTCATTTCCTCTCTGTTCGCCCAATCCGCCTTCTCAATTGTATAGTAGTGTATTAATGTTAAGTTTGAGAGCCCTTTATTCATTCCCGGAATTTTTTCAACCAGCGCTTCTGCATTATTGCCCAAAAACTCTCGCGGCATGAAATAGCAGCACATATTGAAACTCAAGTCCACATTAAGAATTCCAAGATCAGGATGTTTTTCTGAATACTCCTCAAACGCATCTTCTTCTGTATAGAGAAGCCATTGACCCATTTTGCGACGCCCCTGTCCTGGCCTCTTTCCATTTTTTAGAAGTTCTGCGGATTCCTCTGTAAACTTATATTCGCGCATCTTCTTCAAATCCATAAGCATGACTCCACCATTATGCACACCTATTTCTCTGCCACATAACAAATGATCATGCTCACATGATCCAACGCAATGTGTTCCCAAATCAGTATTCCATAGCAACTTTATATCATTGGTACATGCAATATCAGCATCTAAATACAAGCACCTATCGTATGGAAGAAATCTGCTAAAAGAAAGTTTTAGATTTGTAGATTTTGGCCAACAATATGTATCAAACTGTGAAATAAATTGCATTTCTTCTTCGGGAATAGACCTGTATATTATTTCGTATTTATAAGCATCTTTATTGTACTTGGTATACATTGCATTTGAATATGTCTGTATCCAATCTGGTTGGTTTTCTTTCTTGAAGCTTGGCTCATCCACTATAATAGACCTGTTGCAAAAGCCTCTTGGAGTCACTGATTATCAGGACCAAAAATAGGCCTACGCAACAGGTCTAATATTAAAATTTAGTCGCTCTTTCCTTTCTTCTGGTTTTGAATTCTCGAGTATGGACAAAAGCGTTGTAAATGTATAATCAAAATACTTGTAATCTGCAATAGACCTGTTGCGTAGGCCTATTTTTGGTCCTGATAATCAGTGACTCCAAGAGGCTTTTGCAACAGGTCTAATGAATGCAATATTGATTGCATTTGAGGATACACTTGTACAAACTGAAGTACTTGCTGATGAAGAACTACCGGAAGTAATGGTAGTAGCCTTTACTGGTGGTGGTATCGATCCCGTAAGCAGCTGATTATGTAGCTTTTTTGCAGTTTCAAACTCTTTGTTATATTTATACCATACGCAAAACGACAACGGATTGCATTGCCATTCATTTCTCCAAAATGGATGATTGAGATTGTAATAGCTAGGGCACCTTGCCTCCTCATATTTCTGTAAGCGATTATGACTCCATGGCTTAGAATCCACTCCATTTACTGTGTAGTAGTGTATTAATGTTAAATTTGAGAGCCCATTATTCATTCCAGGAATTTTCTCAACTAGCGCTTCTGCATTATTTCCCAAGAACTCTCGCGGCATGAAATAGCAACACATATTGAAACTCAAGTCCACATTAAGAATTCCCAGATCCGGATGTTTTTCTGAATACTCCTCAAACGCATCTTCTTCTGTATAGAGAAGCCATTGACCCATTTTGCGACGCCCCTGTCCTGGCCTCTTTCCATTTTTTAGAAGTTCTGCGGATTCCTCTGTAAACTTATATTCGCGCATCTTCTTCAAATCCATAAGCATGACTCCGCCATTATGCACACCTATTTCTCTGCCACATAACAAATGATCATGCTCACATGATCCAACGCAATGTGTTCCCAAATCAGTATTCCATAGCAACTTTATATCATTGGTACATGCAATATCAGCATCTAAATACAAGCACCTATCGTATGGAAGAAATCTGCTAAAAGAAAGTTTTAGATTTGTAGATTTTGGCCAATTACCTGTACTAAACTGTGAAATAAATTGCATTTCTTCTTCAGGGATAGCCCTGTACACTATTTCGTATTTATAAGCATCTTTGTTGTACTTGGTATACATTGCATTTGAATACATGCGTATCCAATCTGGTTGCTCTTTTTCTTTGAAGCTTGGCTCATCAACGATAACATTAAAATTTAGACGCTCTTTCCTTTCTTCTGGTTTTGAGTTCTCGAGTATGGACAAAAGTGCCGTGTATGTATAATCAAAATACTTATAATCTGAAATGAATACAATGTTGATTGCATTGCCTATTGATTGCGCTTGATTTTTCGCAGTTTCAAACTCTTTGTTATATTTATACCATACGCAGAACGACAACGGATTACGTTGCCATTCATTTCTCCAAAATGGATGATTGAGATCGTGATAATCAGGGTACCCGGCTTCTTCATATTTCCGTAAGCGATTAAGATTCCATGGCTTACCGTTCGTCTTCCAATCGTAGTAGTGTATTAATGTTAAATTTGCAAGCCCTTTACCCATTTGGGCTTAACACCCCAGGAGTTTTGCAATGCTCTGATTTTTGAGTTGGTTTATAGGAGAAATGCGCCGCGAGTCCCTCTCCACCAGGTACCATAATATCCTTGCCACCCCAGCAGTTTGTAGAAACCCTGAAATTATCGAGTTTTTAGATTCCCAGATGCACGCAGGACCTCTTCTATCAGGCACCATTTTCCCACAAAAGCGTTAAAAATCGCTAAAATTACAA
>BNWJ01000145.1 GCA_025998735.1 Alphaproteobacteria bacterium | reverse complement strand
GAGACCGCCAAAGCTACTTATCAACTCAAAATTAACGGCGTCTGGCATCGATCCGAAATGACAAAAAAAACTCAAGGAATTTTTAAGAAAATTGACGTAGGCGACCTAACTTGATGCGGAGTTAGGGATTAATCGGAGCTCACTCTTTCTTCTTTTTTTGCAGCGTTAGCTCCGTAATTCCGTAAGGCTTCGTGCGAAAATAAAATGAACTTTCAATGAGGTGTGTTGAATGGAATTACAGCATTTCCGCAAGACAAAAGTTCAAGTTGTTTTTACACAGATCCTTACCGGAGGGCCACTTCCTCCATCTTCATCGTGCCTTCGTCTTGGCACACCACAATATCAGGATTATTTTTTCTTTGAGTTAATTGTGATTAAGCTCTACAATAAGCACCTGATTAATTATCAAGAGGATAAATGAAATACACGAGAGAATATAACATAGCAGTTATTGGTGCGACTGGAAATTCCGGAATGAAGACACTGCAAATTCTTGTAGAAAGGAATTTTCCTGTTGCAGATGTCATCGCTGTGGCTTCTGAAAAGTCAGTTGGAAAAGAGATTTCATTTAAAAATAGAAGCGTAAAAGTCCAGCGTTTCTCAGATGTAGATTTTTCGAATGTGCACATAGCATTCTTCTGTGCAGGCGGAGTGTTTTCAAGAAAATATGCCGAATCCGTAACTGACAAAGGATGCACAATAATTGACAAATCATCACATTTTAGATTAAATCCGAAAGTTCCATTGATAATACCAGAAGTGAATGCAAAAGCATTGTGCAAAGGAGCCCCTCTGGGGATTGTTTCCACTCCAAATTGCATAGCGGTGCCATTAACAATGACACTGAAAGCTCTGGCAGAAATATCTTCCATAAAGAGAGTTGTTGTTTCCACCTATCAGTCGGTTTCCGGAGCCGGAAAAAGAGCCATTGATGAATTATACAATCAAAGCAAAAGTATTATTTCTGCTTTTCAGCCGAGCATTGAGGTCTTTCCCAAACAAATCGCTTATAACGTAATTCCGGCGGTGGGAAACATATTACCTTCAGGAATCAGCGAAGAAGAGGAAAAGGTAGCATTCGAGGTGTGTAAGCTTCTAAAATCAGATGTTCGAGTGGCAGTGACCTGTGTGAGAGTTCCTGTCTTTATTGGACATTGCATGTCGGTCTCATGTGAATTCGCTAAACCTGTTACTGAAGAAAATGCATACGATGTTTTTGAAAATTTCGACGGTATTCTGACCATCGATAGGAGAGAAGAATCTATGTTCGTAACTCCAATTGACATACAAAACGAAGACGCTGTGTTTGTCAGTAGAATTAGAAGGGATACCACTATCAAAAATGGCCTTATGTATTGGATTGCATCCGACAATCTAAGAAAGGGTGCAGCATTAAACAGCGTTCAGATAGCGGAAGAAATGATAGACGAAGATCCAAGTCTTTCCATCTTCAAAAAACAAGGTTAGTATTTGTACAGATTGATAAGCCTCCTGAAAATTTGGAAACACGAAAATGCCTTACGGAAAAAGCCGGCAAGCTGTTATTTTTTGTTTGTGCAATTATACACACTCAAAATGAGAAGTTGCAATTTCTTTTTCTGGATTATTGGATATGACGCTAATCGCGGTAGACGGGGTACGGCTTTGTCGGGCGTCCCCCCCTTGCTCCCCCCCCTGAAATTATACTATAATATTCAAGTGGTTAATGTGGAAGCATGGAATGCGAAGTATAATAGACCTGTTGCGTAGGCCTATTTTTGGTCCTGATAATCAGTGACTCCAAGAGGCTTTTGCAACAGGTCTAATATCTGAATATTTTGGTAATTTGAATAGCGTAACATTGAACAATTTTCATCAAGTTATAAGCGGCATGCTGCACTCAGGCAGCAGCAGTGTAGCGTCGATTGCAAGGGCGATGAGCCAACAAAATGGCCAACAATTCAAAACCAATAAAAAGCGTGTCAATCGCCTGCCGCAGGACGACGATTTTCAAATTAATGATAGTTTACATAGGAAATACATAAATCTTTTATTTGACTCGCTTCATGAAAGAGGATTGCTGAAAGTTGGCGATAACATATTGATAAAAGTAGATTTTACAACAGACACAGATGAGTTTTTGATACTGATGGCTAGCGTAGATTTTGGCGGAAGATCTGTGCCATTATATTTTTCGATGCGCTCCTATCCAAAAAGAAAAGGACAAAGCGATCAGAAAAAAATGGAAAAAGCATTTTTGAAACAACTAAGGCATCTTTTATCCAAGAAATACACATATACAATAGTAGCAGATCGCGGATTTGGAAACAATAGGTTTGCCGATTTGTGTCTGGAGAATGGCTTCGATTATGTACTAAGAAAATGTGACAATTTAAACATAGAGGTCAACGGCGACAAGTTGAATTTGAAAGATTTTTCCGGCAAAACCCGAACATTCAAAGCATATGTTCCGGCATGGAAAAAAGAAGCGATTTTCGAAGTTAAGACCAAAAACGACAGCACGTGGTTTTTGTTTTCGTCACTATCTGACGATAAAAGCTTTTCAGAAATTTATGAAAAAAGATTCGGGATAGAAAAATGTTTCCAAGACCAAAAAAGCTCCGGATTTGATATTGAGAAAACAAAAATTAGAAAATACGACAGATTCAAA
>BNWJ01000144.1 GCA_025998735.1 Alphaproteobacteria bacterium | reverse complement strand
GAAAAAACAATTCCGATCAAAAAAATCACACTTCAAACACGGTCTTCGATATATAACTAACACTTTGTTTTATCTGTCTTTTTCTCATACTTTGTGGATGTTCCTAAAACTCACGGGGTGATAAGGAATCCACATCGCAGAGCAGTGTGGTATTTAGCGGACTCTGCATTTTTTGATTTTTTTCTGCGTCACAAGTGGCGTGGAATCAAATCCTTAGATATTAAAAATCATCTACAAAAAAATGTCCATGAATTCGGGAATATCCAGCAAATACGACTCAACAACGAAGGATTTGTCCCATTGGCGATTTTTGTGCATCAAGCAGACAATAAAAACACAACGCCGTTATTACAAAACGGATGATTTATCGCACAAACATAGAACATGCAACGCATATCTACACTCACACCAAAACACCCGCCTATAACAGCATTGCACCGCAAATAATACAGAATGCTTACAACGGAGCTGATAAGCTATTCACGAGATGCTTCGTCTAATTTGGTTACTTCTTCCCCCAAATTTTCTGGAGAATTTGTTCCTTGTGCTTCCCCTTCTGTAATTCCTGGAGTTTCAGCGGCTAAAGCATCGGTAGCTTGAGCTTCTGCCTCCGGCGCCGTACTATCTACTGCTTCCGCTGGAGGCTCAACCGCTGGAGGCTCAACCGCTGGAGGCTCAACCGCTGGAGGCTCAACCGCTGGAGGCTCAACCGCCGGATGCTCAACCGTCGGATGCTCAACCGCCGGATGCTCAACCGCTGGAGTCTCCGCAGATACATTGCCACCTGTTGCACTTCCTGCTGCAGCATCTTCTGTCGCTGCTGAACTGAACCCAAATAATTCTTTTAACCAATCAAAAAAAGAAGCATTCGCTTCTTCTGAAATCAATGACACAGACATTACAGCCGACAATAGCAATACTTTCTTCATAATTTACTCCTCATCTTCAAACGTACGCAAAACCAAGATATCAAACAATAATTAAGAAATCATTAAAAATCTATAAAAATTTTTGCGAAAACTATAAGCCGGATTCTGTGGAAATATATCATTCCGATGGTCATTCATCTTGTGTTCATGTCGCCATAAACATCCAGCGATCTACCCGAATAACTCTGCCTGTAATACCAGCACAAAATGCCGGAAAACATGTCTATGTGGAGGCCATATAAGGTATTCCTATTTGATCTTGCTCCAGGTGGGGTTTGCAATGCCACCATCGTTGCCGACTGTGCGGTGAGCTCTTACCTCGCCATTTCACCCTTACCAAAATAATATGTTGGCGGTATATTTTCTGTTGCACTTTCCCTAGTGCTCCAATGGTCAACGACCAACGAAACACCGCCAGACGTTATCTGGCACCATCCTCCATGGAGTCCGGACTTTCCTCTATTAAATTAATAACAGCGACCATCCGTTTTCGCAAAAACTCTTGATAGTATCATTGAAATATGCAAAAGTACATATTATAAGTTGCGCTTGGGAGAAGAAATAGTTTTGCTCGATTTGCTGAAAGAAGTTAGAGAGAGTGAAGGCTTAAGTCTGAAAGATGTTTCGGATGCGCTTAGGATTCGTGAATGCTATTTGGAAGCCATTGAACGGAAAGATCCCTCATGCATGCCGGAGTTGGTTTATGTGATTGGGTTCGTGAAGAGTTATGCAAAATTCCTCGGACTTTGTGGTGATGATATGATCGAGGAAGTGAGAAGCCTCGTATGTCAGGAAGTGGGTCACGTTACTGCAGATCACGTTCCGAAAGCAGCAGATGATACTGCTCAAAAATCTGGATTGTTTAGTACATTCTTAACTTGGTTAAGTTCATCATTTCAAGATGCGGAAAAGTTGGCAGAGAGTGAGGATGGATCTTCTGCAGCACCAACTGTATCCGACCAACATGAAGTTGGGGCCGATAATGATAAAACGCTGATATTGCAAGCATCGACGCCAAAAATATCGGATGGACTTGTCCAGGATGGAGAAATAGCATGTGAGAGCCCCGTAGAGGAGCAGCCTTGTAACTGTTCTAGAAGTTCATGAAATTGGAGTGAAAATGGATAGATTATCTTTTTTTAGTAGTCCGTTGTTCTTGGGATTCGATCACTTTGAGAGACTCGTCGATTCGATGTCTAAGGCTCAGGATGACTCTTATCCGCCATATAATATAGAGCAAATAGGAGAATCTGGTTTTAGAATAACGTTGGCACTGGCTGGCTTTAAAAAAGACAATATCGCGATATCGCAGGAGAATAATCAGCTAACCATCAGGGGAAAACAGGAGGCAGATCCAAAAGCTACATATATTTATCGTGGAATAGCCACAAGGCAATTTATAAGGACATTTGTATTGGCTGATGGAGTCGAAATCAAAAATGCAGAATTCGATAACGGATTGTTGCACATAAATCTTTTGAGAATCCGAAACGAAAGCATGATAAAAAACATAGAAATCACATCGTCGTCCGATAAACCATCTGGCAAAGATCTCCGGGATGTCAGAAATGTTTAAAGTGGTGGCCATTGTCACCCGCTTTGTTTTATTAGACCTGTTGCATAACCCAAACGCAGATCCAGTAATGAATTTTGATGAGGTCAGTGTAACATTATTTTATTTCTCATGCAAGTCCAAATCCATTTTTCATGTTAACAATTCCGGCGATAATCCT
>BNWJ01000143.1 GCA_025998735.1 Alphaproteobacteria bacterium | reverse complement strand
TAAATTATAAACTAAATTCGAGATTAACTTCTTCACGTGACTTTTTTCAAGACCACTTTTTACATAATTCGCAAAAAATCCTCGTTTTTTAGGCCGTGAAATGATGCACTTCGCTGTTGAATGGGCGGGCAATCCTCTTCCCAAAAGGATGACGATGATGCTGATTTAGTTGCGCTTATGGCTAAAATGTAATCGATAAAGTGTTGCTAGGCTTAGATCGAAAGATCCAATCCGCACCTACGACAAAGAACGGCTTTTCCTTAAGTGGAAGGCCGTTTTTTATTGGAGCCTCCCTCTCAATAAAATATTTATTTTTATGTAGTTACCTGGGATGGGTCAACACCCTCGCCTTTAGGCGAAGACTTCAGTGCCTGTCTTTGTGAAATATAGGAAAGGCTTTTATGGTTAGTGTGATGTGAAATACAGCATTCAGCGTAGAATATAGGGATAGGCATTTAGGATACGATGGCTCTGTTTGGAAAGGTACTTGGCTGACGATGAAGGTGTATTCCGAGTTTACTCTCGTGACCGCTTTGCAAGCGTAATCCCATACTATCGACTTTAGTCGATAGTAGTTGATAATTTTTTTGCACCCTTTCACTTGACATTTGGCAAAAAGAAGCGTATGCTTTTTATAAGATTAGCTTTTTGGTTATTTATAGTTTCCAGAAAGTTTAGCTTTTGGTTACTAGTTTTTTTATTATGGAGAATAGACAGATGGAAAAAAGTAAATTGATCGTAGCCTGTGCTGCAGCAATGATAGCAGCAGGTTTTGGAATCACGGAAGATGTGCATTCGATGTTTCAGCAAAATAGATATGTCGACAAAAGAGACGAGGGACCGCTGCAGCAACGAGCAGAAACATTGGGGCGGGAAGCAGAGGAATTGATGAAAGTGATACCACAATTGCGTAAAGAAGATGCGATACAACAGAAGGCACTCGTAGCGAAAAGATTTGAGCAACAGGCACAAGCATTTGGGCAGCTGGCGAGACAGGCACAAACATTAGAGCAGCAGGCGCACGCATGGGGGGGGGAGGCGCAAGCATTGAAGAATCAGGCGAAGCACGTATTGGTAGAATCGGTGGCATGCGCATTGAGGAGCCAAGCTGCATACACATTGGAGAAACAGGCGCAAGTATTGGCAAAGCAGGTGCAAGCATTGATGAATCCGAAACCAGCGATGCAGAGAGGGCGGCTGAAGGCAGCGCAAGTATTGGGGCAACAGGCGCAAGTCTTTGGTCAGCAGGTGCCAGCATTAGAGAAGAATACATATGCGCTAAAGGATCTGCGGCAAGCACTTATACAACAGGCAGACGCGTTGGTAAAGCAGCTGACCATATTGGAGACTCTGGCAAGCGAATTGAAAGACCATGATAAAACGGCGGAAACATTGGAGCGGCAGGCGCAACAATTGCGAATGCAGGCGAAATCATCTTCCGATTTGATGCCGGTACAACAAGGTGCGCAAAAAATACAACAACAGATGCAAATATTAATGGGTAAAGATGGTGTTTATGAAGACGAGTTTGCGCTCATTGATGCAGATGTTGAGGATGATGAAGGCGGCAAGCACGAGGAGGACAAAGATGGCAAGAATAAGGTTGTCCCCAATGCAGGCGCAGATCCAGACGCAATTTTTGAGGACTCTGTTAGCGACACTGACAGCACGGCTGATGACAACGCTGAGAGCGATAGCAACTGCGATGGGGTATCAGGTGTTATGGACGATGCAGATCCAAAAGCAGATGAAAACGGCAAGTGCCAGGAAGGCAGGAACAAGGCTGTCGACAATACTAACAACAATGTTGACGCTGACGCAAATACTGAAGATGAGGGATCGATGGCAAAAGCTCGGCAAGCCATGAATGACGAAATTAGGCTATTACGGAACATGAATATACCGGCAGAGTCTAATAGTGCTCCCTTGGGGAAGCTGAATTTAGAAAACTTCGATAGTGAAATACGGAGAATGTTAGCTGAGTTTGGGATCAACGACGGGGCCGCTCCTAGCTGCTCGCCTTCTTCTAGCAGTTCTTCATCGTCTAGCGGTAGTCCAAGCACAAGCACCAGCACCGGAATGGACGGGAATCTTCTAAATATCCGTGGCGTTCTTGAAGGAACAATGACGGATCGCATAGAAGTCCTTATGTCAATACATAATGAAGCCTACCAAAAGGTAAAAAATAAGGAACAAGAGTACCTGGATCTCGCAAATACTTTCGCCCGCCTCGGCGATCCCCTCTGCGATGCAGAGAGGGAGTCCCTTCTCGCATACAAAAGCGCGGTTGAAAAAGAGCTCGCTGATGCCCGGAAGATGTTTTACGTTCTCAATAATGTGTTTATTGCCCTACAGCGAAATATCCTGGCGCAGTAGAGTGTGGGAAGCAGCCATCCGTGTACAAGTGGCGGTGTGGGTGCTGCGGCAAGGCTTGATGGAGCTACCATAGCGCAGATCGAAGATATTGCGGCTCGGCCTAAGAGAAAAAGGCAGGAAATCCAAACTGCACCCACGACAAAAGAACGGCTTTTCCTTAAGTGGAAGGCCGTTTTTTGTTTAAGGTACCAAAATATTTTTTTATAAATCTTGCCTTGCCACCCCAGCAGTTTGTAGAAACCCTGAAATTATCGAGTTTTTAGATTCCCAGATGCACGCAGGACCTCTTCTATCAGGCACCATTTTCCCACAAAAGCGTTAAAAATCGCTAAAATTACAA
>BNWJ01000142.1 GCA_025998735.1 Alphaproteobacteria bacterium | reverse complement strand
TCAATGCACTTTGACAAATCCGATACGCCCCCTGTTTTTCTAAGATGCATAGCTCCTCATTTGGTTAAATACATCAACAGCTTAGCACATCTTATTTTGAATGAAAAGACGAGAAGGGTGGTAAGGTATTCGACACGAAAATTTAGAAAAAGAAGCACAGACGTTGAGATTTTTTGAAAATCACGGAGCAGTGAAAGTAATTGATTCGGCAAAAGGAGCTTTGCTTTTGCAACGTGCAATTCCAGGAAATTCCTTGACGGAATATTTCTCTGATCGAGAAGATGAATCGATACGAATCGCAGCTAATGTCATTCAAAAAGTGATTGCATCACAGGCATTAATGGCTTCGCCACCAGCTGGAATGTATGCAAGCATTGTCTTCAATGCTGAAGCTGATTCTGTAGAAGTAAATGCCACTGATGCAATCACTTATTACATCCAGAAAGCAAAACGTGTCGCGGAACATTTGCAAAAAACGACGGCCGAGCGGGTTGTAATGCATGGCGATCTACATCACGACAACATCGTACAAGACGGAAATGAGTGGAAAATCATTGACCCAACCGGCGTTATTGGAGATCCGGTTTACGAAATCGCGTCATTTATGATCAATCCCATCGATAAAATTTGGAAACACGAAAATGCTCTGTCGATTGTAAAAAACAGAATCGATGCCTTTTCGAAATTACTAAATGTTGATCCAATCCGTATTGCACAGTGGACTTTTGTAAAATCCGTATTATGCTGGATTTGGACTTTGGAAACGCCAAACCAAGACCGATCAGAATTAGCGAAATTGTTCGATAAAGTTGTGGGAGATAAAACATGAGATCGGGCATTTTTAATTTAATTGTAGCTTTTTCTCTTCTTGTTGGATGTTCAGAGAAAAGCATTGTCGTGGAAAAACCGCGGGAAATGCAGAGAGCTGTTTCAATTCAAACAATCGAAGATTTTGGAATTTTGTTAGAAAAGGAAATTCAGCAACATAATCCTCATGATATTTTGGTAGTTTTTGATTTTAATTACACTCTACTTTATCCAGCTGATCCAGCTTTATGCAAAAAGAATATGGAAAAGCACAAAGTCGTATTCACGAAGTTATTGAAAACTCTGTCGAAGAAAGAAGCAGATCTATTGTTCAGCAATGTAACTAAAACGTCAAATCAAAAAGCGGTAAGCAATAAAAGTGCATCTTTGATTCGAAATTTCAAAAAACAGGGCGTGAATTTTATTGTTTGTACTGGATCTCTTACAAAAACCGGAGAAAAAAATAGCGCTGATATTATTGCTAATCTGCTTAAAGTACATGATATCGATTTAAGTTCCGACGCGTTTCCTTTTGCCCATCTGGATTTTAGAGAATTTAAATCATATTTGGGCAGTTGGCCATCTTACAGCAATGGCATCATAACCGCTAACAGAGAAAACAAAGGAGCTGTGCTTTCATCATTTATGAAAAAACTCGAAAAAAAGCCGGAGGTTGTCGTTTTTGTGGACAATAGTCCGAAAAAAATCGGAGATGTTTTGAAGATCGCAGACAGCTTTGCGGGAGTAAAGTTTGTTGTTTGCAAATACGATGAATATCAAAATGTTGCAGTCCCTGAAATATCTGAACAAGAGTTCCTGGATTTTTGGAACAGAAAAATTGCTGAGACGAAATCTTTGGATGTAGGAAAAACGCTGGGTATCGGATGAAGAAATGGAAAAGATAAAATAAAAATTGAAGTTGTTACATAAAAAGCAGTGAATTTCTATAAAAAATACAAATACGTCGAAATGTCATTTGACGATCCAGACGGATACGAAAGCGATCTGCAAGATATCGCAATTGGAAAAATGCTGGGATGAAACCAATGGCCAAAATAGTGGATTACTTCATAAGAAGCGTATCGATTAAACGCCAAGAGATTGAAGAAGATTCATATATAAATAGCATACCGGCAATTAAATCGATCAGAAAGTTGGCGCTTGATAATTCATTGACTTTTTTTGTTGGAGAAAACGGTTCTGGTAAATCCACGCTTTTGGAAGCCATAGCGGTAGCATATGGATTTAATCCAGAAGGGGGATCAAAAAATTTCAACTTTTGCACAAGGGCGACGCATTCGGATTTGGGAAAAGCAATTGCCATCGTAAAAGGAGTAAGGAGTCCAAAAGACGGATTTTTCTTTAGAGCGGAAAGCTTTTATAACGTTGCTTCAGCAGTTGATAATCTTGGAATTAGTTTGAAATCTTATGGAGGAAAATCCTTGCATGACCAATCACACGGAGAAAGTTTTTTTTCGTTGATTCAAAATAGATTTGGAGGAAACGGATTATATATTCTCGATGAGCCTGAAGCAGCTCTATCACCTCAGAGACTGTTGTCGCTTATAGTTATTATTTCTCGATTAATTAAACAAAACTCGCAATTCATAATTGCTACGCATTCTCCGATCCTTTTGGGAATTTCTGGAGCGAATATTTTGTCCTTCGATGATGGAAAAATTCGCAAAACAAAATATGAAGATACCGAATGCTATCAAATAACGAAAATGTTTATAAATAACCGAGAACAGATATTGGAGAAATTGCTAAATGACGACAATGGCTAATTCTATCGATTATCTCGCAAATCATCAGGATCTGATTCCCATAGTTGCCAGGTGGTATTTCGATGCCTGGAGAAAATATACGAAAGATCCATCCATTACTGGACGAATTCAAACCAAACTTTTGAGTCGTT
>BNWJ01000141.1 GCA_025998735.1 Alphaproteobacteria bacterium | reverse complement strand
CCTGATATTATGGTACCTGGTGGAGAGGGACTCGCGGCGCATTTCTCCTATAAACCAACTCAAAAAGCAGAGCATTGCAAAACTCCTGGGGTGTTAAGAGAAGCATCTATACGGCTTGACACGACGTAAGCAGGGAAGGGGCATATTTTATCTAAATTTTGTGGTAAATCGGTCACTGCGGTGTGGATTCATAAAAATATATGATATTGTCGTTCGGAAACCTTGACTTTTCTGTGGAAAAAGTGTAGAAAATATTCCGAAAGGGAGATTTTTAAATGAAAGTAGTAAATTCGCTGAAGACCATTAGGTCTAGGCACAAGAATTGTCGTCTCATCAGGAGAAAGGGAAGAGTCTATATAATAAATAAGACTAATCCTAAATTTAAAGCCAGACAGGGCTAGTATTCTTTGATTTTTGTTTAGTTTTTAACAAATGTTGGTTTCCGTTTGACGTCGGGAATGCAACCATAAAAAAGGTGTTTAATGTCGCAAGAAAATACAGGTTCACAGAGCAGTAGCTTTGCTGAACTTTTTGAGCAGTCGTGTAAGGCTTCCGCGTGGGAAGATAAAGTTGTAAAGGGCCTCGTAGTTGGCATCGATGATAATTTTATAACAATTGATGTTGGACTTAAGTCAGAGGGGCGCATTGCGGTCAGTGAATTTACGAACTGCGGACGCAGATTGGAACTCAAGGTTGGGGACACCATTGATGTTTTCATCGATCGCTACGAAGGCAAAAGCGGCGAGATCGTTCTCAGTCGCGAGAAAGCGCTTCGGGAAGCCGCTTGGGGGGATTTCGATAAAGCCTTCAAGGAAGGCACCAGCGTCATGGGGACCATATTCAACCGTGTAAAGGGCGGGTTTATGGTGGATCTCAACGGAGCGACGGCGTTTCTGCCTGGCAGTCAGGTGGATGTCCGGCCGGTAAAAGATATTTCTCCGCTGATGGGAATCGAGCAGCCGTTTCTGATCCTGAAGATGGATCGACTTCGGGAGAACATAGTTGTATCCCGCCGCGGTGTTCTTGAGGGAGCAAACGCTGAGGAGAGAGAGAAGGCAGTTGCAAATCTCGAGGAAGGCCAGATCATCGACGGAGTTGTGAAGAACATCACGACCTACGGGGCATTCGTTGATATTGGTGGCATTGATGGTTTGCTGCACAATACGGACATATCCTGGAAAAGAATAAATCATCCGCTGGAAGTATTGACTCCAGGACAGGAAGTGAAGGTGAAAATCATAAAATTCAATCGCGAAACACGTCGTATTTCTCTGGGCATGAAGCAGCTGTGCACTGATCCTTGGGAGGGCGTCGATTCTGAGTTTGCAGTTGGTTCCCGCATAACTGGACGAGTGACCAATGTCACAGATTACGGAATATTCGTTGAGGTAAAGGAAGGCGTCGAGGGGCTTGTGTATGTATCCGAGGTAAGTTGGAGAAAGAACACCTCTCCATCGCGGGTGGCATCGTCCGGAACCGAAGTTGAAGTTGTGGTGTTGGACGTCGATGTTGCCAAGAGGCGCATGGGGCTCGGCATGAAGCAATTGCAGGAAAATCCGTGGGAGAGAGTTTACAAGGAGTTTCCAGCTGGCCGTGAATTTGAGGGGACCATTTCCAACGTCGCAGATTTCGGTATTTTTGTGAAATTGAACGATGACATCGATGGCATGGTGCATCTGAACGACATAGCCTGGAAAAAGACCAAAGAAGAGGATCTCTATAAGTACAAAAAGGGAGACATTATCAAGGTCAAAGTGCTGGAAGTCGATCCTGATAAGGAAAGAGTATCACTTGGCATAAAGCAACTTACGGAAAGTCCATATGGAAACGCAGAAATCGACATCAAGAAGGGCGTTGTGGTGACCTGCGTCGTTCTTGAGATGAAGCCGGAGGAGGGACTCGAGGTCGTTCTCTCAAACGGTGTCCGCGGATTTATAAAGAAAGTGGACCTGGCAAAAGATCGATTGGATCGGAGAACCGAGCGGTTTGCTATTGGGGAAAAGGTGGATGCAAAGATCATCAGCGTCGACAAAGGCGGCAAGAAAGTCGGCCTATCCGTTAAGGCGCTCGAAATTGAGGAAGAGAAACAGGTCATGGCGGAATACGGCTCCTCCGACAGCGGCGCCAGTCTAGGTGACATTCTCGGTGTTGCCATTAAGAGCGGGTCCGACGAGTAGAGTTATACCACGGGCGTTTTCTGCTTCGTGACCAGCGTATGGGATGTGCTCGGTGTAGCCTATACATAGTCAATGTTATATGCTGGTTGAGTTGTTTTTTACTGTTAGCGCTGGATTCCTACGCCCCTTCGGGGCTTTGAATAGCGGTAGTTTTAGCGTTTTTGTCATCCAGAGACACTCGTGTCGTTGGAGCGTAGCGACGTAGGGATCCATGCATAGATGAAATACACAATTTCGCGTGTTTTTACTCCAAATTACAAGCTTTACTGTGTACTAGGATCTATGAAGCATTTGTAACATCTGGATTTTCGACATCTTCAAGAATGATGGATGAGCTTACCACCCTTCTCGTCTTTTCATTCAAAATAAGATGTGCTAAGCTGTTGATGTATTTAACCAAATGAGGATCTATGCATCTTAGAAAAACAGGGGGCGTATCGGATTTGTCAAAGTGCATTGAAAACAATCTAAAACAAAAGGTCCCAAACATTGACCAAAGACTTATTCTTGCAATTTCAGATTGTGTCGCGGCAAGTCTCACGACCAAGAGCGTAAATTCTTACGAATGGATCAA
>BNWJ01000140.1 GCA_025998735.1 Alphaproteobacteria bacterium | reverse complement strand
GTAATGATAAAATCGTCAATGGGCATTGTTTCCTCCAGCTTTGTAATGTCAATTATATAAAAGCCGAAAACAGTGCCTAATTAAAGCTTAAAAAGCAAAACTTATCGCAAAAACCCGCTCACTGCGTAAATAAGGGAATAAAAGAACTAAAAAGAGATGGAACTAATATCGAAATGTTTTATGGACAACAATTTTCAACACGTCCATCTTCAAGTAGTACAGGTAATGCGTCTACTTCGACTGGAGAATCTTCGTCAGGTGCTCCAGATGCCTCTAATGAGGATGCCTAGGACCTAAACTTGACCAACGGCTTTAGTAGAGCATATTTTGCTGATATTCCAGGCATTATATGACCTTGTTTGTCGGACATAGTGCGAGTGAAAGTGAACAATCATTTGGATGTCCGAGTTCAGACACAAATGAAACGGGACGGAGCGACTGAAAATCCAGCGACTATATATTTTTAGTTGCAAAGAAAGAGAAAGGTCTCCAGAATAGGTGAAGTTTATAAAATTAACCTTGAGGAGACCAATATGCGATCGAAACCGCACAAAAAGGATTTTAAATCCAAATTAATATTCGGAGATTTTATCTCAAAAATCAACCCATATATCTAGGAAAAAACCCTGCATATGTAATGTCCGTCTTAACAATCCCATTATATATTAGGTAAAAATATGCTACACTCCTATGATGTTTTTTTATGGACGATTTTATGATTTCTTAAGAGATTATCAATGTTTTGATGATAGCGTGGTAAATCAGGGAACTTCGTACGATATGTATTGTTGAGGTATGAAAATGAAAGCCAACCAATCTCTGTCTGGTCTGAGGGTTTTGATAACGAATGATGATAGCATAAACTCCAGTGGCATCAGAGCTCTTGAGCGCATAGCAAACTCGATTACGCCGGACGTTTGGGTTGTAGCTCCGGAAGTGGGTCAGAGCGGAAAGGGGTTCTCAGTAACGTTCGATTCCACTTTGCGCATTAATGCAATCTCTCCAAGAAAATTCTCGGTTTCTGGCACTCCGGCTGATTGTGTTTTTCTGAGTATTGGAGAAATATTAAAGGACAAAAAGCCAGATCTTGTGTTGTCGGGCATTAATCATGGAGCAAACGTCGCAGATTTTATTGGGTTATCTGGTACCGTAGGAGCTACTTTTGCGGCATCATCCCAGGGAATAAGAGCAATTGCCATTAGTCAGGATTGTAAGAAAGCCGGCGAAATTCTGAAGTTTCCTCTGGTTGATTATTTTCTACCTAACATTATAAAGAAGCTTCTTTCATTTAAATGGCCGGATCGAGTGTGCATGAACGTTAATTTTCCAGATGCAGCGGTAGTTGGTGATATCGCCGGGATAAAAGTAGCGCGTCAGGGTGATCTGGACGTAATTTGGGACATAAGCAAGCGATTAGATCCTGCCGAGGATGAGTATTATTGGCTGCATGCCATACACAGCTATAAAAATGCCGATGATGCGTCCGATGTTAAAATCCTAGCCGGAGGTCGGCATATCACGATCAGTGCATTGAAATGCAAACATGAATTCAGTGGTTGTATTGATAAATTAGAGGAGTTATTCGCGTCAAATGGATAGATATTCATATGTTTATGGAGGAGTGATCATATTTCTTCTGTCGGCTTGTGAACGGTCCGGCTTGTCTCCTGTTGAGCTAAAAATAGATAACAACAATGCTCCGGTATCTTCAACGGCAGTAGATACATCGTCTTCTCCGACTCACAGGGTACGTGAAGGTGAGACTTTGTATGACATAGCCTATCGCTACAATGTGGATCCCATGAATTTAGCGAAAATAAACGGCATCAAAGCTCCGTATAGAGTGAGAAAAGGACAGTTGCTTTATCTTCCAAAAGATGGTCAGGTTTCAGACACATCAGAGAGTGCCGTAGTCGTCACGGAAGATAAAAGTGTTCGTTCTTACGAGGAAGACGAAAATATAGAAAGCAAAAATACAGGATGTACGGAAAGCAAGAAGAAGGATCGTCTGGATGAAGAGCTTGCAGGCGTACTGGATGATACCACACCACCTCCTCCGAGTACGCCTACGGTAGCAGCTGATGCACCATCAAAACAAACGGCCGAAGAGTTATCAAAGCCTAAAGTTGTCGAAGATGCGTCGGGTGTTCCCAAGAAGGAAACTCCTGCGGATGGAAAACTAGTATGGCCAGTAAAAGGAAAGGTCATCTCAGAATTCGGTGATATAACTGATGGTGTATCCAACGACGGCATAAATATACGTGCAAAAAAGGGAACCGATGTAAAAGCCGCAAGTGCCGGAGTAGTCATTTATGCTGGAAATAAATACGAAGAAGAGTTTGGCAATATTATCGCCATAAAACATAGTAATGGACTTGTGACTTCTTACGCCCATCTGAAAGATGTAAAGGTCAAAGAAGAGGATTCCATAAATGCAGGAGATGTCATTGGTACCGTCGGCGATAGCGGAGATGTTTCCGAACCACAGCTGCATTTTGAAGTCATGAAAAACAAAAATCCCGTAAATCCAAGAAAATTTTTGAAGTAAATTGGAATTTGTGTTCATCTGTAAAAACACGTGATTCTCGGTGCTGCACATAGATGATTAATAGCAATAAATCGCTTGTTTATTGAATTTTTTTATTGTACACTTTGGACTGTAAAGCTTGTTAGTTTGTTATTTCAACGCTTACCACCCGTCTTGCACATTTTTCACGTGATCCATGGCACATGAGCCCACAACTCGTGAAAGAAAGTAGATGAGACGATCATCGAGAAGATGGTTGCCAACCCTTTTGTCAAAAATGATCTTTTA
>BNWJ01000139.1 GCA_025998735.1 Alphaproteobacteria bacterium | reverse complement strand
GATCGAACCGTGATAGAGCCGTCTAACGCGTTCGGAGGAATCGTTGATGGAGGATTTGCGCTAATAAATTCTCCGGATAAGTTATCCTGTGATTTTGGTGCTGGCGATGTAACCGTAGCGTGTGTGGGAGCGACGGAAATTGCTCTGGAACACGTTGGAAAGCCATTGCCGAACGCCGTTCTACTCGGAAGTTTTGCCGCTCTAACCGGAATTATCAAAATCGACTCCGTAATAGAGGCCATAAGAACGAAATTCTCCGGAGCAATTGCCGAAAAAAATGTCAGTGCTGCTAAGGTGGCATACGACAAGATATCCTAGTAGAGACTGTTGCATAATGGATCTTTTTTGCAATTGGCTTCGTCAGATCCGCTGCTCGGATCCTCATGTACATCTAGTACACTGCGGTCCTGCGCTACGACACAAGTGTCTGCGTTCTTCCTAGCTCTTGCAAAAAATATCTCATTATGCAACAGTCTCTAGCACAATGTATGAAAATGGAGAGTCTCAATGTTACTTCAGCTAGAAGGATCGCAAGCAATATCAAGGGCCGTCGCGCTGTGTCGTCCCGGTGTGATTTGTGCCTATCCTATAACGCCCCAGACGCACGTAGTGGAGGATCTTGGCCAGTTGGTTCACTCCGGTGAATTGAAAGACTGCGACTATATAAATGTCGAGTCCGAAATGGCTGCGCTCAGTGTCACCATAGGAACGCAGGCTGCCGGAGTCAGAAGCTATACGGCCACTTCCAGTCAGGGATTGCTCTACATGATCGAAGCCGTCTATAACGCGTCCGGATTGGAATTGCCGATTGTCATGACGCTGGGAAATCGCGCCATTGGCTCTCCCATCAATATCTGGAACGATCACTCGGACGCAATGTCGGCGCGAGATGCCGGCTGGATCATGCTGTTTCCGGAAACAAATCAGGAAGCCGCTGATCTGCATATTCAGGCGTTTAAAATAGCGGAAATGGTCAGATGTCCGGTAATGGTCTGTGTAGACGGATTCGTCTTGACTCACGCCTACGAACAGGTCGATATACCATCTCAGGAAGAGGTGGACGATTTTCTTCCGCCATATAAGCCATACATAAGCTTGGATGCGAAAAATCCGCTAGCAATTGGCACAATGGTACCTCCGGAATATTTTATGGAGGTTAGATATCTAGCTCATAAAAGACAATCTGAAGCGCTAGGTATAGTAGATTGTGTCGGAAAGAAATTTCACGAAAAATTCGGGCGCCAGTCCAGTGGACTCATAAGGACCTATAACACGGAAAATACCGATACGATAATTGTTGCTATGGGATCGGTTCTGGGCACCATCAAGGATACCGTCGACGAGCTGAATGCCAAAGGTGGAAAATTCGGAGTTGTGTCGATTGTTAGCTACAGACCATTTCCAGCAGAAGCCATAAAAGCCGCCATCGGAAATGCCAAGCGTGTTGTTGTGCTGGAAAAAGCACTAGCTGTAGGAATCGGCGGAATATTATCAAAAGAGGTCGAACTAGTGCTAAGAGATACGAAAACGAAAGTTGTATCTACCATCGTAGGTCTTGGTGGTAGAATCATCACGAAGAAGATGCTAGCGGACTATCTACTGCAGGACCATTATGAAGCGGAGGTGTTTTTGGGCATTGATAACGAAATCGTCGAGCGAGAACATAAATCAATTAAAGGCTGTTGCTGCAAGCAAAAGGTAAACCAATGACTACTCTTACAATTGGAAATCGATTAGATAAAGAAGATATCGCGGTGCAGTCGGAGCACAATCGGAAAAATACCCTAACCAGCGGTCACAGAGCGTGCCAAGGATGCGGAGAGGCGCTGGCAGCTCGTTGCGTCATTGATGCTGCGTATAAAGCGGCGAACGGAAAGATCGCCGTGGTTAATGCAACCGGATGTCTTGAGGTGTTTTCCTGCGTTTATCCAGAAAATTCCTGGCAAGTGCCTTGGTTGCATTCGTTATTTGGAAACGCGCCCGCCGTAGCGACTGGAGTTGCGTCTGCTTTCCGCATATCAGGAGATAACGACATGCGAGTCATTGCCCAGGGCGGAGACGGGGCCACCTGTGACATAGGCATGGGATGTCTGTCCGGAATGTTCGATCGCAACGACGATGTTCTTTACGTTTGCTACGATAACCAGGCCTACATGAATACCGGCGTGCAGAGATCCAGCGCAACACCTATCTATACGAGAACAGCCACCACGCTTCCAACGGCCGGATACATTGGAAACGCCATTGGAACTGGAAAAAATGTTCCAGAAATCGCAATGGCTCATGGAATACCCTACGTTGCCACTGCCAGTATCGCAAACATAAGAGATCTAGAAGAAAAAGTCTTAAAGGCGATCAACACAAGAGGTGCGCGGTATCTGCATGTGCATGTCCCCTGCCCTCTCGGATGGGGATATCAGCCGTCAGAAACCATTCGAGTGGCAAGAATGGCCGTTGAATGCGGTCTGTTCCCTTTATTTGAGGCAGAAAATGGCGTTCTTGTCGGATCAACGCCGGTCGATAATCCAAAACCAGTCGAAGAATATCTGAGAACTCAGCGTCGATTTGCGCATTTATTCGGGAAAAACGCTCCTGCAGACGCAATTGAAGCTCTGCAGCGGATAGCAAGTGGAAACATAGAAAAATACAAACTAAGCGGAGGATTCTAATGACTGCAAAGCAAGAAATTCAATTTGCCACAGTATTAGAATCGGCAACGAGCTTGAAAAACAAGACTGGATCCTGGAGAACCATAAAACCAGAGTATGTCAAGCGATTGCCTCCATGTAATATGACATGTCCGGCCGGAGAGAACATTCAGGAGTGGTTCTCACTTGCTCAGTAGGGGAAA
>BNWJ01000138.1 GCA_025998735.1 Alphaproteobacteria bacterium | reverse complement strand
TCAACCATTAACGGAAATTTTATCATTTTCTGATATTATGGTACCTGGTGGAGAGAGACTTGCGGCGCATTTTTTCTATAGATCAACTCAAAAATCAGAGCATCGCAGAACTCCTGGGGTGTTAAGCTATGCGAGAGGAGTTTTACGCCAGAAACGACCTGCATGCCAAGACCTTGGACGAAATGCGCGTCGAACTCCAAAAGGCTGTCCACAAATATAATTATTATCGACCACATAGGTGGTTGAAAGGCAAGACACCTATGGAGTATATTAACTCAACCTATGGTGGAGATAAGCCGTCTCATATCTCTTAATCCCGCACAACATAATTTTGGGAAGAAATTGAGAGCTTTAAATGGCTTGACTCCTTTTAAATTTGTTGCTAAAAAATTACAAAAAGATCCCAAAAGTTGGGCACTTTTATTGGGTCATGATGAGGCGGGACCAAACACCTCCTTAAATCCCTCGTATCCAACCTCTGCTATTATATCATGATGTGACGGGACCAAACAACTAGCCAATAGATCTATTGAATTTGCGTAATTATTTTTGTATCATGCGACGTATTAACAATGGTGTATCTAACAATATGAAAGTAGCAATTTTTGCTGGCGGTTTGGGAACTCGACTCGGGGAAGAAACTTCCGTCATCCCTAAGCCAATGATAAGAATTGGAGAATATCCAGTTATTTGGCACATCATGAAAATATATTCTCATTTTGGCTTTAATGATTTTGTGGTTCTTTGCGGATATAAAAATGAAGTCGTAAAAGATTACTTTATGAATTACTACATGAACAATTCCGATATTACCATCGATTATGAAGATAATTCTGTGGAAATTCACAAAAAAAATTCTGAAAAATGGAAAGTAACGTTGGTGGATACTGGAATTAATTCCATGACGGGGGCTAGGTTGAAAAAAGCCCGTTCATTTCTTGAGAACGATCAATTCTTTCTCACCTACGGAGACGGAGTTTCCGATGTAAACATCAAGGATTTATTGGAAGCTCATGAAAAATCTGGAAAAATTCTCACATTAACGGCGATACAGCCGGAGGGAAGATTCGGAGTTCTAAAAATAGACGAAAACTTGGTCACCAGTTTTGGAGAAAAGAAAGATACCATTGATAGTTGGATTAACGGAGGTTTTTTCGTTGTTAATCCAGAGATTTTCGATCATATTCCAGACGGAAAGGACACAATTTTCGAACAAACTACGCTAAATGGTTTAGCAGAACATGGCCAACTAAATGCTTATAAACACAACGGCTTCTGGCATTGTATGGATACTCTAAAAGATAAAAATGATTTGAATGCTCTGTGGCATTCTAGAAAAGCTCCATGGAAAATATGGGAGGAATGAACGCGTTGGACAACATTTATTGTGGAAAAAAAGTATTAATCATCGGACATACTGGTTTTAAGGGATCGTGGCTTTCTATCCTATTATCTGAGCTTGGAGCGCAGGTTGTCGGATACTCTATGGAAGCAGAAGAAGAATCTATGTTTCGGTTCTTGCAATTAGAAAACGAAATTTTCTCTCATAATGTTGGAGATATTAGAGACATGGGTTCCCTTCAATCGTGTTTTGATAAACAGCGTCCGGAGATTGTTTTTCATTTGGCGGCCCAGCCTCTAGTTCGAGAGTCGTATGCTAATCCTATTCTGACTTATGAAACCAATGTAATGGGGACGCTAAATGTTTTGGAAGCGGCACAAAGCACTTCATCGGTTAAAGCTTTTGTTAATGTAACTACAGATAAATGCTACGAAAATATTGAGGAAAATTATAGTTATAAAGAATCAGATCCAATGGGTGGACATGACATGTATTCATCGTCTAAAGCGTGTTCTGAAATCCTGACTGCATCCTACAGGCGTTCATTTCTGCACAAAAATGGATTCGCTCTTGCCTCAGCGCGAGCTGGAAATGTCATAGGCGGTGGCGATTGGTCAATGGATCGATTAGTTCCTGATATTATAAAATCCATTGCTGCCGACAAAAAAATTATCATTAGAAATCCACGTTCTGTAAGGCCGTGGCAGCATGTCCTGGAACCATTATTTGGATACTTGTTGCTGGCGAAAAAATTACTGGAAGATCCTGCAAGACATTCATGTGGATATAATTTTGGGCCGGAAACAAATTCTGTCTATACAGTAATGGATATAACAAATAAAATCGTAAACGCTTTCGGGAAAGGAGAAATTTCGTTTGATGAAAATGATAATCCGCACGAAGCGAATTTGCTGCAATTGAATATCGAAAAAGCTAAACAGGAATTAGGATTTTCCCCATTGTTTGATATAAACGATGCTGTTCGCCATACAACTGATTGGTACCGAAATTTTTATGAGCACAAAATAAACATGTTAGATTTCACTAAACAACAAGCCAGCATAACGCTAGACTCGTTTTCTGCTTTGCTATCTTCTGAAACGTGTGCGCGATGTGCTTGCGATGTTGAAGCCACCTCAGCAAAAGAAAACGCCAGTGGTGCAATCATTAATGATAAAACGCATGTGCCACTACGTGATTCTGTAAAGGAAGCCGCAAAAGAATATTTTGATTTCGTACAATCTGAGGCAAAGGAAAAGAAGTACATTTCAATTTCCGGAAAGGTTTTGGGATTCGAAGAACTGAGTAATATGATTGATGCGTCTCTGGACATGTGGCTTACTGGAGGACATTTTAACGACGAGTTCGAGCAGAAATTTGCACATTTTCTGAATGTAAAATATGCGTTGACGGTCAATTCCGGATCCAGCGCTAATTTATTGGCTTTATCAGCTCTAACTTCTCATAAATTGGGAGAGAGAGCGCTTAAAAGAGGAGATGAGGTTATCACCGTCGC
>BNWJ01000137.1 GCA_025998735.1 Alphaproteobacteria bacterium | reverse complement strand
AATTGGAAGATATCGCTAATGAGCTCGGAATTAACTGTGATGGCGTTGAGCAATATTTGAACACCATGACCGGCGAATTTGTTACGATAATCGATAGCGATATTAGTGGAATTGAAAACGATGAAGAGTTATTGAACGACATCGCAAATTCACGTAATTATGTTCTATTACCAAGTAAATACGATATCCACGAATACAGCATTATGTCCTATTTCGCGGAGTCTGTCCAAGATGAAGGGAAGCAGAACAAACTCTTTTTCGCATTAGATGGTAAAGGAGCATTCCGCTATTTTAAAGATGTCCTGTTTCAAAATGGCCTTGAGGCCGATTATTACGAGTTTCGTCATCAGGCATATATCGACATTGCGCAGAGCTGGTGCGAAGAAAATGATATTCCGTATGTTGTTAAAAAACATTATTAGACTAATTTTCTTTTCAGCTTTCTTTCAATTAATGGATTAAATGTACTCCAGAATGTGCGTTTCTTCTTGTGTTTTTCTTGGATTTCTCTGAAGTATTCGTCGTGATTTTTGCGTTCTCCAAAATCTGTTATTTTAGAGCTTAATTCATAGCAAGCGATGAGATCTTCTGCTGCGTATTGATAATATTTTGACGCCACTCTATTCAATACATATTCCAAAAGTTTGCGATATAAAATTGTAGAAGCTAAAGGCTCAGTTTTTCTCAATGCTGCAGCAAATGGTCTGATTAGCCCAACTGTATAACTATTGCCGCAATCCATTGTCTCTTCTTTGAGAAAAACAAGCTGTGCGCATTTGTTGGTTTCCCCGAGTTTTACAAGAAAATCCACTGCCGTCCACATGTTGTTATAGACAAACGCCCTTTCAATCGTTTGCTCTCGGAATTTGTTTTTGAAATCATCGTCCGCATATTTCAATATTTCTTCATACAAATCATGATTTAGACCGCAATTAAACCAATCAATACGTTCCTGCTGAGCTTCTTCACATTTTCCTAAATGCATTAGGGCGTCGATCTTTAGTCGCGAATAATTTTCTCGCCATGAGGGCGTTATTGGATGCTCCATCTTGTTTAGCCATTCCAAAGCTTCGTCGTATCGACCGTGATCAACCAGACGCCTTGCGATGTCAAGATGATCATGCTGATGAATTTCCGTTGCAAATGAGCACGCTTGGATATATTCGTCAACATCATTTCTACAGTCGGCTATTTCTCTCAAACCACGTTTGATTGTGTCATTATAATATCCATTTTTTTTAGAAGAAATAGATTTCATGAATTTTTCTTTTAGTAAATTTAACCCCTCCTCTTTTAAAGCATCTTTGAAATTAGAAATCACGTCATCTGTTACTCCGTAGTCATTGTAAATGAAGAGGTCATAGACAACTTCAACGGCCTCGCTTATATCAACGGATAATTTCGAAAAAATCTTTCCCAAATCTTCAACGCACCGTATGAAAGCATCTCCAATGGATCCATCGCTATCGTCTGATCTTTCGAAGACACTTTCTTGTATTTCAATGAGATCTTGCATTAATTTTCTGGCTTCATCGGGAAAATTGTTTGATAAAAACATGATATCTTCACGAGTTTGATCTAACTCATTTGCATAACCGTCAGCTTCATAATAACCAATCTCCCTATGCGAGTTTTCATGCCATGATATCGCACTGCTGATTCTGGAAATTAGATGCTTAATTTCATCGTTTTTCTCTTCCATAATTTTCTATACCTCATAACCAAAGTCTTCCATATAATTCTTAACAGACTCCAGTCTGTCTGCCAATGATGTTCGTTCAGCTCAAAATTTCTTACGCATTATATTTTAAAAGTGCTTTTCTAACGCTCACAGTTCCATTTTTCTCGGCTTTCGTAAAAGCTGTTTCTCCATCTTTATTACTGACATTCACATCTATGTTTTCTTGAGCCAGCAAAAGATTGACAGTATCGACGTCCCAGGACTCACAGGCATACATCAAAGCAGTATTACCAAGATCTTTATCTTGGGCATTTATATCGAAAATATTTTTATCGATAAGTACTTTTACAATATCAAATGATGGTATTTTACAAGCTAATCTTAATACACCTCTGCGACTAATTCGTTCTAAGTCTAAATCTGCTCGTTGCAACAGTAGCTTTGCGCACAAAACATGCCCCATCTTTACGGCTGTTAAAAAAGCGCTGTCGTTATGTTCATTTGCTACATTAACATCAACATCTTCTCTACTAACGAGATATTTTACAACTTCCTGCCAATTTTCATCACAAGCAACTATTAATGGAACATCCTTGCCATAAGTTCCCCAAGCATTAGATTCAAACGAAGCGTTAATATCAACCCCATTCTTCTCAAGAAAATAAATTGTTGTTCGCTGATCTTCAAAATAGTAATGACGATCTTTTCTAAAATTAAACTTTTTAGAATTGATTAGCAATTCGACAATTTCTCTGTTGCTTGCGAGTTCTAATGCCGTATACCCATCATCGAAACTTATCTGTTCTGTATTGAGATCTTCACGCTGCAATAACAACTTAACAATTTCTGTGTTGCCCATATGGCACGCATGCATGAAGGCATTTACATCGCCGAGATCATCAGTTGCGGTTTTGTTTATGTCAATATCCTTTTGTTCCAACAGTATTCTTACAAGTTCAAGATTATTACTTTCACATGCAAACATTAGTGGAGTTCGATCATGTCCTCCTCCATCAAAAATTTGGTTAACATCGAAACTATGTCCTGGCAGTTGTAGCAAAAGCCTTACGACTTTTGCTATTTTTTTATTTTCGCTGTCCGTATTGCGACAATAAGTATGACTCTCACAACAATGCAAAAGAAGCCCGCTATCAACTTTGATGTCTTTTTGCCTTAATAATAACTCAACGACTTCTGCACTAGCCTTCGTTAAAGCAGTATCTCCATTTTTGTTAACCTTACGCAGTGAGCATGTTTTTCATGAAGCAATCATCTGGTCGAAAGTGATGTCACCATTGATAAAGAAAGCGATTGTATGAGCGCAGAGTTTTCGTCTAATTTTCGATATTAAACGCCACATATTTT
>BNWJ01000136.1 GCA_025998735.1 Alphaproteobacteria bacterium | reverse complement strand
CCACTGCGGCGCAACCCTCTCGTGAATTAGCTCAAATTCCGCAACCCTTACTCCAAAAAGACTCAAAAATATCGCTGGCTTCTTCTTTAAAATCTCATTTTTCATCATGAAAATCTGCTCCATACTGTATACAATAGATCTTTAACAGATCTTTAATCCAAATACAATCTTATGCAACAGGTCTAATGTAAAAAGGCAATCCTCCAAGTGCGTTTGGTGCGCAGCACAGGGATCCATGAAGCATCTGCAACCTCCGGATTCTCGGCTTTGCCAAGGACGACGAAACGTTATCTGGAGTCTCTACGTTTATGATGTAGTGTCATTAGGCTTATGGACAGCCATCGGATGGAATTTTTCTATGACTTCGCGCATCTTTTTTTTACTGACGTGTGTGTATATTTCCGTTGTCGCGATATCCTTATGTCCCAGCATTTTCTTCACACTGAGCAGATCAGCGCCGTTATCCAGAATATGCGTCGCAAACGCATGACGCAACACATGGGGCGATATCTTTGTGGTATCGACGCCCGACAATGCGGCTATTGTTTTGAGAATCTGAAACATTCGCTGGCGGGTAATGTGCTTTGTCGAACTCACAGACGGAAACATCCAGATGGACTCCGGACAAACCGCAATCCATTCTTTCATCAGTGGAATTACTGCCGAAGCGATTGGGACAATGCGTTCTTTGTTTCCTTTTCCAAGGATTCTCAAGAACTTCGATTCTACCAACGCGTTTCTTTTGACAGAGATCAGCTCACTAACCCGCAAACCACTGCCATACAGAAGATACAAGATCAGATCAGCTCTTAGTTTTTCTTGTTTTCCCATGAGATTCGTGGCATTTCTGAGTTTCAGCATGATTTCTTCGCTCACAATTTTCGGCAATGGACGCGTGTGCTTAGGCTGCACTATAAACTCCATCGGATTTTTTTCCATCAGTTCCTCCCGACAGAGAAAATTGAAAAACTGATTCAGAGCAGACAATTTCCTTTTAATGGAAGATGTTTTCAGGTTTTTCTCGTTCAATTCCGACAGATACAGCACGATATCATCATGAGTGGTTGCACCACAGGCGTTTCCTGCTTCGCTATCTTCTGATGGGTATGCGTGATGTACTTGCAATATTGAAGGTACCTCAGTAAGAGCAACGCGTGTGCGGCACGCATTGCAGAAATCGACCAAATCCAGCTTATATGACCGCACAGTATTTTCAGACGCGTTTTTTTCACTTTTGAGATATTCAACGAACAATTCTATGAAATTTCCCAAAACATTCCGCTCTAACATAGATTCTCCATCTCATTTTTGTCATAATTTTTGTGCGGTTTCGATCGCATACCGATCTCTTTAATGTTGATTTTAAAACTTCCCCCATTCTGGAGACATTTCTCTTTTCTTGCAACTAAAAATATACAGTCGCTCTATTTCCATCCAGTCTGTTCCGTATCATGTGTTCTTGGACATGAAAAATAGAGCATTCAGCTTTTTTCGATTGGTGTTTTCTGATACGATGATACCTCGTGTTTCAGTTTGTGTTGGGGTTTTTGTCATGAATCGTAAAGTAGAAAAAGTTACTAACCCTTGGGTTATATGGGGAATCGCAAATGTATTTTATTTGTATGAGGTGATATTGCGTGTTTCTCCCAGCGTAATGACAAACGATCTCATGGTGCATTACGGAATAACGACCAGTATGTTGGGCATCATAATTTCGTTTTTTTACTATTCTTACGTGGTTTTGCAGCTCCCGTGCGGATTAATCCTCGACAAGCTGGGGCCTAGGAATCTAATAGGATCATCTGCAATATTATCGGTTATTGGGTCGATTCTGTTTGCTCTAACGGATCAAATATATGTCGCGCAGTTTGGGCGTTGTCTCGTGGGAGCAGGAGCATCCTGCGCGTTCATTTCGAGTCTACAGATTGCATCTACTGTCTTCCCCATCAAGCATTTCGCTCTACTTTCAGGCGTAACCAACATGATGGGAACTATTGGTGCTCTCTGCGGCGGATTTCCTGTTGCCAAGTCAGTCAATCTTATCGGATGGAGAGAGACAATATATCTGCTGGTTGCGATAGGAGTGGTAATAGCTGCGTTGGCCTTTCTGTGTATTCCAAAGGTCATAAAAATTGCGGAAAATAAAGGTATTCAAAAGTCTTTTCTGTCGATATTCAAGCAAGTCATAAAAAATAAGCAGATTATATTGGCCGGCATGGTCGGAGGGTTTATGTATCTTCCAATTTCCGTTTTTTCAGAACTATGGGCCATTCCGTTTTTCATGACAAAGTTCAATGTGAATAACGAAACGGCATCTTTTGCGTCTTCTGTTCTTTTTATTGGATTCGCCATTGGCGGTGTATCCATGGCTCTGATTGCAAAAAAAATCAATGGATACGTAAAAACCATACAATTTTCCATAATCAGCGTTGCTGTGCTATTTATTCCAATGATATACGCCGAAAACGTGTGCCTATCATTTGCCGTTGTGTTTTTGCTGGGAATACTGACGTCCGCCGAAGTTATGGTTTTCACCTGCGCAAAAAATAACGAGTCTCCCAAAAATGCCGGCACCGCCATCGCGTTTGCCAATGGATTGGTTATGTTGGCCGGAGCTGTGTTCCAGCCTATACTGGGAGTTTTGCTGGATTTCTTCTGGACCGGAACCATATCCGAGAGTGGCGTTCGACTATACGAAATTTCCTGCTACCAAAAAGCCATACTAACGCTTCCCATTTGTTTCGTCGTCGCATTTGTCCTTTCTCTATTCATGAAGGAAACCATTGGAATGGAAAAAGAACAATCCTGATATTTGCGGAAGAAAGCCGGCATATGTAAAGGTTCAATACATGTGAGACGGAATATGTCTCCCATAGGTTGAATTAATATACTCCATAGCTAATCGCGGTAGACGGGGTACGGCTTTGGCGGCCGTCCCCACCCCGCACGGGTAGGGTCGAGCAATGGCGCGTTAGCTGAGATAGCCACGTTTCCATCGCCCGCCACGTCAAACGCAGCGTGCGGATTTCCCGCACTACGCTTTCCTGTTATTTTCGCATCAAAGTTTATGTGACCT
>BNWJ01000135.1 GCA_025998735.1 Alphaproteobacteria bacterium | reverse complement strand
GAATGCTCCATTGTCGCAGCAGAAGATAAAAGAGGCATATAAAAATGGTTTTATGAAAACTAGAGAGTTCTATTTACGCCATATGGCAGGAAAGCTATGAAAATAATTTTATTTTGCCTCTCATGTATATTGTTGCTAATCGGATGTGAAAGCGAAAAAATATCTCAAGAAGAGTATATTCTTTCGGAAACCAAAATGACAGAGGATATGCAGAAAATCAAAGCGCTTTATGTCAATAGGCTCCGAAAGAATCTACGCGGCTCTTTCGAAGAAGGTCTAGAGATAGCGAAGGTTATATGCAAGTTTTACAAAAAAAATAACAAGCAGCTAGATAAAGAGCTTAAAAAAATTCACGATAAACACCATACGATTCTCGATGAAGAAAAATCCCAGGATGCATATTTCGAGTATTTTCGTACTTTTAAAACTGCCTTGAAAGGACTGAAATTAGACTGCGATCAGGTTTTAACATTGGCTCGAGAAATTGAGAGGGCGTTGTCTGAAGTAGTTGCTGATCAAAAAAAGATTCATGATCCATACATGGCCAAAGCAAAGGAAATTTTGAAAAATATTCGAGCAAAAGCTGATGTCAAAGATGATTGGTATAATAAACATGAATGGATAATTAGATATGCTGTTGATGATGGAGATTTCGATGGATATATGAGCGCAGATTATGGGACTCTTCCTTGTGAGTTATTTGCCCGTATTCGTGAAGGTATTTTGAAGGATTCGTTTTTGGAAAAATGCGCTGCTCAGATTGATAAAAAGAATGAATATTGGTTAGGTGTGGATCAAGCGCTTGGATTTTCATCATCAGCTCTTGGAATTATTGATGAAAAAATTCGAGTATTTGATCCAGTAAGAAATGCCGCGAAAAATACAGCGATAAAAAGAGAAGAACTAGAAAAAATCGTCGAATTTGCAGCTGGGTATCTGCATTCTTTTGCATCAAATGCCGCAGGCACACATGTCAGCGTTGTGGATGAGATTAATTGTCGATCATTGGATGAGCAGTACAAAAATGAAAAAATGAAGACATCATTTCATAGATACATACTGGCTGAACTTATGGAAAAATATCCAAAGCCTGGAGATCTGGAAAAACAAATCGACATACTATCCTCAAGACTTGCGTACACCACCTATCATGAAGCTAAGGCAGCAAAAATTTTGTATGCGGAGTGGCGTCGCCGTTATCTGTCGCAGATGGACGAGTTCTTCAAAAATTCTCGAATTTTAGCGGAAAGGCTCCATAACATCTGCAAGGATGAAAAAGTCGGCGATACCGAGGACGATAAACGCAAGCACAAAAGAAACATGGAACACATTATCGACATAAGAGAAATTACGTCGATGGAGCCGAAGAAAATTTTCCCTCCAAATAGTCCTCTAGATTCGCTGCAGAAGATAAAAGAGGCTTACAGCGTGGCGCTGAACCGGTTAATACCATCGCGAGCTTCTGAACCATATGCTAGATGTATTTTCAACATCGATGCTGAAGTAAATGCGTGTCCTACAATCACTCTTACAGAAGCAGAAATGACTGAGGATATGCAGAAAATCAAGGATATTTTTGTCAAAGACTTCCAAGAGGAAACGCGTATTTCATCGGAAAAGAGATTAAAAGTAGTGAAAGTCGCCTGCGAGCTCTACGGCAAAAACAAAGGACAGCTAAACAAAGAGTTCGAAAAAATTTATCCTCATTACAATCAACCATATGAAGAATACCGCAAGCACCTCGACGCTCTAAATGCAGCTTTAAAAGGACTGAAATTAGACTGCAATCAGGTGCCGCAATTGACCAAAGAGATTGAAAAGGCACAGTCTGAAATAGTCACAAATGACAATAAACTATATGCTCCCTACAAAGCTAAAGCAAAGGAAATTCTGAAGGAAGATGTTCAATACTCATGTGGATATAGACTTATAAACGGAATATCTGGTGTTTATGGGCAGCTGATGGTGGATTGCCTGAATTATGTTATGGACGATCACAGTTACGATGAACTCAGCTCATATGATCATATTTCCTCTCGTTTATTTCGCTACATTGATGATGGCACTCTACGAGATTCGTTTCTGGAAAAAACCGCCTCTCCACTTGAGGAAGAGGATGAATATTTGCTTAGACATTCAAGGCCAATGTTTTCTATGCTGAATATTGAGATCGACACTGAAGGAGTTGTGCTATTTGATAGGATAAGAAATGCCGCTAAAAACACAGCGATGAAGAGGAAAGAACTTGAGGAAGTCGTATGGAGGGCTGCGGTATATCTGTCTAATGTGGCATCAGATGCAATTGATATACAGAGCAATATCGTAGATGAACTTGATCACGTAACATCATCCGAACAACGCAGAAAATCAACCGGGAAGCGTCCATATTTTTATAGTTCTGATAGATATTTGCTGCTTGGACTTGCGGAAAAATATCCGAAATTTGAGGATTTTGAAAAACAAATTGATGTTCTATCAGCAAGACTTGCGTATTCCGCATATCATAAGGCTGTCGCAGCAAGATTTTTGTATGCTGAATGGCGTCGCCGATATCTATCGCAGATGGATGAATTGTTCAAAAATGCTCGGATTTTAGCGGAAAGACTTCACAACATCTGCAAAGACGAAAAAGTCAGCGACGACGATAAGTATCAGCATGAAAAAAACGTTGAAAACATCGCAACAATAAGAGAAGTTACATCAAGAGGACGAAAGATTCTTTCAACTCCGTGTGCTCCATTATCGCTGCAAAATATAAAAACAGCATATAAAAATAGATTTATGAAAATGAGGGAATCCTATTTGCGTCATATGGAAAGAGAAGTGAAATAGTTCCTTATTTGTTGAAAAAAACATTGCTTTTTGTTCATATTAGCCGCCCATTCAGAAACGAAGTGCATCATTTTGCGGAACCCCAGCATTTGCCCAGAAGACCTCGAATGGTGTTTTGAAGTTTAGCAATTGTTACCAAATAAACTAGAGGTTTTGCTTTTCTATAGGCGAAATGACATAGTTCCATTCACCGTGAAAATCATCACGGCATATATTAACTGCATTGAATTCGTTATCCGTGACCTTTCG
>BNWJ01000134.1 GCA_025998735.1 Alphaproteobacteria bacterium | reverse complement strand
CCTAGAAATTCACCAACAGTTTCCATAGTCAGAACCTCTGCATCAGTCAATTTAGGTGCTGGTCCTCGTCGCCTCAGCTTTTTTTCATTTTTTAAAAAATCATCAATACAAACAAAAACAGTAATGATAAAATCGTCAATGGGCATTGTTTCCTCCAGCTTTGTAATGTCAATTATATAAAAGCCGAAAACAGTGCCTAATTAAAGCTTAAAAAGCAAAACTTATCGCAAAAACCCGCTCACTGCGTTATGGTAGATTTTGTGTCCACAATCGCTGGACGCTCTGCAATAGACCTGTTGCAAAAGCCTCTTGGAGTCACTGATTATCAGGACCAAAAATAGGCCTACGCAACAGGTCTAATATCAACGCGATTCGGGATAAGTTTAGCTCCGGCCTGCTTCGACGAACACTTGCGATATTTCTTGCTACCGTGCCTTAAATGCTGATATAGCAGGCCTCCATTGGCTTTGTTGGCCCTGATGTAGCGATAAATCGTCTCATGACCGACGACTGCCAGCCCTTGCTCTAATTTGAGGCGTCCTGAGATTTGTTCGGGACTCCAATCCTTTTCTATGCATTTTTTTATTTTCGCCTCTCCCAACTTTATCTCCGAACCAAAAATAGACAAATGAGGCAATATCTCTGCAATTACCTCTCTTGCAGACGCTTGAAAACGGGCACTCGCGTTTCTCCGGTTGCCCGAAATGCGGAGAGAAAACGGAGATTGGAGAGAAAAATGGTTGTGCTAGAGGTGATTTATACACACTAATTCAAAAACGAGCGATGCTCAACATGCTCTGATATAAGGGGATTTTTGGGAATATATCTGCATCGACAATCGTATATTGCCAAGAAGAGTTGGCTGGGGAACGTGGATTCGAAGCAGCGTTGCTCGATTTTCATCAAATACTGCAAATAATTTCCATCCGCCACCACTCGCACATTTTCAGAGCACATTTCAGCAACACACTGAAAACACATCGAATTTTTGCAAGCGGAACAAGTGATTTTCACTTTTCCACCCTGAAACGACCGCTACTCCAAAGCTTTTGGTCGAACTTTTGCACGCGAGTTTTTAGTTAAATTTTAGAAAACGCCTCAGGCAGAGGGCTTAGAGGGCATTTTGGAGACGATTCTCCAGTTCCGCTCGTTTGGGAGAGAGTTTTCACATAAATATAGCAGCCCAAAGAAGCTCATTTATCAGCCTAAAGACGAGTTTTTAGCTTCATTAATTCGCATTTTTGTAATAGACTGATTTATCAGCAAAAATGTGAAAAACGCGCCTCAGTTTTGTCTTCTGCAGTAAGAATGCTTGCGTTTTTCTTGAAGTCAACCGAGTCTGTTTTGTTGAAATTCCAAAGTTTTCCGCCAGCTTGCTCGACTATATTTGTCTGAAAACTCTCCGATAATCGGAGATTTGGAGAGGTCCTTGCAGGACATGCGATAACTTTTTCATTAATTTGAAACGCTTTCAAAGCCGCTAGAGCCTCAGGGACAGAGGACTTGATGGATGTATTGCCTTTGATTAAAATGTAAAATTCTCTAGTCATGCAGACAACTTGGTGGAGTTGACGTACCCATTTACGAACTCATTCACCAGTTCCGCTTGCTGGCTTTCACTTAATATACAACGACTTATGAAAAACTCAAAAATGGGGTGACGTGCACTATCTTGACGTACCTTTCTCACGAACTCCTGGAATCTCTTGTTCCGCTTCGCGATTTTTATCGTATTTTCAATGGATTACCAAATGTTTGCTTAAAAAATAGCGACTGATAGCAGTTGCCTACAAAAAACGAACTTAAAAAATGCATATTTTTTGCCATTTTGGAGCTGGTTGTGATGCCGACATTAGTGTACATTAGAAATTGTGATATCGCATTGATTGTAGATCATTCTGAAGACAAACAGAAGAAAAAACTAGAATACCGCCTTCTTGCCAGGGCTTTTTAGTTCTCGGAAGACAACGTTCAAGTTGCAGCGTTTTCGTGCGTTAATTGTTTGCAGACGTTTTATTGAAATTTCAACATTCAGCGTGGAGAACTAAAAAGCCATGCTTCTTGCATGAGTTATATTTTTAAGAACGTTATCGTTTGATTATAATTTGCTGTATTTTACGAGAGTAGGTGATGTGTAAAAATTTTTAATGTGATTTTGGAGCGATGATGAAATATATTTTAGTTGGTATACCAAACGCTGGAAAATCAACGCTCGGAAAACGCGCCGCAGAAGCATTAAAGCTGCCTTTTTACGATACGGACAAGCTCTCGGTCGATAAAATGAAACTTAAGCGTTCTAACTTTTTCACTCTATCGTCTGCCTGTCAGGTTGTTGCAGCCCAAGAAGAGGTTTTGTTTGAAATTGTTCAAAAAGACGAAGATGCAATTATTGCAACAGGCGCTATACTTCCGGTTGATGGTGGGCTTTGTGACATACTGCCAAAAATAGGCATTGTTATTCACATTAAACGCAACATAGAGCTTGCTCGCGCTGGCGCGCTTGGAAAAAGAAGAATGATTATGGTTGCAATCGATGAAAATGGCGAACCACTTCCAGGAACGGAAATAAATATGAGCGAAAAAGTAGTTGAGAAATATGCAACAGATTTACCTGTGCTCGAAAAAATCTCTCACTTTGCCGTTGAAAACAACGATGACATCGAGAGCGGCGTTGAAAAATTAATTGAATTAATAACGCGAACCATGGATTAGATTTTAGTAAAAACGGATAAAAAGTTTTGTTTTCAAGCGCTTGTAAATACCGGTCGCCCTTTATAAGAGCCGCCGTTCTGCATCGTGTTTTCCAGTGTGTTTCAATGGGGTATCACATGCTTGCCAAAAAATTGGCGACTGCATAGGTTGTGTCATCAAAAAAGACAAATTAAAAAAAATGGAAAGCCAAAATGTTGAGTGGAAAGAAATTTGGCGAGACGAATATTTGAAATGGATTTGCGGTTTTGCTAACGCGCAGGGTGGCATCCTGGAAGTCGGTCGCAACGCTTACCACCCTTCTCGTCTTTTCATTCAAAATAAGATGTGCTAAGCTGTTGATGTATTTAACCAAATGAGGATCTATGCATCTTAGAAAAACAGGGGGCGTATCGGATTTGTCAAAGTGCATT
>BNWJ01000133.1 GCA_025998735.1 Alphaproteobacteria bacterium | reverse complement strand
GTTTACAACAATGGCCAATGCCTTCTTTATGCCGTTTTTTTTGATAAATTCAAAACCGGAAATCTCGCTATTCATAACATCACCTAAAACAATGAAAAAAATGGTGCCGCCGGTGAGAATCGGACTCACGACCCCATCCTTACCAAGGATGTGCTCTACCACTGAGCCACGGCGGCATAAAAACACGCAAGCATTACAGGTGAGCATTCTACCACATCATCACAGTATTATGAAGACATCACGAAAAAAATCTTTGATTCTTCATCAGAGTTCCATATTCCGACGATAACAAGAGACCGTTGCATAATGAGATATTTTTTGCAAGAGCAAGAAAGAACGCAGCGCAGAACCGCAGTGTACTAAATGTACATGAGGATTCGAGCAGCGGATCTGACGAAGCCAATTGCGAAAAAGATCCATTATGCAACGGTCCCAACAAATGTCATAAAAATAAGGAACTGACACAATTACCGCCTAAAATACAAAAGGCAGGTGACAAAATCACCCGCCATGTCGTTCTGCAATCATTATTCGTCTGTGGAACTAGGTGCAGACGAAGTTCCACCAGCTTTGGTATGGGTATCTGAAACAGGTGTTGAAGATTCACCTATTGGAGGAACAGAAGGCTTACGCTCATTTCCTTCAGTAGCGTTCTGCGAAGACGCGTAGGAAAAGAGGCCATATCCACCGAGTGCAGCGCCGCAAGGTGGAGCGCTCTTTCGACATCTCTCAACTACAGCATCTGGAGGCGTAGCACCAGTATCAGCCGCAGCTTCAGCGTTGGAGGGAGGTGGAACGCTATATCGACATCGCACAAATTCGGCACGAGCAGGCGAAGCACTCAACTGAGACGCATCTGCAGCGGCACTGGTAGACAAAGCACTCAACGGAGGCGCATCTGCAGCGGCATAGGTAGGCGAAGCACCCAACGGAAGCGCATCCTCAGCGGCACGGGAAGTCGAAGCACTCAACTGAGACGCATTTGCGTTGGCACCAGTAGGCAAAGCACCCAATGGTGGTACTTTTGCATTGGCATTGGTAGGCGAAACGCGTCGTTGAGTTGCGCTAGCTCCTGCATTGGCAGGCGAAGCACATCGGGGAGTTGCGTCAGCTCCGGCAGCGGTATGTGAAGAAACGGTAGAATAAGAACTAAGCGACGAGGCATCAGAGTGAGCAGGCAAGGCTAACGTTTGCTCAAGTTAGCCCATTCTAGAGCGTAGAGAGACCATTTCAGTACGCTGAGAGCCCACGGTAGTGCGAAGACTGCGAAGTTCCCTGACAAGAGAGCCTAAAACTTGTTGCTCCCAAATGTTCAAGTGTGCTAATGGAACATCCAGCAGGTTATCCACGGGTAGTGTATCCAGCGGAGCCCCAGAACCGTCTTCGTTCTGGAAGCCTGGACTATTTCGCCCCCCCCTTTCCTTTGTCCTCCGAAAAAGAATAATAGCCACGCGGCGTGATATAGGCGCCAGTATGGGTAGTTTGCGGAGGCAAAGCAAAATCTTGCGAAGGTGAATATAGACTCGATGAGGAGCAACTCGATATCGGGAAAGAACTCGAAGCGGAACTAGATATGGAGGAACAACCCAACATCGCCGAAAGACAAGAGTCTTGCGGCGGGAAGGGGGGGCGATGATTAGCAGTTGGCGCATCAGAAGGAGCACCTTTGAAAAGCGGCGAGGAACTAGTCATTCCACCAGAAGAAACAGCTTCGAAATGGGCGAGAGTGTCGATCGTGAGAGTTGGTGAGGCATAGGACGATCTGCCTAGATGGTCATTCGAGGCATACAAGGCTGGCCTACACTGCGTGTCAGCCTCTGTGTAAGTCGAGTCCGACGAGTCTTCGTCATACGAATCGCTATCGGCGCCACCTTCAGCGTTTCCCGGAGCGACGGTGCCCCGGTCACCAGGGGTCGTCGACGTATGCATTTCAGAACACTTTCATTGACGGTTGCAAGGTCCAAAGTTTGCCGTCGTTTGTGTCTCAGCTTCCGTTTTCTCGATACTTAGCGACCCATACGCACTACCGTATATACATATGGCGATTCCACAGGTGGACAATAACAAAGTTTTTTTCATTTCCTTTCTCCTAAAATTATTAACTTGACAATGACTATATATCATGTATTTTTCGAAGTCAATAACTATTTATATATTCTACGAGGATCAATCAAGAATTCGAAAATACAATGCTCCTCAAAATATGGCAATAGTTAGACATGCTGCGCTAAACCTTCTCGAAATAGCTAAAAATGAACATTTTTCACGTGCTTCAATCAAAGGTCTTAGAAAAAAAGCTGCATGGAATGAGAACGTTTTAGCTCTCATCCTTTCTCAAAAAAAATCATGATGTGGCCCTGCGATATCAACAGTTTAGTCTTTACATTTCGACACTATAAAAGGAAAATAAAGCTTTAGACGAGAGATTAATGGAAAATACTGGACCTCTATCGATATACATTCATTGGCCGTTTTGCCGATCCAAATGCCCCTACTGCGGATTTGCAAGTGTCCCACTAAATGCGTCGAGTGATTCAAGCATATGGGAGGATTTCGGGAAATATTTGCTAGTCGATCTACGGCAGGAGCTGGAAGCTTATCATGCAGTAGCTGCGCCACAGGCGTTTGTTCCTCCAGAGTCGGCTTCAGTGTTGCGAGCACATCACGCATACCTTTCAGCTGGGGGCGAAGCTATTTGTGCTCGTGTGGCACGCACTGTTTTTTTCGGAGGTGGAACTCCATCTCTAATGAATCCGAAATCCATTGCAAATATTTTGGATTTTTTGCAAAAAGAATGTTACTTGGATTCTGGAGCAGAAATTAGCATGGAGGCCAATCCGGGAACGTTCGACAAACAAGGCATGAAAGATTTTTACAACGCCGGTATCAATAGATTATCTCTGGGAATACAAAGCTTTTCGGATGAAAATCTGCGATTTCTTGGAAGGATTTATGATTCGAAACAGGCTCATCGGGCAGCGGAAATTGTTTCTAACGTTTTCGAAAATTTCAGCTTTGATTTTATCTATGGCTATGAATGTCAGGACATTGATGGTTTGGAGAAGGATCTAGCGGCGGCCATTGCTTTCGATTGCAAACATATTTCCTGCTATCAGCTATCTTTTGATGAGGGAACGGTGTTTTTCGACAAATTGTTGACGGGAGAGATGCATGACATTTGCGAAGCCGA
>BNWJ01000132.1 GCA_025998735.1 Alphaproteobacteria bacterium | reverse complement strand
GGCGGCCGTGGCGGATGGGGCGGCGGAGGCTGGAACCCTCCTCCTGGCGATGGCGGTGGCGGTGGCGGCGGTAGCCCTGGCGGATGGGGCGACGGCGGCGGTGGAGGAGCTCCTGCCGCGGCCTTTTATGCCGGAGGACAGCCACCGACCCAGGAAGTGGTCTGGGCTATAGCAAGCTCAGACGGAACATATAAAGGCCGAAGTGGAAGAGTCTACCCCGCTCCGGGCACGGACGAATTCGTGGGCCAAGACCGGAAGATACACGGGCCGGGAGGACTCGTCCTAGATGAAAAAGAGCGCTGGTGGCGACCGAATGGAAGCGAGTATATTACTTTTCGCAAGTGGTACGATGCAAAGGACAATTTTTTGCGTGACGCCGAATAGCCTGGCCAAAGAAGCGGAGGCGGTACCTAGTCTAAGATGTCGAATGATCCTCAGCCACCAGGTCCAGTAGGGCTCTGTGGTCGGGGGGAAACTTAATGGCCTTCTTCTGAAATACCCAGGCGTATGGAAAGAAGGGGGCCATTCTGGATTATAAAATTATTGCAATGACTGATTAATCGTAGTTGACGGAAAAGAAGCGCACGATTCCGTGGAAGAGTCATTCTATACCTCGCTTTATCACACAATTGAACGTCTTTTTATGCGAATGTTCCTAAAAAAAGAGTCAATTTGCTTAACATTCGATACGTTTGTGTGCTACGATCGCTCTATTGTTACTAGAGATACCATATACATTTAAGTAGGGAAGTTGAATTTTCTGGATTTCTGCAACTGTTCTGGCATCTGAAGTGATTGCGCTGACGGTTGGGATCAAGTTGAAAAAAATCTTCCCCATTTAGTTTGGTGTACATAATCGTGGAGTGATATATGAGAAGGTCTATTTGTGGGAGTATGATCGCGCTTATGTTGTTTTCTGTTTCGCAATCTGATGTTCATGCGGGAACATCTGTTAGTAAAGTAAAAAAAACTAGCAGAACTTCTGATTCAAAGTCCAATTCTCCAAAGTCTAAGAAAAAATCTCAGGACGAGCATAATAAAAATATACAGAAGGTAGGAAATGTAGCTAAAAATTCTGATGACGGTAAATCTAAGAAAGAATCATCCAAGAAGAAAGCATCTGCGGAAGGTAAATCAGCCAAAAAGAAGTCTTCAGAGGATAGTGATGATTTGTATGAAGAAATGGCACAAGCAAATGTTCTAAAAAACAAGTCACCAACGCAGGGAAAAAATGATGCCACTCTTTCAGCACTGACTGTGATATTCGGAGATCACCATCAGGCAATTTTCTCATTTCTAAAGGGGAGGACGGATGAACTTTGTAAATCCATCAAAAAAACCCTTGCTTTTTTGAGCAAAGACAAATCTAATGAAATAAAAAACATGCCTAAAGCAATATGTGAATATCTATCTCTTTTTTCCAAACAATTTGAATATGCCATACATCCTCAGAGAAAAAAAATCGATGCTTGTCATGCCGATATACAGAAATCTAACAAAAAAACAGAAGACACATTGTCAACTCTTGGAACTTTTGCCGATTCGTTTAGTTCACGTGATGAAGGCAGTTTAACTGAAAGTGGGACACACACTGAAACAATTGGCAGCCAACTGAAAGCTATATCAGCAGATGTAAAGGCAATAGAGTCTTTGATTTCTGGCGCTGTGGCGAAGGATGGAACAGATGAAGATATTTCAAGCGATATATCTGATATGCTAGATAAGATTGCGAAACTAAAAAAAGACCTTGACTTTCTCAAGGAGACGATCCAAGACAAAAATTCAAGCAAATCCAAGGCGACAAAGGAAAAAGCTGAAATATCGAAGAAAAGAGAATCCCTAAAAAATACTCTATCGTCTTCAGTGCGAAGCAGAAGGATTTTGTTGACAAACTTAAAAGACGTCAAAAAAAGGGTAGATTTAGTAATAGCTAAAGCGGAATCTGCTACAGAAGATGCTAAGAGCATTACCAAAGAGAATCGCACGACGACAGCGTCTCTATTTGCGGATCTCGAGACATATTCCGCATTCTTGGGTGATTTAGCAAATAAGCTGGTGGAAATAGAGAAGCTTATTGATTCGAATGACGAGGACGAAGATGATGACGAAAACGATGAAGCAGAAGAAGTCGACGACGACTCAGACGAAGAAATTGACTCAAGTGATGGCGATGACGAAAAGGAAGAAGAAGGCGATGGTGATGATGAGTGGACGACGCGTGCACGGAGAGATATCAGGGCCATTTCTAGCCACCCCACGGGCGTTTCATAAGATTTTAGAGAGTTTTCGCATAAATGCAGCCCAAAGCACCCATTCAGAAATGAAGTGCATCATTTTACGGAAAACGATAAAAAGCGTAAATATTTTGATAATTTTTTTATATTTTTGTTGCAATATTCATAATGATGGTTATTATATGTGTAATTTGTGTTTTTGTTTATGGAGATAAAAATGAAGATTTGTGGCTTTATATGTGGTAGTTTATTGGTACTAGGGATGACAATGTGTAATTCGTTTTCCGCTATGAGGGAAACGGTGGTGGACAATGAGGCGATTGTGAATTTGATTAGAGAGAAAAAAGATGCGGAGGGTCATGAAAAACTTGGGCAGAGTCTGTTGCAATCAGCACGTGAGGCAATAAGCGACTCTGCGAAATTTGAGGCAATTATGAAGGTGTTCGGTTATGTTGTTTCTGTGCTCAATTTTCCTCCTGCTTATCTTGTCGATCATAATAAGCTTGAAGAATTAGCAGAGAATCCTCTCGCAAGAGAAGCCCTTCTTTTATTGGCAAGGATTCATGGCCGAGTTGAAGGTCTACAACAAGAGATACTCATCGCAATCGCATCGATGCGAAACAACGGAAAGCCCAAGGAACCGGCATTCGAAGAGAGATTAGCTATAAAAGAAGCAGCAATCTTTGCGTTACACAATCACTATAATTATCATAAGAAAATAGTCACAGTGAAATAAGAATCGCCAGAGATTCGATCCTGTAGTAAAAATTTCTTTCGGCTCTTGAGAGTATATTAGACCTGTTGCATAAGATTGTATATGGATTAAAGATCTGTTAAAGATCTATTGTATACAGTATGGAGCAGATTTTCATGATGAAAAATGAGATTTTAAAGAAGAAGCCGGCGATATTTTTGAGTCTTTTTGGAGTAAGGGTTGCGGAATTTGAGCTAATTCACGAGAGGGTTGCGCCGCAGTGG
>BNWJ01000131.1 GCA_025998735.1 Alphaproteobacteria bacterium | reverse complement strand
GAAAGGTCACGGATAACGAATTCAATGCAGTTAATATATGCCGTGATGATTTTCACGGTGAATGGAACTATGTCATTTCGCCTATAGAAAAGCAAAACCTCTAGTTTATTTGGTAACAATTGCATAGATACTTTTGCAGCAAAATCTCTTGCTGAATGGCCACAAATCAATCCAATGAACAAACTGGAAGAATACAACTATTTCATCAATAAGACATGGGATTCATCGAAAACACTGGCTGACAATCAAAAAATATTAGTTGACACTTTTATGAAAACTTGCCTTGATTTTTCGTTTAGAGTAACAAAGAAGGAAGGTGTAAATGTTTTTTGGGGAGCTACATCATCGCAATCTAACATATTAATGCTTTCCCAAAGTAAGGAAAAATCGGCTGCTCCCATCCCAATTCCGCCACGTACTATAGTAAATATATTGGATAGCGATACTGTTTCAAGCACTTCTTTAAATGAAGAAACGAAGATAAGAAGCACAATAGAAATGATTAGCAAAGTACCAATTGGTTGTAAGTTGTTGCGCACATTAATAACCAAATGTGAAGTAAATCATTACAAAAAATTAGTCGTTATTCCTACAGGTAATGGTGAAATACAGAATTCCATATCAAAGTTTTTTTTCGAAATATTACAGATGCTGGGTACACCAATAAAAAAAGAGGAAGACTTACCACCAAGAGAGGTCTTTCTTGAAATTCCAGACGATATCGCTGGACAAGGAGATTCTCCCGTGGCCTTTTTCGATGCAAAAGAGAGAGTATTCATAATAAAGCCCATTAGATTATCGGCTGATGTTCTCGTATTCCATGAATTAGTACATTGGTTGCATATTTTAGATGGACACGCTGATACTGACCTAAAGACCAGCGAGGTTACGCAAAAGCGATTTTGGGCGGATAAAAAGCCTGCTAGTGATGCTACTGAGACTCTTGCAAAGTATAATAATAAGCTAGCGCTCCTGATTCCTAATGATGAAGAAAACAGAACCATACTTGGACTGTCAAGATTAGGGCTTGATTCTCTCTGCGAAGCTGCCTATACGGTGTCGGCCTATCGCTACGTACGGTTAGCACATAGTAGTGCAGTAGAGTCCGACGTCGAGACCAAAACTTTTATTTCGGATTTTCTGGAAAAATACCCTGACGGAAATCTATTGAATCATTATCTAAAGAATGGAGCGATTCTTCCAAAATTTGGAGTCAGTCGATACAAGTGTGCAGATATACCAGATGAAATACATGCAAAATGATAAAATACGCTTTTCGATTCTCCTAGCAGAAGGAATATTGAGGCATTAATAAAGTGCAAACAACAAATGCGCAATATTGCTATTAGTCAGCAACTCTGCTCAAAACTAGGTTGTCTGCACTTGCTTTTATTTAAATTATCAGCTTTTGTGTGAAAAATACGCAATCCCATCTTGAGCGAAATGGAATGAATAGCAGAGTTTCATGTTCGTAGCTGCGATATTCCACCATGTTAATTAAAAAACCGTCGCATATTAACAATAACTCAATGATTATAGCATATCCTAACTATTATTTGAGAGGAACAGGATAACATGAATAAAACTTTGATAGCATGCTCGTCTTTTGTTATTGCCATGTTTTTTAGCGCTGATGCCTCACTAGATGTAGCCGATTGGTACACTTTTCTCTATGGTGATAAAAAAGATGGAAATGGTGCTTCAAAGCCTGAACCACAATTAACATATTTTGATGAATCCACTGACCTCATAAAGGGGCAGGTTTTGATTTCGTCTGGCCTAGTAAAAAATCATCGGTTTTTCGGTCCGGTAAAATACGATCGATTTTACGAAAAAGGCAATCCAGCAAACTATAGCGATACTTCATCAGATCCAATGACCAGCTTGGTAATAAAGTTATTTCCATCCACAGGAGTGGAGCTGAATGCCATAGGGAAAGGAAGCATTTCAGAGATCCTCGAAGGTATCAAAGCTAATGAGATAGAGTTTATCGCAACAATGTTTGCGGTGGCCGACTTTGTAAGAGAAGAGTTAACGTCTCCAGACAAAAGGAAAGAGCTGGTTCAAAAAGCAAAGGATACATATGAAAAACATGCAAAAAGCCCAAAAATGGAGGAGCTTAAAGCTTATTATCTAAAGGATGGGGAATTGCAACTAACACAAGGTGGAAAGCAATTAACTCCGGAAGAGTTTCTCAAAGACTACGCAGATAAATATTTTACCTACCATCCACAGGAAGCCGAAGAATTGTTAGAAAGGGATCGCGTTAGCATAAAAACGCTAAATAGCCATTTTTCAGAAATTACCACTGCTTAAGAAGATGCGCTTAACGGAATAATAGGCACCATACTAAAGGCTCTCGTTAGTGAGGATCCAAACAATTTTAGCCTTCGAGATAATATATCATGGTATCCTGGCGATTATATAAACGACTCGTACACTTATCCGCGTGGATATGTAAATTATCTGATAAGCGCATATGCCTGGAGTACATTAGAAAAAGTAGATATAGCGTCATTAAACACTGCGCTCCACGGAGCGAGAAAGATGGTCAGTGAAGCATTTGGTGATAGCGTGCCAGCAGAGCCAACCCACATAGTCTCGAATAGCCCATTAACAAAGGAGATCTACTATTCGGGAAAAAACTACAATCAATACATGCCTGTAATAAATAAAAATTATCCTTTTTGGAATCATTGTCCTGAAAGAACACTAAGGCGGTTTTGTATCGCAATGCTGTGCAAAAAAGAAAGCAATGGAGAACTATCCATCGATGAAAGTAGAATACCAGAAAAGTCGCTTTTAAAAGGTTTTTTTACTCCTAACTTTAAGCCGTCTGACTATGCAAATAACGACGATTCATCAACGAGAACAAAGTGGGCTGAAATTGTCGATGGACGAGAAAATGAAGGCATTATGTACAGCGATGGACATCTTAAAGGAGGTTGGATAAACTTTATAAAAGTGTTTTGTAGATTGATGGATGGATATACGGCAACTGGTAAATCAGGAGACATAGGTAAACAGAAAGAAGCAGAAAAAATTATTAAATCTGTAAATAATGGTGAGGCTTTTAAAAATTCGTCTGAGATAACTCCACAATCTTAACACCCCAGGAGTTCTGCGATGCTCTGATTTTTGAGTTGATCTATAGAAAAAATGCGCCGCAAGTCTCTCTCCACCAGGTACCATAATATCAGAAAATGATAAAATTTCCGTTAATGGT
>BNWJ01000130.1 GCA_025998735.1 Alphaproteobacteria bacterium | reverse complement strand
GAAACGAGGCCGGCGGACACGTGGGGCCAACATCCACAATGGTGCTGCTGCAGGAAATCATGCTGAACATGAGTGAATATCCGATTTTCGTGGCTGGCGGAATTTTGCGCGGAGAGGTTTTCGCCAGTATGCTGCAGTTGGGAGCCGTCGGATGTCAGCTCGGAACGGTTTTTGCCTGTGCCAAGGAATCGTTGGCTCACGAAAATTTCAAAAAGGCTCTTTTTAGAGCAAATGCAAAAGACGCCATAACTCCTGTTCAGTTGGACAAGAAATTTCCTGTGTCTCTGGTGCGCGCCATAGAAAACGTCGGCACCAACGAATTCATCGCCAGACAGAAAGACGTTCTCCGTAAATTCGAAGATGGCGAAGTGTCTCTGGAAGAGGGACGCCTGTCTCTGGAGCATTTCTGGGCCGGTGCTCTCAGAAGAGCCGTCCAAAATGGAGATACGGAACGCGGATCCCTCATGTCGGGACAAATAGTCGGAATCGTCACGGAAGAAAAAAGCATCCAAGACATCATCGACACAATCCTCACAGAAGCCGAAAATTTTCTCGTGCGTGCCGTTTGATCCGGTGCGTACTGCACAGGCGTTTTCTGTTTCGCTATAGGTTGAAAGGTATACAAGCGCTATCTTCAACAAATATAATTTTTTTCAAAAGTCATGGCAGTTGCCAGAAAGATCTGAGATAAAAAAAGCGCCAGACCAATTGGCCTGACGCTTGAATTCTAATGAAGGTTTTTTGGGGCGGTATGTTAATTAGTGCCGCAAAATCTATTATTGCAGATCTCGTTCATGCCGCCAGAACCGGCAAATGTACAAGCCTCCCTCAATGTTGCGCCCTCAACCAACTTGGCGGCAGTATTCAAAACTATAGGAATGACGCATGCACCTGTAGCACATACCCCCCAAATCCCAGTCGCGAGTCCGGCAACTCCAAAACAATATCCAAGCATTGGCACAGCTCGCATTGTGACACAATTAATGCCTGAACTCATAAGTATACCGAATATACCTCTGGTGGCAACGTTTGCTACAGCGCTCACTGCAGCGCTTACAATATGTTTCTTCCCTATAGCAACGTGACTCGCAATTGATCCAGACAGGACAGCCATTGGATTAGTTAATGCATTGGGCTCCGGAGCAGCAGGCGCTGACTTCTCGGCGTCATTGGCGTTTGTTTTAGCTGCGACTACCCCTTCGTCTAGAATTTCTTTAGCTACGGCCTCCGTGTTGGTTCCCATGCATTTATCCACAACCGCTCCTGCAACACCACCGACAAAATTACCGGCTATTATTTGAGCACCACTAAAAAACCTCGCAATCCAGCTAATCACAGGAGGAGCCATAACATTAGAGGTATCTCTGCATCCAGTTAGTTTAGCTATTCCTCTAGCGCCCAGATCGACAAGAGCCATGCCATTTCGAATACGCGTACCATAATCAGCCACCTTCAACAATAGGAATACTAAATTCCGTTTCCCCAATGAAAGCAGTTTTATTCTAGCCTGATCTTCTAACCATTGGTTTACCGGATCAATATTTACATCAAGGCGGTGGCCTTTTAGCAGATCGCTCTCAACTCCATCTAGAGTCTCAAACCCCCGAAGTTCATTGGCCGTAGTACGCATGAAGGCAGTTGCCAGATTCATCATTTTTTTTGCGATACTGGTGCATTGCATGCGACTCTCTTTCGTTTCAGCCCAAATATTAGCTGGTTTAAGGTAATTACCATTATAGAAAGAGTTTTTCATCCCTTCAAAGAAACTGACCAATCCACTTTGCAAACCGACACTTCTATGTATTGCCTGTTCATAGAGCCTCTCACGGTCTTGAGTCTGTGATTCAATGCGTTCACAAAGTTCAACCTTCCGAGCTTTACGTGTCGCTTCAGCGGCTTTTTGTTCTTTAGCCATAATTAATCTAAGCTTTTGTTCTTCTTTTTCTAATTCTGCAATGGTCGCCGTCTCATTTTTTAACTCACCTTCTTTAAGGCTTTTTTCTCGCTCAGCGGTTTTTGCATCACGTTTAGCTTTTTCTCCACACAAAAGCGTGCTGGTTCCGAAAAGGAGTCCAAACCCAAACCCATTCCCGAATCCAACGCTGCTAGGGCGCGCCCGATTAAGTGCTCCTAGTTCGGCCGCTAAACACACGGTTCTTTCTTTTCTCGCCAAAATATCTGCTTCGATCATATGCAATTGATTGTCCAGCTGAGCTTTCCGGTCTTTCCATGCATTGTATGCAACGTTATAGTCATCCACAAGTCCCTGCGCGCCTTCGAGGCGTGGTGCCGTGGGAACAACAGGTTGATTCATTCGCGCATTTAATGCATCTTGGATGTACTGTAGAGTGGTAGCTCCCCGAGGTCCTCCGCCAAGTAAACCCATCGCATTCAAGAAAGTAAACATGATACTAGCTAGAGCGGAATCGTGACGGCCAGTGCGTTCTCCTGTGCCCACAGCATTTTCCATCACTTCCATTACCCGATCACACGTAGGTTTTCTCAGCCTCTTTTGTTCAACTGTTTCATTTTCAGGTGAGATTTCAGACGTTTTCCCAAACCAGAAGGCTCTTTTGAGTTTTTCCCACATTCCGTTCTGTGCGTCATAAAAACCCCTATGAGCCTCGAATGTTGCTTTCTTTAGCGCCTCAAAAGCGCTAAGTACGCTTAGACAGAGCGAAAGACTTCTTTCGTTCAATTCTTTGGTCGCCGTCGCGAACTGCTGCTGCCTGCCCGCCTGTTGTTTCAAAAAAGAAACAAGGTCTGCTATTCTAAAGCGTGCATAATCTGGTTTTGCGACACTATGCGCGTTCTTGACGTCCAATGGAGTTTTGGCGCCAACTCCTTGCGCTTCCAGCGCGTGTTTAATCGCGTCCGCAATTCCGCGAGCTGGAGCAACAGGCGCAACTGGAAGCGACTGAGACGGATCATAGTCGACATCTGGAATAACGGGCTTCACTGGAATGGGGGCGTGCGACAATGCATCTTTATTTACGGGCAACACCATGGGCTCCTGGTGCGCATGTTCTCTGGGAGCGCCAAGCAAACCGCTTAAAACATTCATAGCCAATACGCCCTGCCCCAAAGTGCAACAAAGTATGGATCCAAATACTACGACAGAACATTTAAAGTTTCTTTTCATCACGTATCTCCATTTCGATATGCCATATATATAACAGTCAGCATTGTTGTTGTCAATAGGGTTTTAAAAAAATAAACTTACTAACGAAATAATT
>BNWJ01000129.1 GCA_025998735.1 Alphaproteobacteria bacterium | reverse complement strand
TACTCATTAAGTGTGGGTAACATCCCTTCTATTCGTGTCGTTAACGCTAATATATCTATATCTTTCATAGATACAAATATAACTCATGTGATGTCACTTGTCCATATTATTTGATAATAATTCCTTACCTCGCTTCTTCGCTACTTTTCGCCCATCCGACTCCCTCTCATCTTCAACGCATTTCCCGGGAATTTCCGGTTATAGCGCCTACCTTCTTCCGACGTCTTTCTCGTCGGGATGAGGAGGGTATCTCCAGTTGCTCAGAATGTCCTTCGTACCATGTCGCCGCTACCACCCCGCCGATGTCAACAAACGTATCAGTCGATTTTCGTTTGCTCATGCTGCCTTCGCCCTCCGGTTGCGAGCTCGGCCATCAGACCTACTCATTTTCGAGGCCACCTATGCGTTCATTCTCATTACAACCTAGTACTTCGCTACCACCCTTTCGGTGGCTCGTCGGCAGGCTTCAATACCTCGATTTCTCTCAATACTGCTGCCCAAGCTACGAGACTCCGACTCTTGTCTCGGCGAAAACCTTCTTCTCGCTGAACATTCCAGCCTTCCCTGGACGCACAACTACTCAAGCGACATCATATTCTTACAACCCAAAAATTCCGATATTTTCATAAGGTGTTTAGCTTTTGCAGGATCTTCCAGTATTTTGCAATGGAAAAGTTTTATTTCTTCAGTTGCTAATTGTGTACTTTTTCTGGCAGCCTCTTCAGCTCTTCTTCTAGCCGCTTCTTCAGCTCTTCTTCTTGCCTCTTCTCTAGCAGCTTCTTCCTCTTCATCGCTTTCACTTTCAGTTTCGCTTTCATTTTCGGTGAGATTTCCATTCTCGAATTTTTTTATCTTTCTTTCAAGTTTTTCTAAATCGCTGTGGCTGCCTGTCAGCGCGCACTTAAAGAAGAATTGAATCTGTTTGCTTTTCTCTGAACCATCAAATTGCACTATCTTTTTTAAGTTTCTTACATACCTCCCATAAGATTCATCCCACCACCCATAAGGTCTTATTCTTATCAGTGGTTTTAATAAACATAGCGCACAGTCGACACTGATTTTTCTATCCGGGGTTTTAATTAACTTATCTACTACAGCTTTACATAGTATTCTTTCATCTGGAATGGTCGCTTTAAACAAGCTTAGAATAGTCTCTTGGTCTGTTAAATCTACATCTGCATTCGTTATTTCAAGTATAGCCCAAAAGCTTTGCGTATCAGCATAATTCAGCAGACACTTAGCACATTCTGTGCTGATTTTTTGGTGCTTGCTTATTAACTCATTTATTGCTGCCTTGCTTACATCACAAGCCATATCTTTATTTTGGTCAATGGCTTTAAGCAAACTTATAATCATCTTTTCGTTTGTCAAATCTATAATTTTGGCTATATCTTGAATATAATCCCACTTCTTGGGACAATATTGCAGCAGGAGCTTAGCGCACTCAGCGTCATTGATTTTTTGTTGATCGCTTATCAGTTTGGCCACTACATTTTCGTATAATTCGCCTTTAACTCTTTCATCTCTATCTTGTGCGACGGCTCCAAATAAACGCCTAATTGTATCTTTGTCTGCTAAAGATACATCTGTATCCTTCAGATTTAGGATATTTTTGAACTTAAAAGAAACCACGTATTTCAGCAGAAGCTCTGCACACTCTATTTTTATCTTTTTCTTCTTCGTGGCTTCCAAAGCCTCGTTGTATTTTTCTAATACCTCTATAACAGTTTCACATAGCCATTGTGCGTCGCCGACAGCATCAATCATCGAGATGATTTTATTGCAGTCTGTTAGATCTGCTATATTCATCATTTTAAGTATATCTTTGCAGTAGACACCACCGTATTTTAGCAAAACCCTAGCACACTCTATATTGATTGTTTGCCCATTGTCTTTTAACTTGCCCATCATAGCCGAATGTAGATTTCTAGCATTATTTGGGCCAAAGGCTTCAAAGAAGCTCCTAATTATATCTTTGTCTGTTAATAGTTTTACATCCGCCATTTCAATCACGAAGTGGGGGCTGTCGTTTGCATGTTCCAGCAGATATCTAATGCAGTTGGCATCGATTGTCTGTCGTTTTTTTCTTAACTCATGTATTATCGCACCATATAGATACTGAGTCTTACCTTGCTTAATGGTCGCCTCATCTTGATCAGCGACGGCATTATCTTGCTCAAGGACATCAATCATCGAAATGATTTTATTGTGGTCTCTTAAGTCCGCTATATTTGTTATTCTAAGTATATCGCAAAATTCGTATCTACGGACGTATTTTAGCAGATGCTTGGCGCGTTCTGAGCTGATCTTTATTCCAACTTCCTGTTTTGATTCCCATTCTTCTTTTGCTTTTCTTTTTGCGTTAGATTCTTCCCATTCTTCATCCCACCTTGCCCAACATTCTGCTTTCACCTCTTCTCGTACCGCCTTCCATTTTGCTTCCCACTCTGCCTCCCATTTTGCTTTCACATCTTCCCATTTCGCGTCCAATTCTGCCTCCCTCAATTTTCGAAATCTTTCCAATAAATCGCCAATTACAGAAAACATTTCACTAGTGACATCCGATACTTTACTTAAGATATGGTCAAACAAAGCGTCAACAGTAGCTTGATTGTTTAGGTCAATTAAGTCGAGAATGCTACTTATGTTACTTGCGTTAGAATCGATGTTTCCAGCAAGATTCTTCAAGTCATCTACACTGATCGGCGTTTTGTTGGTATACAACACCTCAAGCGCCACATTGGCAACTTCCTTTTGTCGAGTTCTCGTTTCGTCTCTGTTGGATGTACCAGAGGCAGCTAGAGTCGTAGTCGTGTTAGTACTACTTCCATCACTCTCATCTATGTTTTTCTGGAGTTCTCTTATGGCTTCTACTGCAACTTCTGCAATACAATCCTCTTTTGTGTTATACAGTACCATAGCAGCATCATTTTTATATTCTTTCAATTTATTAATTGCTTCGAGTTTGTCGATAATTCTTTTTGGTTGACACGCTGCATTGAGAAAATTTCTTCTAAAATCCCAACATTCACTAAAGGTTTCTCGAATGCTGCGCAGAACCCCATCTTTCGCTTGTTTAAAAATTTCTAAAGCTGCTATTGCCTCATAAAGTGATGCATTCGCAGCTGTGCGTCCAGGGAAGGCTGGAATGTTCAGCGAGAAGAAGGTTTTCGCCGAGACAAGAGTCGGAGTCTCGTAGCTTGGGCAGCAGTATTGAGAGAAATCGAGATATTGAAGCCTGCCGACGAGCCACC
>BNWJ01000128.1 GCA_025998735.1 Alphaproteobacteria bacterium | reverse complement strand
GTTTTCAGACTACAGGATCAAGTATTACCAAGCTCAGAAAGTGTTGCTGGCATGATAGGTCACATAAACTTTGATGCGAAAATAACAGGAAAGCGTAGTGCGGGAAATCCGCACGCTGCGTTTGACGAGGCGGCCGATGGAAACGTGGCTATCTCAGCTCACGCGCCATTGCTCGACCCTACCTGTCGGGGTGGGGACGGCCGCCAAAGCCGTACCCCGTCTACCGCGATTAGACCATTAATCGGTAGATTTTGCGTTCAGGATCGGGCAATGCATTAGCCACGTCGTATGGAGTTTTATTAACGCGAATAACGGATTAGAAGAGTTGAATTAGAGAGGATTAAGGCTAAAATCTATTTGAATTAAAAAAAGGTCTTAGCCATGAGACATGATATCACAGAATTATTCTGCTTCGTTGATGATTTTTGCAAAGAAATGAATGATGAACTAAAAAAGCATCAACTACCACAATCCAATAGAAAACCAACTCGCATACCTGGCCTTACTGACAGTGAAATGGTGGAGAGTTTTCACATAAATATAGCAGCCCAAAGAAGCTCATTTATCAGCCTAAAGACGAGTTTTTAGCTTCATTAATTCGCATTTTTGTAATAGACTGATTTATCAGCAAAAACGTGAAAAACGCGCCTCAGTTTTGTCTTCTGCAGTAAGAATGCTTACGTTTTTCTTGAAGTCAATTGAGCCTGTTTTGTTGAAATTCCAAAGTTTTCCGCCAGCTTGCTCGACTATATTTGTCTGAAAACTCTCAAATGGTGACGATCTTGCTTATGTTTCAAACATCACATATGAAAGATTTCAAGAGTTTCTATCTATATTATTTGCCTAATTGCCGTGACGAATTTCCCCAAATGCCATGCTATGAACGATTCGTAGCGTTGCAACCTCGGATTGCATCAACTATGTTATTACTTTTCATGAGTCTAAGAAAAAACGACAGTGATAGTGCTTTTGTTGATTCAACTCTAATTAGAGTCTGCCACAACAAAAGAATCTTTAATCACAAGGTATTTGACGGTATTGCAGCTCGTGGTAAATCAACTATGGGTTGGTTTTTGGGGTTTAAATTGCATCTTGTGATTGATGAGTATGGTGAAATTATAAATGCACAATTAACACCTGGAAATTGCGACGATAGAGCTCCTGTAGAAGATTTAATTGAGCATTTCAAGGGAAAATTATTTGGAGACAGAGGATACATTTCCAAGGAATTATTTCAAAAACTCTACCTAAAAGGCGTCAAATTAGTTACTGGAATTAAAAAAGGAATGAAAAACATACTCATGGACATAAAAGAAAAAATATTACTGAGAAAAAGGTCAATCATAGAAACTGTTTTTGGGTATTTAAAACGGACTATGATGCTTGAACACTCAAGACACAGGTCTCAAAAAAATATGGGCATTCATGTTATGTCCACTCTAGTGGCTTATCAACTCTTGTGTAAAAAGCCTGCTATTACTCCTATCTTTCAAATGATTAGCTAATCCATCATTCGCGTTATTAGTATCGTTTAGCCATATAAGGACTAGCGCCTTGCTGGAGTAGAAATTCTACCGTGTCTGCGGCCCCAGCCTGTGTCGCGATGTGCAATATGGTGTTCCCATCGGGATTTTTCAAGCCGTATGTGTCAAGACGATTATATAACGTTGACCCCGCACGGCTATCCCAACCTGGAGTTCCTAACTCGTGCGTTTTATCACAAAAAAATGCAGCAATTTTCTTTTCCCCGTTCCCTATCTGGGCTTCTATAGTGGAGTCAGTAAAGAATCGCTTCAACGGTGGTTGCATGGTAATGAGAAGCATGTCCAGTTTTGATGCGATCCAAAAACGAGTCCACTATAGTGTGCCATGTGCACATCTTTGGCTCAACTCTGGATTAACAAACGTTCGAATGCCATCTACTGGCGGGGCCAAATTACCAACTTTCGTACTAGAACAAGTGTCTACAACCGAAAACGCTAACACAATTGCAGACATACAACTTAAGATTTTATTTTTCATTTCTTCAACCTCCTATAATTTATGAAAAACACGACCTATTTTTAAAATAACATATTCTAACCCAAAATGCAAGTTTTTTTGTGTTTTTTTGATATATTTTGCATGTTTTGTTTCTAGTGATTTGTGTCATATATCGAAATAATGGAGTACATTATCAACATTTTAGATAAGGTTTAGAAGCTTAATACCCGTCTTTGTTTTTTGTGGCGCAATCTGCAGTCGAAGAGTGCAATAATCGAACCATCAACGCTTGTGTTTTTTGAAAAATAGGTACACAAAACACCACAAAGAACAGAAAAACACTGCCTTATGTTTAAATTTCTGCTTGCGAAAAAGTAAGGGAGGTGGTAAGGTTTAGAAGCGAAATGTGCATAAATATGAAAAAAGCCTCTAAATTACCTTAACACCCCAGGAGTTCTGCGATGCTCTGATTTTTGAGTTGATCTATAGAAAAATGCGCCGCAAGTCTCTCTCCACCAGGTACCATAATATCAGAAAATGATAAAATTTCCGTTAATGGTTGAAAATTTTTGTGATTTTGGCGATTTTTAACGCTTTTGTGGGAAAGTGGCATCTGGTGGAAGAGGTCCTGCGTGCATCGGGAAATCCCAAAACTCGAAAATTTCAGGGTTTCTACAAACTGCTGGGGTGGCAAGCTAAATTACAGAGGCTTTTCTTGTAAACAGATCATTAAAGCTATTTCAGCCATCTTGTGGATCATCATCTTCAGTCGGTGGTGAATTCCCGGCTGGTGTTGTAGTTGTCGTACTCGCATTGCCACCAACAGTGATGTCTTTTCCGTCAGAAGTCTCTGCTGGCTGTGTCGACGTTGTATCGGTCTTATGAGCATCACTACCGTCTGTTGCTCGGAGTGTAAGCACCCCGTCCTTACCCTGGATATAACGTTGGCCAGGAACACAAGACGTTATATGGAACGTTCCTGGCTTAGGATTAGCTAAGGAATAACATGGGCAAGTTTTTTCTTTAAAGCACGGAGTCTCTGCGCGCTGTTTAAATAATTTGTTCGAGTTATTTCTTTACTGTTCCTTAGCATAGTTACGATAAGTATATTCACCAATAGTGATCTCTTTCCGGGCAGAACGCTCCTCCGGCTGTGTTGATGCTGTAGTTGTCGTACTCGCATTGCCACCAACAGTGATGTCTTTTCCGTCAGAAGTCTCTGCTGGCTGTGTCGACGTTGTATCGGTCTTATGAGCATCACTACCGTCTGTTGCTCGGAGTGTAAGCACC
>BNWJ01000127.1 GCA_025998735.1 Alphaproteobacteria bacterium | reverse complement strand
ATCCATTATAATGATAAATTCATCGCCGCCATATCTGGCGATGAGATCCGACGATCTAATGTATTTTTTTATGCTGTTTGAGACGTATCTCAGCATAGAATCGGCGAAAGAATGGCCGTACTTATCGTTAATCTCCTTGAACTTGTCAACATCTATCATGAGAACGGCCGAATTGAGGAAGTTTTTATCTTTGTTTCTTATGTAATCATCGAAAAAAGATCTGTTGTACACTTCGGTGGTTGAATCCACGGCAGCCATGTAGATGCATTTTTTTAATTTTTCCGCAAAGCTATCGTACAACTTTTTATATTTCATCAATGAATTCAATTTGCAAGCAATGACAATCGGATTGGATTCAATATTTATCGCGTCTGTGCAACCTACACCACCCATTGACGCAATGCTAAAAGCTTTCTTCTTGCTAGAACTGTTGTATGTGAAAACGATCGGTTTATGGCGATTGATACTTTTTAATCTTAACTGCGAGCAGCATTCACAGGCACAAAAATGAGATACATTTACGAGAAACAAATCTGCATCACTTATGTTGTCGATAATTGGCCATGATTTTAGCTGAACAATTTCTGTACTTTTCAGGACGTGATCATGCAAAAAATCAAGATTATCATGAAAAAATGTGACGATTTTCTGAGGACGCTCTTCATTTAGATAAATGCCATTCATCAAATTATCGTCGAACATGCACTTCATTTTTGATAGGACTTCTATCTTCCTCAGGAGAGCATTTTTGCTTATGCCAACATTGGCGAAATCATCGATTCCCTTATCCAAAAACGGAAGTAGGCTGGACGAAGATATGCTTTCCACTACGCCAATAATCGGTATTACGCCGCACAACTGCCTTAGAACCGAAAAAAAATCGAGAAATAATTTCGATTGTGATGGAGGCATGGAAACTATGACTATATCAATTGATTGCGTTCCGACAATCCGAATGGCGTCTTCAAAGGATTTCGAAAACAATAACAAATTATGAGCTTTCTGTAACTCAGCTGATATCCTAGACGTATCTAACTTGCGATCATTAATTACAAGAATTCTCGCTACCATTATGCTTTTTCTCAATACAAACGAAGACGGACTCTATGAATCTATCAATAGAAATCGGTTTTGTTAAGAATGCATCGAGATTTTTTAGCATATTTCTTTTGTTTTCTTGATTATATATCGATAAACCGATTATCGGCATAAATTTTGCGGTATTTTCCGAGCGGATCTTGTTTATCAATTTTTCAATAAACGACTCTTCTGCAATTTCAACATTTATGATGGCTAAATCCTGCGGTTTTTCCTTTATCTTGATCAATCCATCCATTGCCGATTTCGCCACATACACGTCGAATCCGTTCGCGCTGAGGATATCCCTGTATAAATTGCTCTGTATTGAATTTTGTTCCATCAATATCGCTGTTTTTTTAAACAAAGCCGTTTGCATAGTGCACCTAACATCAACTGAGGAAATGTTAACGCCATATTATTTAATAAATAGTTACCAAAATACGATATTTAAAAAATTCGTTGCGATATGCTCTACACATTCAAGTGCGACACGGGCGTTTATTCACTAGAGCTGTGTGGCATGCACTCGTGATTTGACGAAACTAAAGTAGGATGTCGATCGTGCAGGTCTTTCAGGTAGACACATATTCCGTCTATTTTTATGCATATGCTTTTGTGGCCTGAAAATAATATATTTATTTCATCTTGTGACGCATGCATAGTCAATAAATTTAGATACACCTCTTCTTTGATTTTTTTGAAATTATCATTGACCACAACTGATTTTACATTGTATATGTAAAGGCCCGAGTGAACTCGAAAGAGATCTGCGTTATCGCTATTGCCCGCAGATTCCCAGCAGAATCTGTTCAGAAGTAAGCGCAAGCAGCCTCTGTCTTCATGGAAAGATGGAGCATAAATATGAAATATCGAATCCTGCAGAAGAGACGAAATCACGTCACAACCATCATAATCGTTTGCTTTTACACACAATTTATTGTTATCCATTACACCACACCAAACAAGCATTTAATTTAGTATATATTAAAAGATTATGATATCCAATTGTTCCGTGCAATCCCTTGGATTTTTCTCAAACCTGCCATTATGCGGTATTTTTGACACAGGCAATTTTGTTATCAAAGGAGAGTTAACAGAGCAAAAATAACAATTGTGTTTAATGTTTTCTCGTTAAAGTATAACAACTAAACCCTGGAATTAGCCTATGCTGCTTTAAAATGTTGTAATTTTGAGATAGAAAGTCCAGAGCATGTCTTTCGTTTTTAACGCTATTCAATATCAATATTGCGCCCGAAAATTGCGATACTCTGTCGACCAAGTCCTTATCAGAATTTGGATAAATGCATTTTTGATCGTTATCTATATAAGGCAATATTACGCAGCTATACCAATCGAAACCAGATTGATTCAAGAAAAATACAGGTTTGTCTTTGTTTTGTGAGAAAAAGTTATAAGATTGTTGTTGTTTTCGATACAAGTTAGATATCTGAGTTGGATTCTTCATGTTGCAATAAGCTGTACCAACGTAAATTGAAGATATAGAAAGAATAGCCATGATTTTTGCGTCTTTTGATAAACGCGAAACAATAAATGGTACGATTAAAAGTAATACTGGAAAACACGGCATAATATAACGCAAGAACTTGAATGGAGCGAGAAATAGCGTTCCACATATCCATAATGTATAACAAGCAAAAATATATAGAGGAAAATTGTTGTTGCCTTCACTGAATTTATTTCCAGATCTCATCAATATATAAAGAATTTCAGCTAAAATCAGCACTACAGATGGATAGAACACATGCGTCTGAAGAATATCGAAAAATGCAACAGTAGAATCATAGAAATTAGTGAATAATATGTCTAGTATGAATTTTGAGAAAGACTGAGCTGTACGTTCATTGGAAAATCCACAGAAATAATTGCAGTAAAGTAATCGTACCATCAATATTGATGCTGGCAATGATAAAGATAAGCATATTAGCGATTTGTTTTGTTTATATTTTATGCAGATATACGCTAAAATCAAAAACATAAGCAACACATAGATACAACCAAAATAGCCGGCCATTATGGCTAATGTAGTTGAACAAATCAGCAGAAGTATATTGTTTTTATTTAATAGACCTGTTGCATAACCCAAACGCAGATCCAGTAATGAATTTTGATGAGGTCAGTGTAACATTATTTTATTTCTCATGCAAGTCCAAATCCATTTTTCATGTTAACAATTCCGGCGATAATCCT
>BNWJ01000126.1 GCA_025998735.1 Alphaproteobacteria bacterium | reverse complement strand
AAGAGGAGGATTTGTGAAAAAAAAATGACCAGAATCATCAATCAGCTTTAGCTGCTTTTTAACAATTGAGTTTGAGAAGCTGTAGTGTGCGGGATGTTGAATTATCGATGTCTTTTGATCCTGGCCGCTGAAGGAGAGATCTCTGTCCAACATCTCTCCTTCAGGACTTTTAGGATTTGCCCCACACTACTTTTGCTAAGTTTTTCTCCGTGATCTCGACACAAAATAATCGCAATTTTTCCTTTTCTGGAGACCTTTCTCTTTCTCTGCAACTAGAAATATATAGTCGTTCTACTTTCAACCGGTCTGTTATGTCTCATTTGTGTTTGAACCTAGACACATCCACCGAAAGATTTGTGGGATAGAAAATTGTACCAAAAAAATGTAATTTTTTGCTGATAAAATTGCTATATCTAATGCTTGCTATCTTTCGCACATGCCGGTTATGTGGTATTGATAGCCTGTGGTCTGCGGGCGTGGTGGAATTGGTAGACACGCCAGATTTAGGTTCTGGTGGTTTATATCGTGGGGGTTCAAGTCCCTCCGCCCGCACCAAAGAATTTTACTGTTACTTATATGGAGCAACCAATGAAGGTTTTATCAAGAACGAGCGATAATCTAAAAAGATGCTATAACGTCCTCATTGATCCGGAGGAGGTTAGCAATGCGGTGTATGGTAAGCTAAAGCAAATAGCGCAAAAGGTTAAGATGCACGGATTTCGTCCTGGAAAAGTCCCAGTTGATATCATAAGACGCACATACGGCGCAAGCGCGAGTGTAGAAGCCAAGAAAGAACTTGTGGAAAATATGGCCAAGAGAGTTCTTAGCGAAGAGAAATTATCGTTCACGTTTGCTGCTGCTACAAATGTAGTAAAAGATGATGAAAATGGCATTGAGTTTACGCTAGAGTTTGAGTTAGCTCCCGCAATAGAGCTGGTGGATTTTTCGTCAATTGAGCTTGTGAAGCGTGTTCCGGAGATAACAGACAAAGAAACAAATGATGTTTTGAATGAGATATTGGGTCACCATAAAAAATGGATTGATGAGCCAGCAGATAAAGAAGTGGAGATTGGAAACAGGGTTTTTGTTGACCTAGTCACCAAGACTAAGATAAGGAAGCTTAAGGATGACGTGGCAAGTGACTTTGATTTTGTCGTTGGAGATGCGGATCTTATCGAAGATTTTTGGAAACCACTTCTTGGGGCAAAAGTTTCGGATGTACGAGAGCTTATTGTAAGTTATCCACCGAATGCTCTTGATAAATCGCTTGCCGGAAAGACAGTCGAGTATTCCGCAACCATAAAGAAGGTGCAAAGGGCAACTGATTATGCTGTAGACGATGAGTTTGCTAAATTTCTTGGCCACGAGAATATAGAAGAAACGAAAGAATGGGCAAAATCTCGAGCAATGGCGAAGTACGAGTATATTAGCAGAGATCTTATGAAGCGAGATCTGTTGGAAAAGATTTCCGAAATGTTTGAGTTTGATGTGCCTACTGGAATGTTAGACATGGAGTATTCGGAAGTTGTGCGCCAACTCACGGAGGAGGCTAGAAAAATCAATAAAAAGATGACTCCTGAAATATTGCAAGAATGTAGGAAAATTGCGGAGCAGCGGGTTCGTATTGGATTTGTCATCGCGGAAGTGGCAAAAAAAGAGAAAATCGCCGTTTCGAGAAATGAAGTAGCCGATGCTGTCAGAAACATTGCGATGATGTATCCGGGGCATGAAAAAGAGGTCTGGGACACCTATTCTAAAGGCGAGGCAGTAAATGCCGTTGTTGGACCTATTCTCGAGTTGAAAGTGGTAAACTTCCTATTCGATACTGCGAAGACAACTGAAGAGAGCTGCTCAGTAGAAAAACTTATAGAACTTGACGAAGAGCCATTCGATTTCTTTAAGGATGATGGTCCTCAAAAGGAAATAACTGATGATTCTGTTTCCGCAGAAGCAGAAATCAAAGACGACGTTTCTGTAGAAAAAGATGCAGAGGCTGAAAGTGACGACGCTGCCGAGCCCCGAGAGGCTGATGAGGAAGTGGCGGCAGAAAAAGATGCAGAGGCTGAAAGTGACGACGCTGCCGAGTTCCGAGAGGCTGATGAGGAAGCGGCGGCAGAAAAAGATGCAGAGGCTGAAAGTGACGACGCTGCCGAGCTCCGAGAGGCTGATGAGGAAGTGGCGGCAGAAAAAGATGCAGAAGCTGAAAGTGACGACGCTGCCGAGCTCCGAGAGGCTGATGAGGAAGTGGCGGCAGAAAAAGATGAAGAGACTGAAGCTGTCGAGCATAAAAAAGATGCACGAAAGTCTAGCAAAAAGAAGAAGTCGAAGGCAGAATGACGTTTTTTATTGAAGGAGAAAGCAATGAGCGATATCGTAAATACTTTAATTCCTATGGTTGTAGAGCAGACGTCTCGTGGAGAGAGGTCTTTTGATATATACTCACGATTGCTGAAGGAAAGGATAGTTTTCCTGACGGGAGAGGTCGAAGATAATTCCGCAAGCGTGATATGCGCTCAATTGCTGTTCCTCGAATCTGAAGATCCCAAAAAAGACATATTCTTCTATATTAATTCTCCAGGGGGAGTCGTGACGTCCGGTATGTCAATATATGATACGATGCAATATATTACTCCAGAAGTGACTACATTATGTTTGGGACAAGCGGCCTCCATGGGATCTCTGTTGCTGGCAGCAGGAGCTCCTGGAAAGCGATTTTCCCTTCCGAACTCCAGGATAATGATACATCAGCCGTCGGGTGGATTCAGAGGACAGGCCAGCGACATTGAAATTCACGCCAAAGAAATACTCAGCCTGCGTACGCGTCTCAATAAGATATACGTGAAACATACGGGGAAATCTCTACACGAGATCGAAAAAGCCATGGATAGAGACAATTTCATGCCTCCAGAAGACGCAAAAAAGTTCGGTCTCATCGATGAAATAATAGAGAAAAGGCCGCTTCCAGAGAAAGACAAGACACCTGCATGATATTTTTTCAATGCGATCTATTTTTTTGGTGATAGCCGGAACAAGTCATGATATTGATAAAAACACTGAAATTTCACTCTCTCTAAGAGACTGTGATTTCAGGAATATAATCAATATCATGACTTGTTCCGGCTATCACCATTTTTTTTCAGGATATCATCGATGGACTTTCTTTTTAACTGAGAATGCGGATTGGGCGAACAGAGAGGAAATGAGAGGAGTGAATCAGATCATAGACTCCAAATGAAAGAAGAGATTCTGAAGTTTGAAGCTTTTGGAATACAGTCGGAGATAGACCGGCCAGGCAGAGTCTA
>BNWJ01000125.1 GCA_025998735.1 Alphaproteobacteria bacterium | reverse complement strand
CGAAAGGTCACGGATAACGAATTCAATGCAGTTAATATATGCCGTGATGATTTTCACGGTGAATGGAACTATGTCATTTCGCCTATAGAAAAGCAAAACCTCTAGTTTATTTGGTAACAATTGCTAATGTAGCTTTTCGTAAATCTGCATCATATGGATAGAATTATTCCGTTTTCCGGTTTCCAATAGAGAAATACTTCGTCTTCCCATTGTATTGGACGCTCTGCTGCTCTCACCAGATTCGCAACAGTAGCCAGAACCTTTATGCCAGACGGCAGCTTGACGTGGTATATGGAGACATCGCCAAGATATACGATGTCTTCCACGACTCCGTTGGTCCAGTTGTATTCGCCCTTGGGAGTGATCGTCGTGAGCATTACTTTTTCTGGACGAATGGCAACGCTTATCTGCGCACCTACCGGAACCGACGCCGAATGCGTTATGTAGAGATTCTTTTCCATGAGCGTCGACTTTACGATGACGTGGTCCGACTGCTCCTCAACGAGAATTCCGTCAAATAGATTTACCGATCCTATGAAATTTGCCACATATTTGGAGTTGGGATACTCATATATTTCCGTTGGTCCTCCCACCTGCAGGATTCTTCCTTCGTTCATGAGTCCTATTCTTGTGGACATGGTCATGGCCTCTTCCTGATCGTGGGAGACCATCACGAAGGTCACGCCGACCTTCTCCTGAATGTTCACCAATTCCAGCTGAGTTCGTTCCCGTAGTTTTTTGTCGAGTGCCGCCATGGGCTCGTCCAGCAGAACCAATTTCGGATGTTTCACAAGACTTCGAGCAAGCGCTACTCGCTGTCTCTCTCCGCCGGACAGTTGCTCCGGCATTCTTCTGTTGTAGCCGCTCATTTGCACAAGCTCGAGGTATGCTGTAACGCGGTCTTTTATTTCTGTTCTTTTTATTCCCTCTTGTATCAGTCCAAAAGCGACGTTCTGCTCTACCGTCATGTGTGGAAACAATGCATATGACTGAAAGACCATGCTAACGGGACGCTTGTAGGCTGGAGTGTCCGTCATATCAACGCCGTCTATGAAGATTTTGCCGGTTGTGGGAGGCTCGAATCCCGCTAGCATTCTCAGAAGCGTGGATTTTCCACATCCAGACCTGCCAAGCAGGGAAAATAGTTCGCCTTTGTATATGGAAAGGGATACATCGTTGACCGCCATGATCCCATTGAAAGTCTTGGTGAGGTTCTTTATTGTCACGTACGGTTGTGACTTCGGATCCTGCCACGGTTCTAATTTGCTCAGATGCTTAGTCTGTATAGCCATCGATATTCCTTTGTCTCAACTGCCTAAGAATACAGAATGCACTCAAATAATGCAACGAATTGTGTGAGCTCAATCCTGTGACAGGGGCATTTAATTCTAGTAGGGGCTATGTTTGGTTTTTTAAAATAACATAGAATGCGCCCTCTCCACCACTGGATGCACTTGCGTGTCCATATGCAGAAATATACTTCGAAAAATATTCATGCACCCATTGACGGAAAAGCGAACGTATTACTGATTTTCTTACCGCGCTTCCGCCGGTTATTATCAGAACATTTCTTATGTTTTCCCTCTTGCACTGTTCGAGGAAATCATATAGGGCTTCAATGGCTTTTTCTCTGGTATATCCGTGTAAATCCAGTATTTTTTCCGCCAGAAATTTCCTTGCGTTTTTTCTGCTTATGGTTGGAATATGATCACTTTTCAACGATTCATGTTCCTTATATAGGTCGCATAGCTTTTGGTTTAAAGAAGAACTAGTGTCACAAGATTGCCTTTTGCATATTAATTTGCGTTTTACTCTTTTGCATTTTATGATAGCATTTTTGATAGTTAGTGGCGTTATGCCTTGTATATAGTCTTTCATCGTCTTTTGATGCAAGTTTGGCTCCTGTGGTGAGATAATATGCGTGATTGTAGCAGCAAAAAGTTTATGTTTCTCGAAAAATTCGTAGAAAGAAACAGATTATCGATATTTCCCCTTATATTATTGGCTGGATGTGCTGGAAAAGAGGAATCAACCGTAAAATATTGGCATTCTGGTTCGGAAAGGCCGTATGTCATAAAGGGCGTTAAATATTATCCCCAGGTACATTATAACTACGATAAAGTCGGGGAGGCCAGTTGGTACGGATACGATTGCCATGGATTGTCCACTGCCACTGGAAGAAAATTTGATATGAACAAGCTAACTGCGGCTCATAGAATTCTTCCACTTCCCAGTGTGGTTATGGTGGAAAACCTATCCAATGGAAAAAGCGTAAAACTTCTGGTAAATGATCGAGGTCCATTTGCCCAGACAAACAAAAGAATAATCGATGTATCCCAGAAAGCAGCTGAAGCACTCGGATTCCGCAAAAGGGGATATGCAAGAGTTCGCGTCACCTGCATTCCACACGAAAGCAGAAGAATGGCCCGGAAATATGGTAGAAGGCCGTATCCATAGAGTAATCGCGACTGTTGTACCATAACGAAACTGGATCGCGCATATATTAAAACTGGATGCTTCAAAGGTATTTTAGCTTGCCACCCCAGCAGTTTGTAGAAACCCTGAAATTTTCGAGTTTTGGGATTTCCCGATGCACGCAGGACCTCTTCCACCAGATGCCACTTTCCCACAAAAGCGTTAAAAATCGCCAAAATCACAAAAATTTTCAACCATTAACGGAAATTTTATCATTTTCTGATATTATGGTACCTGGTGGAGAGAGACTTGCGGCGCATTTTTCTATAGATCAACTCAAAAATCAGAGCATCGCAGAACTCCTAGGGAGTTAAGATCGAACCTAAAAGATTCAGTTGAACAACTGTTATAAAATGACAGCGCTCCTTTGGCTGCATCCCATTTGTAAAACTGTTCATTGACACCACCAATAAAAAATTGGAAATTATTCTCAACATCGACAAAGGAACCTTTTTTACATTCTCCATAAAAACCTATGCTATCAATATTTCCATTTTTATCGACGTAAAATGTTTCCACGTGGGTAGTTCTACAACATCCAGTAGGCTCAACTATCAATATCTTTCCAGGGAAATTATTTCCAAATAAAACGGATACTTTTGGAGTTCATAGCAATCTCCCCTCAATTCGCTTGGAAAATTTTACGTATAACATCATTGCAATGGCAGGAGAAAACGATTCCTTTTTAATGGCTTCCGCTATGCATTTGTCGAAAAAATCCTGATGTGCCGCCATCAACGCAACGAGGAACTCCACGTAGACCGAGTCTATTATGTTTAGCAATTGTTACCAAATAAACTAGAGGTTTTGCTTTTCTATAGGCGAAATGACATAGTTCCATTCACCGTGAAAATCATCACGGCATATATTAACTGCATTGAATTCGTTATCCGTGACCTTT
>BNWJ01000124.1 GCA_025998735.1 Alphaproteobacteria bacterium | reverse complement strand
ATGCGTTCTGAAGTTCAAGACCTCGCCAAAGACCAGCGTGACGCTGGACCCACTTAATTTTGCAAGCACATCTCGCATACAATTTGGAAGGTAGCGAAGCAGAAAATGGATCCAACGTCATGTTGGTTCCCAATCAAAATGTCGTTGCTCAAGGATATGTTTATCCAGCGGATATTAATGTAAATGGAACTCACACTCGTGTTTTATTTGGGGATGCAACGTCACGTTGCCCAATTTGGCTTGAGGCGAATGTTGAATATGCAATTGTGATACTCACTGACGATCCAGAAACATCTGTCGCTGTGGTTGAATTGGGAAAATTCGACTCAATTCATAATACGTGGATTGCAAAACAGGCATATCAAGTTGGAGTCCTTTTATCATCGAGTAATGCAAGCACTTGGACAGCGCACCAAGAGCTTGATCTCTCGTTTAGGTTGTTAGCTTGTAGATTTACTGAAACGGAAAATCAGATAAATCTTGGAACAATTACAGCTCATGAAAACACTGATTTGCTTACTCTTGCGAATATCGAACGCGTTTCATCTGGAATCGATGTTGAGTTTATCTACACGGATTCAGACGGAAAAAGTGCTTCCAGCACACGGGGTAAATTAGTTGTACCAGGAGTTGAAGTCTGGTGTGAAAAAAGTATACGCGCCCGGAGGCACTCCGGCAGGGCGTGCAGACTGTTTTGGGCACCATCGATGAAACCGGCGACTATGTTACACGCGCAATTACTGCCGGAACCAATGTAAAAGTTTCGATTACATATGAATGCCTTACACCTGGAAATTCCAGCGTAAAAGTGTATTTGCAAAATACAAATAGAACCGCTGCAAATCAGGGATTCAAGCGGCCAGCGTGACGCTGGCCTCGTCTTACTTTTGCCTAAACTGCTTCAACGTTGCAAGTACATCTCGCATACACTGCAGTTTGGAGCGAAGCAGTAATGTGTGCAGCTTCAAGCTGCCAGGAAATTACAAAACCATAGACAATCTGCGAACGTCTGCACTGGCGAGTCATCCTCATGTTTTGATTACGGACGCAGGCGACGTTTTGGGAACGTTCGTTATCACAAATATCAGCGAAACCCAGAGTCATTTCAAACCGGACGGCACACCGCGAAAAATCGAATTTTCTTCGAGTTTAGAACGAACTTCAGAAGAAAGTACCAACGTGACGTTGGATCCTCTTAATTTTGCGGTGATGGATAAAATAAATGGGTGCTGGGATCATCCCTGCTGCTGGAAATATTACGGCACATCAGATGCTGTGCACCAGGTGTTGCAGGCCAATCCACATTTGGTGAAATTCGACCAGCGTGATGCTGGACCATTTTATTTTTGCCGAAATTGCTTCAACGTTGCAAGCACATCTCGCATACAATGCAACCGGTAGGAAATTGTTACTGAATAACGTGGACAGATGATGTCGTGGATGAAACTACGGCACTTCATCTGTACGCAAGCGGTGTGTCCAGTTTATTTGGTAACAATTCCTAGCGAAGCAGTAACCGGATCCAGCGTCACGCTGGCAAAAAACGCCTGATTTCCATCTCGACCTACGATGAAGCTGGATTTAAAAGCGATTCTTGCGAAATTGCTTTGGATGATTTTGACGATGCCATCGCGCTGCCTCAATCTGGAGCAAAAATCGAAGTTTCTCTTGGTTATAAAGAAACTGGAATCATAAAAAGTGCTTGCAGCACAGGCGATTACTCCTATTGAAGCAGCTTCGAGATTGCAAATACAGTCGGCATACATTTCAAAAGCTAGCGAAGCAGAAAACTCCAGCCAGCGTGACGCTGGTTCCGAGAATGCGAAAGCTGCGGATCTGTTGTCACAAAATGGTACGACAAGAAAAACGCGACATATCAAGAAGTGAAAGTCGGAGACGGAGAGCCTGTCTACGAGATTAAAGAGGTTGCAAACGACGAAGAATCCGCTCAAAAGACAGCCGAAGCCAAACTGAAGCACATTGAAAAAGAAAATCTCACATTCAACTTCAGCACACGAGGAATGCCAGAATTATTTGCGGAATCGGCAATTGTTATCTCTGGTTTCAGGAAAAAAATTCCGACAAAGTGGATCATTACGCATGTGCAACATTCGCTGAGCTCCAGCGGATTCACAACCTCAGTTACATGTTCAAACCAGCGTGACGCTGGACTCGTTTTACTTTTGCAATTACAAAGAGACATATAACGCAACCAGAGCGAAGCATAAACGCAGGTGCTGCAAGCACTAAATTTTTAAAGGCTTTTGAGTATCTCTTGTATCACGAAGGCGGATACTCCAACAATCCGGTAGATGCTGGAGGAGAGACCAAATTTGGCATTTCAAAGCGCAGCTATCCGCATTTGGACATAAAAAAACTTACTCAAGACCAAGCTCGACAGATTTATTTCGTCGACTTCTGGTTGAAAGGCAAGTGCGAGCAGATTGAAGATGAAAATATCTTGATAAAATTTTTCGATTTATGCGTCAACACTGGCATCGCTCAAGCAGTAAAGCTGATCCAGAGAGCATTGCTGTCTACTGGAATTTCGGTAACAGAAGATGGCATCATCGGGAAAATCACATTGAAAGCCATCAACAACGCTGACAGTACCGACCTGCTGGCCGCTCTGAAATCCGAGGCGGCCGGATATTATCGATTGATTGCAAACATCAGTCCATGGCAACAAAGGTTTATCACAGGATGGCTTAATCGCGCATATAGTTAAAGGGAGGAAAATCATGCTAAAAGACTTAATTCTGAGCGAAAAAACCAAAGGAACTATCGCAATTATTGCCGCCGTTGTGATGTATTTCACACCCGACTGGATCGACGCAATTATTCAAGGCTTGCTTGGCGTTTATGGAATTACGGAGCTAACGCTACGAGAAAAGAAAAAAGAGTGAAATTTGCTCTGGTTTCATGTACTATTCAATGGCAATAATGATTTTGAATTATGAAACCAGAGTCTACAAACTTAGTAAAACTCAAAGGCCAATTGGAGCGTGTTACCTATGAAAACGAAGAAAACGACTATGTTGTTGCAAAAGTAAAAGTATATGGATATGCCAACTTGGTAACAATTATTGGCAATATTCCGTCTCCAACTCCAGGCGAGGTTCTCAGTATGTCTGGAGAGTGGGTTGAACATCCAAAGTTTGGGGAACAATTCAAGGCTGTTTTTTGCACACGCTCTGTTCCCGCGTCGGTTGTTGGCATTGAGAAATATCTGGGAGGTGGATTAATTCGTGGTGTCGGTCCGGTTATGGCCAAGCGCATTGTTGCGAAATTCGGTGAGAAAACTCTGGACATTATCGAAGGATCCATCGAAAAATTGCGCGAAGTGGAAGGAATTGGAAGGCAGCGCATAGAAATGATCGGCAAAGCTTGGATTGAGCAAAAGG
>BNWJ01000123.1 GCA_025998735.1 Alphaproteobacteria bacterium | reverse complement strand
AAAATATGTGGCGTTTAATATCGAAAATTAGACGAAAACTCTGCGCTCATACAATCGCTTTCTTTATCAATGGTGACATCACTTTCGACCAGATGATTGCTTCATGAAAAACATGCTCACTGCGTACATATATAATTGAGTTCATCTTTTTCGCGTTTTTCATCGTCTTTAACGCGCAAGCTATATGGATTAGTAATGCACAACGCTCGAAAACATCTATCAACAAGCTGCTGCCCAGCACGATTCAAGCACTCCGCATCGCCATATGACATACGCTCAAGACAACGTCCCACCATCATAGAAAGCCCATCACATCCAACAATTGGTTCTTCTATTAACTCTTTTTCGGCAAAAAACTCTACCACTTCATATGCATCTGACATAAACTTGATGACCCGCTCTTTACCACCGTCTGGAGAATGATGGTAAATAGGATCGAGAATATCATAAGCAACCGAGTTTTCCAATTCCTTAACCACCCTATCAACCTTGCCAGCTAGGGCGAAAGCGAGAGCAAGAGCAAGATTTTTATAAAAAGATACCAATATATTCTTGCTCAAAGTAAAAGAGAATACATTCATCCACAACTGTTTTGATTCCACATAGCGCCCACCTCTATCCCTCAACCATTTTTGATAAAATGCTTTCACAATGGCATCTATACTTATGAGTTTATTTCTGCAACTGCAATAACCTTTGTTATCAGTAGCATCGCGAACCACATAGGCAATCCACCGTTCAATGTTGCCTTTGAAAGTTCTAACAAAGAGACGTTGTTTGCTCCAAAAATATAACTTACGCTCCATTCCAATCACATTCCTAACGCTTTCATATGCGTCATAACAGAGGCCGGTTTTTCTACTCATTCGATATTTGCCGCATCCGGCAACTGATCTTATTAGCCGAAGAACCACATCTCGCTCCATTCCGAGGAGTCCATTTGGGATTTCATAATTCTGCGGTGTCACTGAAACCATTGTTGTTTTTCCATCAAAATGCAACGCAGCATCATCCTTATTCATAGCGCTAAGGTTAAAAACTGCAGCAATGATTGTCGTACACAACATCTTTCTCATGATTCTTCCTTCTGTTTTGTAATTTATTAAAATTTTTAAATGTATTTACATCAAATTAGAATAAATATAACAGCAAGAATAAAGAGATACAATATCAAAATTTAATGTTTTCTCTCTTGCGCTGGCCTAATGCCTTTTCTAACAGAAGAAGAAACTTCTAACTGCCCCGATCGTCAACCTCTCCACACAATAACTCTTTTTTTAATTGTTCATGAACAGGGTTATTTCTCGAGCGCTTCACGTGCCGTTCTCAACACGTTAATGTTGGACATTCTCATGGATTTTATCCCCTTTGTCGTTATGCTAGTTCCAAAGAAAAATCTCTGCTGATTATCATGTTTTCCATCATCGTAGCTATTATTTATTTTTTCCTCGGCCTTCAGGTTAACGTAATCGCCATCATATTTTACCGTTAAGCTAGGATTGCTGAATCCAGGTCGACTCTGTCTTTCGGCTTCAATCTCCAGACCTTTTATCTCGCTAGGTTTGTAATTTATTTTCGCCGAACTCCTGAGACGCTCTTCGTCGTGGTGGAAGTATGTTCCGCCGATTTTCAGATCGCTTCCAAGCGGAATTGTGCAAGCAATCGTCAATCTTCTATCCGGCGCACGACCATTTTTTCCGCCATCGGGATCGTCATAGGTCAAACCAGCGCTTGCCACGAGAGTAGCAAAATCGAAAATTTTACCACTTAAACTCAACGTATATTCGCGAAGTCTTTCTGTCTTCGACCAAGCACCGTTGAACGTAAACGTAGGAGTTATGTCCAAAATTGGCTTGATATACACCCTAGCAGTTACAAGACGCTGAGAGTTCGATTCAGAAGATATTTCTCGCCTATTTCCAGCGCCAAATCTCTCGAAAAACTTATTTATTTCCTCTTGCTCTTCGTTCTTTTTATCAAGATCTCCAAATCCTTTCACTTTTACACCAAAAAACACTTCCAGAGAGATACCGGTTTCATTTTTCGGAAGTTTATAGAATAAACCTGCGCCAAATGCGTTAGTCTCTCTTTCATCTCCCCATTTCTGATGACTGTAGGAAACATGTGGAGAGATCATACCTAAACCTGTTGTGAATATCGTTGTATAATCCAACAGACACGAACCTTCATACAGTTGAGCACCAGCACCAACAGTAACTTCATCACTAACGCCGTATCTGTAATTTACTCCGTAGCGTAGTTTCTTGTTATACTTAATCCGATGAGGATCATCGACATCCCACCTGTTATTGCCTGCAATGATTATATCAAAATCATCTTTACCATTTGCAAGAGCGCCGTATCCACCAAAATAATCTATCTTCAAGACGTCATTTCTGCTGAGCTGATCGCTGACTTTTAGGTATGCTCCTGGAATCTTTGCTTCTTCCGGAAGATCATCTATCGAATATACTCCTGGAGCTAAAACTGCAATCGCCAATATGTCGTCTCCCAACCTGCATTCAATCTTGCTCAATCTGGTAATGACAATTCCCGATCCATTGTTTATTACATTCCCATTACCTTCTTGTCTGAATATGCTTATGCCAAGACCGGATATTCCCTGCTGATATCCAATGGTATTTTTAGAAGATGTGTCACCGACGACCACCCTGAAATCTGCGCTTTTGTTGGTATATGTAAGCCGACTGTAGGATCTATAGAAATTTGCTTCGTTGGTGTTGCTTTGTAGCTTTTCCTCCACCATCTTATTCAGATATTTTTTATTTGTTAGAGAATATGGCCTCTTCTTCAACTTTCCGCCCAAAACACTGTTGTAGGTAAACTGATGCCCATAATAGAAATCGCTTTCAATGGTAAAATTCCCAAACGTAACAACAGGCGTTAATGCAACGGCAGAAGCATTCTTGGGACCGAAAGCATATTGATTCTTTCTCTCGTGAGCGGCCTTGATGTTGAGGAAACCATCGAATCCTTCCGAATCATCGTGGATTTCCGTAACATCAATTTTTTCCGTATCGAAATTTGAATCTGCATCACAAACTTCAGACACACACACGACACAACCGAGCAACAAGGATAACGTGATCGAGCGAAATAACACATTTCGGCACATAAAATACCTCAACTACAAAACCAACAGCGTTTATAAGAAACACAACTTTAGCATATAGCACAGTATTTTTGCACTTACAATAGATGTTGAATAAAATTTTAAATACATTACTTCGATTTTGGGATTTTTATTTTTCCCGAAATTTTTTAAATGTTTTTAGATTGATAAAATACTAGCTTCTGTGATATTCATAGTTATGCGCGATTTTAAGCGGTCGTGGCGGAAATGGTAGACGCGCAGCGTTGAGGTCGCTGTGGATTAACATCCGTGGAAGTTCGATTCTTCTCGA
>BNWJ01000122.1 GCA_025998735.1 Alphaproteobacteria bacterium | reverse complement strand
CCGACTGACAAGACTTACGCCGCCGTAACCTATCGCCTTCGCTTCTATTGAGAGATACCTCCTGCGTTGGTACTCATTAAGTGTGGGTAACATCCCTTCTATTCGTGTCGTTAACGCTAATATATCTCTATACTTTCATAGATACAAATATAACTCATGTGATGTCACTTGTCCATATTATTTGATAATAATTCCTTAGCACATCTTATTTTGAATGAAAAGACGAGAAGGGTGGTAAGGCCGAGGCCCTTTTATCTTTGCTGCCCACTCCATCCTGGCGCTTTTCTTAACTTTGTTAAAATCTATTATTTTTGCCATAATCTTATACTTTTATTTACCTTATTATACATATAATGTCTTTTTCCCCAATCGCAAGCTCAAAGTACGTTTTTATTTACGGCAAAATTTTATCAAGTGCATTTCTCACAATAACGTCGATTCCCGCGAAAACTCCCAAATTACACAGCGCCCATATTACAATCATCCCATATGGTTCGATAGACTCATATTTCATGGCTGTTTGATACGGTAAAAATAAGGATACTATTCTGCTTCCATCCAAAGGAGGGATTGGTACCAAATTAAATAGACATAATGTAATGTTTATTGCTGTGAAATTAACCAAAAATTGTATGGCTGGCTGCGAGCAGGCTCCACTATCTTGCAGCAAAAATGCTGATATTGAGGCGAGTACCGCATTGCACAAAGGCCCAACTAAAGCCACCAATGCCATATCCGCTTTAGGATCTTCGAAATTCCACGAATTTACTGGCACGGGCTTTGCATATCCAAACAATGGAAGATTGCTCATATACAACATTAGAGGTAGCAAAAAGGATCCAAACAAATCAAAGTGCGTGTGCAAATTAAATCTGCCTTCATTTCTAGCCGTGTTATCACCTAGTGCATATGCAGCAACAGCATGAGATATCTCATGCAAAACAATTGCTATGAGCAATGGTACAACATAAAGAATTAATGAATTAAAATTCACAATCATCTTTTGATTCCTTACGTCTTAAGCGGAATAATCGTTATGCCAAAGCGAATGATTGGGCATAGATGTTGAATGGATTCAATTCGTTGCGAACAAATGCATAGCAAGCAAAACTTGGTTCTGCTAAGCCTGAGGCAGTTGCTAATGTCGCCGTTCCGAACATAAGCGAAGTTGCTAAAAAACACAGAAAAGCAACACGCATACCAGATCCATTTTCGTAAAAATATCTAAAAAGTTCAAACGTAGCGTCGGAAGTTGTTGCTTTCGCAGAAGTCTGCGGAGTCTTACACACTGCCGGTATTTCATTTGTTTTTGACTGACATTCTAATTTTGATGCGGTGTTTTGTGCAGTAATTGCGGTCGGAATTTCAACCGGTGCTTTGCCTAGAAAAGAGACTTCAGTAAATTCTCCAGGAGGCTGACCAGAAACTGGTGCTGTTACCTGTTTTGGCATCTGGACAGGTGTAGGAGCTTTTGTTGGTGCTGGCTCTGGCGCTCGCGCTGGAGCGTGCACTGGTGCGGGTGCTTGCGCTGGAGCTTGCGCTGGAACTTGCGCTGGAGCTTGCGCTGGTGCTTGAGCAGGTGCAGAAGCTTCCGCTATGGGCGATTCTGGATCTTCATCTGCCAGAATTGCCTGATAATTCACAATTTTTGCTATGCTCCCACGATCAATTTTTACTTCAATATTACCAACACTTGGATTCTGCGCCTTCGGTTGAGAGATATCCTTTATCACTATCGATCTATTAGTTTTTTCTAAAGTTATTGCATCATGAGATGAGTTTTTAGGTTGGATAGGTTTGCTCGTTCCATCAAAATAAACAGGAGCAATCTGTTGATTCGTTGGGGATGGGTCTAATGCTTCTTTCAAAAGATCATCATTAGTGGCATTAACAACATCAAAAGATGTCAATATCGCTATCGCTAAAAATAGTTTTTTCATAGCACTCCTGTTTTTATCTATAAAGCTGCACGTTCAATACGCCAACTGGGACAACACAAATTAATCCGCTCATTTTTTTCTACTAACGAACGCATTAACGAAAGACATTTGTACATCAAAAAGTGCACGACATCAAGCGCAAATTCCGCGTTTTTTAACAAAAAAGTAATTACATACTACCGTTGCATTTTTGCAAAAATTAAGATCGCCTTTATTATTCAAAAGAATCTACGGTTACTGCCATTGGAATAGCATCGTCGACGACTCAAGAATCCATCCACAAAAAATCACCAAAACACTGCGTAATTTCTTCTCATCCCACTCGCCTACCATCTCCATTCTCCAAACCTGTTTTGTCTGATTCGCAATTGCCTCAAAAATATCTCGTGTTTTCAATAAATTACAACGCGTGCTTCATGATTCTCCAGACACGTGTTTTTGGAGAATGGAGAGAGAATTTTCGAAGAAAAAAGACGAAAGATGACAAAATACGTTTAAAATAATATAATTTTTAAATGTATTTAAATGGTATTTGTTTCAATAAAATAACGGAGCCAAATGCCACATAGCCTGGCGGAGAGAGGGAGATTCGAACTCCCGATACGGTTGCCCGTACAACGGTTTTCGAGACCGCCACGATCGACCACTCTGTCATCTCTCCGATTTGTCTCGAACATTGGTAGAGGAGGAGTCCCCTAATACGAATTTATTCTCCGTTTTTTATTGACAGATTTGTCGAGATATTTCAAGCGATTACCATTTGTCCGTTAACCTTTCGGACGATCGTCCTCTTCAGGTGCCCCTAACGAACTACGGTTTTTGCGATGGAAGTGGCTAGCAAAAACGAGTACAACGAACGATGTACTCAACATTACTCAGCCACAACTTGTCCGTTAATCTTTTGGACGATCGTCCTCTTCAGGGGCCCCTAACGAACTAGAGAATATCGGAGCAAACGGTTGGTAAAATGAAGGTTGTGTTGCGTTAGTTAAAAGAGATTGCTGGATATCCACCAAAAAGTCTATCCACAAAAAATCATCAAAATTCTTGTCATTCTGGCTCTGGTTGTGCTATAATCATATAAATGATAGACCTGTTGCGAATTGAATCTCTTGCTCCTGGAGATTTTCGCAATAGGTCTGGTGTATTATGGCCTCAATTAGTAGATCGGTGGTTAGTGTGGATACTGAAAAAAAAATTGAATATGCGTCTCCTTTGTACGACTGCTCGTTTAAGCAGCTGTTGTCGTTGGATGGCGAAGGCGGCGACTCTATTGCTGTGTCATTGATAAATTCTCTGGTGCCTGATTTTCAGGAGAATCCGATTGTATCATTGCAATTAGCCTTCCTCGACATGCCTGCCGTAGAGAAATGCGATATTGGAGCATTTTCAATGGATTATCACGCCATTAATGAACGGAATGAGCGTTTGCTTCTGGAGTGTCAAGTATTCAGGCACATAAAATTCGATGAAAGAGCGCTGTTTTATGCTAGTCGTGTATATTCCAATC
>BNWJ01000121.1 GCA_025998735.1 Alphaproteobacteria bacterium | reverse complement strand
TGGCAAGAGGCCGCTGAAGTCCCTTTCGGACATGCTGCGCGGAAAGCAAGGTCGTTTCCGCCAGAACCTGTTGGGAAAGCGTGTGGATTATTCCGGGCGTTCGGTGATCGTTGTCGGTCCCGAATTAAAATTGCATCAATGTGGTATACCAAAGAAGATGGCGCTCGAGCTGTTCCAGCCGTTCATCTACTCGAGATTGGAAAGATACGGTCTTGCAACGACTCTGAAAGCTGCCAAGCGTATGGTGGAGAAAGAACGCTCCGAAGTCTGGGACATTCTGGAAGAAGTTATAAGAGAGCATCCGGTTTTATTGAACCGTGCTCCTACGCTTCACAGACTCGGTATTCAGGCTTTCGAGCCGATTTTGGTGGAAGGAAAAGCCATAAAGCTGCATCCGTTGGTTTGTACAGCTTTCAACGCGGACTTTGACGGCGACCAAATGGCCGTGCATGTCCCACTATCTCTAGAGGCGCAATTGGAGTCGCGGGTTCTCATGATGTCCACGAACAACATCCTGAGTCCTTCCAGCGGTCGTCCGATTATTCTTCCGACAAAGGATATAACGCTTGGGATCTACTATCTCACTATGGAAAAGATTGGAGAAAAGGGCGAAGGAATGATTTTCTCCTCCATAGGGGAAATAGAACACGCACTTCAGCAGGGGGCGGTCTGTCTTCATGCAAAAGTAAAAGCCAGATATCACCAGGTTCAGCCGGATGGATCCTACAAGGCGATAACCGTAGATACAACTCCAGGGCGCATGATTCTGTCACAGCTGCTACCAAGGCATCCTGGCATGGATTTCAGCATCGTCAATAGGCTGATGACCAACAAGGAAACTGCCTCAGTTGTCGAAACCGTGTATCGCGTTTGCGGTCAGAAGAGCGCGGTGATTTTCTCAGATAAATTAAAGGATCTTGGCTTCTTATATTCCACAAAGTCTGGAATTTCCTATGGAAAGGACGATCTCGTCATTCCTAGCAACAAAAAGGAAATCGTGAAGGAAACGAGAGCCGCTGTTTCAGAATATGAGCGCCAATATATGGACGGCCTCATTACTTCCGGCGAAAGATACAACAAGGTCGTTGATGCGTGGGCGGTTTGCAGCGATAAAGTCGCCGATTCCATGATGAAACAGATATCGAAAATCGAAGTGGGAGTTCCGGTAAACCCAGTGTACATGATGGCTCATTCTGGAGCTCGCGGATCCATTACCCAGATGCGTCAGGTGGCCGGTATGAGAGGACTGATGGCCAAGCCATCGGGCGAGATCATCGAGACGCCAATTATTTCCAACTTTAAGGAAGGTCTGACGGTTTTGGAGTACTTCACATCGACTCACGGAGCCCGAAAAGGTATGGCAGACACGGCTCTCAAGACTGCCAACTCCGGATACCTCACCCGTCGCTTGGTGGATGCAGCTCAGGATTGCGTCATCGTAAAAGATGACTGCGGAACCAAAAACGGCATCGTCATTAAGGACATCATTTCCGGTGGAGACGTAATTTCGGCTTTGTCTGAAAGGGTCTTGGGAAGGACAGTCGTGGATGATGTTACAGATCCACTGTCCGGCGAAGTCATCGTGAAATCCGGTGAATTGGTGGACGAGCAAATAGTCAAGAAGATCGAAGACGCCGGCATAAACGAGATTCGCATCAGATCTGTTCTCACCTGCGAGTGCAAAGAAGGCATTTGCGCCAACTGCTACGGCCGAGATCTGGCCAGAGGCGTCAAGGTAAGCATTGGAGAGGCGGTCGGTGTTATCGCAGCCCAGTCCATTGGCGAGCCTGGTACTCAGCTTACCATGCGTACATTCCACATCGGAGGAACCGCCCAAAAGGGAGCGGAAATGTCGTCCATTGACGCCACCTACGACGGAACTATCACCATTCGCGACGGCAAGACTGTAACCAACAGCGAGGGCTACAGCATCGTTATGAACAGAAACGCCGAAGTGGTCATTCTGGACGATAAGGGCAAAGAAAGAGCCGTGCACAAATTGCCGTTCGGATCCAGGTTGTACGTAAGCAATGGCGATAAAGTAACCAAGGGATCGAAATTGGCGGATTGGGATCAGTTTACATCTCCGGTTCTTACCGAAAGATCAGGTGTTGTGCGCTACGTTGATCTCATCGAGGGAATTTCTCTGAAGGAGTCAGTGGACGAATCAACCGGTGTTTCGACCTACGTGGTATCCGATTGGCGCCAACAGGCCAGGTACGCAGATCTAAAACCGAGGATCGTGTTGGATGATGCCAATGGAAAGCCTCTCCTGTTACCTAACGGACAGGAAGTCCGATATTCCCTAAGTGCCGACTCAATCATTTCCATAAAAAATGGAGATACCGTAAATATCGGAGACATATTGGCGCGTGTTCCGCGAGAGACGTCAAAAACAAAAGACATCACAGGAGGTCTTCCGAGGGTTTCCGAGCTGTTTGAGGCGCGAATCCCTAAAGACGCCGCCATAATAAGCGAACACGACGGAAGAGTGGAATTCGGCAAGGATTACAAAGGCAAGAAGAGAATCATTGTTCGTCCGGAAGATGAGGAGCTCAATCCGGTGGAGTATCTCGTTCCAAGATGGCGTCATGTTGCCGTGAAAGAAGGCGATATTGTGGCCAAGGGAGATGTACTCGTCGATGGAAACAGGGCACCCCACGATATTCTGCATGTGCTTGGAGTGGAAGCGCTGGCGGATTATCTCATCAATGAAATTCAAGACGTCTACAGATTGCAGGGGGTGAAGATCAACGATAAACACATCGAAATCATCGTTAGACAAATGCTCCAGAAAATGAGGATCTCCTCGCCGGGAGATACTACATTCATTCCAGATGAGCAAGTGGATCGCATGGACTTCGAAGAAGAAAACGTGCGTGTTGAAAAAGAGGGAGGCGTGCCAGCGATTTCCTATCCGGTACTGCAGGGTATCACGAAGGCGTCGCTGCAGACGCGGTCATTTATCTCGGCTGCGTCCTTCCAGGAGACAACTCGCGTTCTGACTGAAGCTGCCATAACTGGCCGCGTCGATCGTCTTACAGGTCTCAAAGAAAACGTGCTGGTGGGTCGATTAATTCCGGCAGGAACAGGTCTGGTGGTCGGGAAAATCAGAAAAGCCGCTCTCGTCAAAGACGCAGTAGCCATGGCTGCCAGTAACGCGCGCTTTCTGGAAAACCAAGCGTGACGCTAACGTGGCATCGGATCTGCTTTCTGCTTCACCTTAAGTGGTGAAGCAGAGAGTGGTTACGCAATAGGCGGTTTTATTAGCATTGATCCATAAGCCTTTTCTACTGTCGAGTAGGCCGAGGGAAATTTCACCCTCAGCCCTTACCACCCTTCTCGTCTTTTCATTCAAAATAAGATGTGCTAAGCTGTTGATGTATTTAACCAAATGAGGATCTATGCATCTTAGAAAAACAGGGGGCGTATCGGATTTGTCAAAGTGCATTGA
>BNWJ01000120.1 GCA_025998735.1 Alphaproteobacteria bacterium | reverse complement strand
TGCGGTTATCGTTGTTCTTGAAACACCGCTGATTCTGCTGATTGCGCTTATACCACCGTAACCATACGCAATCGCCTCATTCGCAAGGAATAATCTACGTTCACGCTCGTCCAGTAACTCCAGCATTCTGATAATGTGTTTCACTGTTTGCTTTGCCTTTCATAAAAGGCTATTATAAACCATAGATCCTGTGTCGCAAAAAAGAAAAATGTCCCGGTTATTTCTTAACTAATCCTTAGGCCATCCACATCTTTTTCAGGATCAATGAGATCCACAAGCTTTCGGAAATTGAGTCCGTTGGCCAGTGGCGACTGCAGAAGAATAGCGTGAACAGAGTATTGTCTTCGTTTAGGTTCATTATCAGATCAGCAATTTCATTGCCGCTAATATTGTCTTCCAGCTTGTGTATTGTCGATTTTATTCCCAGCGACTCCGCCAATTTAGATTTTTTGAGGACGTAAATTTCGCTTGCCGGATCGGAACTGGCGTTTACGAGCGCAATACATGGGAATATTCCACGCGCTTTTAATTTTTCGACTTTTTCGCCGATTGATTTGCAGAAATCGCCTGCTATTTTCTTTCCGTTTATTATGGTGGCCAATTGCATTCTCCCGACTTACAACGAAAGCTTTCTCAATACGCCATCGATGATGAGGTCAAAAAACTTCAGCAACAACAGCAAAAAAACCGGACTAATATCAAATGACGCAGTTAGTTGCGCCGGCATTCTTTTTCTTATGGGATCCAACATGAAATCAGATATTTTGCGAATGCCGTCTATCAGCGCCCACATGACTTGGTTTCTGTCGTTTAGCACATTGGCCATAATCAGCCAACTCAGCAGCACATCCACAATAACAACAATTTCCGCCAAACTAATGACAGATTTGATGAGAAACAGGAATGCAACGAGAATAATTCCCATATCAAACTCCACAATAAAATGATTCTAAGTTGGAACACTCATTTCTTCAATCTTGGCACCGCCATCTTTATCGGCGGATATTTGATTAATCCTCAATTGTGTCGATTCCAGTATCTCATCGCAGTGTTTTTTCAGCAGCGTGCCGCGTTCGTATAGAACGACGGACTCCTTCAGAGACGACTTCCCCTCTTCGAGGACTTTAACGATATTTTCCAATTCCTTGAGAGCGTCTTCAAATTCCATTTTACTAATGTCTTTTATCATCTTATCCTGTCCAAGCAATAATTGCATATAGAATACACAAATGATGGATCTTTTTATATGGTTTTTTCTGGAAAAGCTAATTCGCCAATAACAGAGGATGTATTTTTTATCCTGGAACAGCTGGAAGCACACGGTCATGAGGCGAGAGTAGTCGGAGGAGCCGTTCGGAATTTTCTTTTAGCTACAGAAATATCTGATATCGATATTGCCACCACCGCGCTTCCCTCTGAAGTAACTGCTGTTTTCGAGAAAATCGATAAAATTAACGTCGCGCTGACAGGGGGGGAACACGGAACGGTGACAGTTGTATACAAAGGAACGCCATACGAAATAACAACGCTCCGCCGCGATGTTAAGACTTTCGGCCGAAAAGCGCAGGTGGAATTTACAAAATCCTTCGAAGTAGATTCCTGCCGGCGGGATTTTACCATAAACGCCATCTACATGGACAAAAACGGACGGCTATTCGATTACCACAACGGGATACAGGACATTTCTGCCAGAAACATACGCTTTATAGGGGATCCAGCTGAAAGAATAAAAGAAGATTATCTGAGGATTCTCCGATATTTTCGTTTTGTCGCCCGCTACGGCAATTACAAAATCAACGATGGCTATCTGGAAACGATAAACGCGCTGAAGGATAATCTGAGCATTTTATCGAGTGAGCGCGTTCTATCGGAACTGCTGAAAATACTGGCGATTGACGACAGCTACAGAATAATTCCGTCCATGATGCCGTCACTGGATGCATTATTTTGCCTAAGTTGTAATCCATTGGAAATCTGTACTCAGATGGAAACGTATGGCAGTCTGAATTCGGCGGAGCGCCTTGGAATGCTACTGAAATTCTCGAAAGTGGTTACGCCAGCGCTTGCAGCACGAGCGTTTTCTGCTTTGCTTCTGTCTGCAAGGTATGCGAGCGCTATCTTCGATATTGAAGCTGCATCAATAGGTGCAACCATGAAGCAAAAGTTGAAGACTATCCGTCGCGAATCTCGAAAATTCTTCATCAACTACATTGGCGTATTGCTTCATCAGAGAGGAATTATATCAATTGAGGATGCAACTGCTTTAATTAGAGAACTGGAAAAATTCTGCAATTCAGCATATGTGGATTTCAATTTCAGAGCGAATGATATAAAAAACTATAATCTTTCTCCGGAAAAACTAAAGAACGTCATGATGGCAACAAAAAACTTCTGGCTAACATCTGAAAATGATGTTGGAAAGGAAGAGTGCTTGGATTTTGCAATTGCAATGCTTGAAAACATCGTTAATACCGATGTATGAGCGACCTAGCATCGTCTTTTCCAATCTCTTCCTTATGTGATAAAAAAATCCCCGCTGCAGAACGAAGGAGATTTAACGAAGATTTAAGAGACCAGACATCATCCGATTAATCAGCACTTCCATATAGACAGTGCGACGATTCGTCAATCTTCGCCCGGCCTGCACCGCCGCCTCTTTCCAGGGTTTCTACGTATTCTACCAGCGGAATTCGATGAGTCTGTATTATCCTAAGTACTTGATTTATAGCATCGGGTGATTTTTTCCAGTCAGGTGTACGTATCAAGTTGGAGTCCTCTCCGCATAGCTTGACATGAGGTAAGTCCCACCAGCTAAGGCCGAGCAGTAGCAAGCGCACGGGCAAGTCAAGCATATTCGCGAAAGCCGCTACACCTTCAGACACGAAGCGTTCTACGGTAGGTTTACAATTTTCGATGCCCCCCTCGGGCCCCCCAGCAGCCGTGTCACCTTGCAGAATTGCCCGGATTTCAGGCAACTTATCAACAACACATTGGGGATCCACCGCATCGGACAGAATGCTACTATTACCATCTGGAGAAGAACGAGTTGCCTGAATGGTTTTCATAGAATAAACTTTTGCTGCAAATGACATCATTGCCATTGCACATGCGATACATATTAACTTTTTCATTTTCTTATTCTCATTATAAAAACATGGCATATACATACAACAAAAAGAACAAATGATCAAGAAAAGAACAAAAGCATTTAAGATAAAAAATTTACAAATTAAATCAAAAAAAATCAATGAAGAAATAAATAGTCGTCCTTGAAGAAAGGTCAAGGAAGCGTTAAAATGCAGTAATCTTATTGACTTGTAGCGTAGATGAGAAAGCGCCCATTCAGAATTGATGTGCATCATTTTGCGAAACCCCAACATTTGCCCAGAAGACCTCGAAGCGATCTTTCAGCGGTTTTAGTATTTTCGCAACGGCTTAGTATATCTTATTTTGAGTAAAAAGACGAGGAGGGTGGTAAGTTTTTGTAAAAAATTCTTTGGAT
>BNWJ01000119.1 GCA_025998735.1 Alphaproteobacteria bacterium | reverse complement strand
GTTGTACGACCATTGACTTCAAAATCCCCCTTGAATCCAGAGTTATCGCCGGTGTAGGTTACCTCGCTTACTCCTGCTCTGAGAGCATTATCATATCTTAAGTTTGAATAATTTTCAGTATAGTCTGCTCCGCTTTGTATTATGTGCACATTTTCGGCGTTTTCCGGTTCCGATGATAGCGACGTTCCTATGCTAGTATAAGTATCGACTACATGAAGTGTAACTGGCGCATTAGTCCGCACTGTTCCACAATAGGCATCTACTAAAAGACTAGCCCTCGCTGAAGAAGTCAATGGTAGTACGATTTTTTCTGCAATTGTAGTGCTATTTTTTATAAATTGTGCACTTACCAGTGCATTAATTAATTCTGCTTTTGATGAATAATTAATAAGCTTTAATTTGTCATCGATAGAGGTCGTGTGACCTGATAAAGCGCTCAAACGAGTTGTGTCAGCAGGATCAACGATCACTTCTAAATTATTACCAGGGAATATAGCATGGTCGATGGAGATTCTACATTTTCCTGGATCGGCACTATCATATGCTGAAAAGCTAACAGGCGCAGGACTTTCCCCTACATCCGTAAGTGCTGCTCCTTCTCCAAATTCAAGAGTGCCGTCCAGAACCATTGCCTGGAAGCCGCAGCCTCCAGATCCATCTTCATTTTCATCTTCTATTGTCAATTTTTTGCCTGCGCTAATATTGATGTTTTTAAAGAGGACTCCTGTTTGTGATGTTTGATCCCAAACTTCGGTGCCATTTAGCGTAATTGTTGTATCTCCATCTGGGATATTCAGCGTATTAACTCTGCAATTCAATGCTCCGCTGTTTCCACGTGAGACACCATCAGGACCGGGCACAAGATCTCTGGCTTTGCTGCTCAGCGTTATATTATGGGATGTAACTGTTCCGGTAGCGTTCAATGCTACATCTCCGCCATTTTGACCAGTGCCACTGTCATAATAGCCTCCGCCGCCACTTCTTAGAGATATATCAGCATTGATGTCATTAGCAGTCAGAGTCGCGTCACCTCCTGCTGCTGACGGCATTGGCCTATTCCATGTCGCTCCTCCATCTGTGCTAATGGCGACGTAGCCGTTGTGGTTCATAGCAACAAACTTGCCATCACCATAGCAGACGCCTCCCGTCCAATAATTATTATTTGAAATGTTTGCCAATGGTTGCTCCAGAGAATACCAGCTCGTGCCATCCTCAGAATAAGCAACATATCCATCTCGGTTCACTGCAATAAGTCTGCCGCCATTGTATTCACCATAGGCAATGTTGTGCATACCCCAAGTTGAGGAATTGATATCACCGATATTTGCGACCATGGGGTTCCAATTGCTCAAATTCGATAGATCGTTACACACGGCAATTCGTCCATAACAATTTAACGCGTAGAGTTTTTCCTTTCCATAAGTTATCCCTCCGTACCAGCCCATACGGTAGGGAGGAAGATGTTCTTCGATTGGATACCAGCTTTCGCCATCTGCGGAATAAGCGATGTGGCCATCTGCTCTCACGACAACAAATTTATCTCCGGTATAGCAAACAACTCTCATCTGCTTTGCGTTAGCATATGGAGCAACCGATGATCCTAGTGTCCACGTTGTGCCGTCTTGAGAGTATGCTGTGTATGCGTCGCTCATACAATTCAAACAAACAAATTTTCCATCTCCGTACGCAATTCCTCCTCGCCAACCCGTATTAACATCAGGGATTGCCAGTTCGCCTTGTCTCCAATGTATTGCATCCAACGAATATGCGTATTCCCTATCATAGCCAAGAGCAACAAATTTGTCGCCACCGTGGCAAATCCCTCCCCACCAAGGATTCCCTTTCAATTCAGGAGGGCGATAATCTGGACCTATATTGATATTGTTGCCGCCGTTCCCCCCCTCCAGAGATACGATGCCTGTAGTGATAGTATCAGTAGCTTTCAATAGCACATCTCCACCGAAGCCGCCATAGCCGCCTCTACCGCCATCGATACTAGCGCCACTGTCGCCACCGCGGCCACCATTCAGATATACACCCGCACCAGGATCCAGTGTCTCGATGGTCTTGGCGGTCAAAGTCGCTGTTCCTACGGCATTGCCGCCGTTGCCACCTACACCGCCCTTGTCGCCCTTGCCACCGTGGCCACCGTTGCCACCTTCTAGACGTATTGAGCCTGCTGTTGTCGTGATGGTTGATGATGCTCTCAATGTAGAAGTGCCACCAAGACTAATCATCTTCAAGTCGCCGCCAATAACATCCAGACTGTCGGCTATCAAAGTGGATGTGCCGTTATAGCAACGCATTGTCAAACCACCACTACCAATACTCACACTCTTAGCAGTCAAGGTCGCCGTGCCACTGCTATCCATCTTCAAGCCACCGACAGTCAGATTTTCAGTCACCAAAGCGGCTCCGTCATAATTTGTGCCGAAGAGACCACCAGAACAACACAACCACAAAACACCATTGACATGTAGATCGCCACTGACAGATAAAGTAGCTGCATGGCAGAGATAACTATCTAAAGTCAACAAACCGCCACAAGTAAGATTGCCATAGATCGTCACAACAGCAGTGTGCTCTCCCGCGATAGGAGGGACGCTGGTCTGACCATTGCTATATATGCACAATTTATCGCCAACAACCAGATCGCCATTAACTGTCAACTCAGCTTTGCCGCTATCGTCATAACCATTCTTCACATATAACTTTCTTACCTTTAGATCGCCGTCTGTAGTAACGGAAGCATCACCGGCTTTTGTGCCTATTCCGGCAGTAACTGTGGCTGTGACTGTTCCACCTATACCTGTACCTGTAGCAGAAATTGTGCCAGATTCAGTAGTTTGCGACGATATGCCCAGGCTACTGATTTCACCGATAACACCGTGAATCGCAACAGTGCAGGGGGAAGCGTCGCTACCGATATACCCTCCCTTAAAATACCTACCATTTCCGCCAAGTATATAAAGGCTTTCTGTAGGCTCCTCCTCTGGACCAGACGTAGCAAATGATGAAGTTGGAGAAAGCAAAGTCGATATGGCAAGAAGTGCATATACGGCCAGCGCTCCTCTGCAGAAGGCTGATTTAGAACACGCTGCGTTTGACGTGGCGGGCGATGGAAACGTGGCTATCTCAGCTAAGCATTTGATAATAATTCCTAACGCGCCATTGCTCGACCCTACCGGCGAGAAACCGATGCGTCGTGCCGTCACAACTCGTGCGTCATACTCAATCCACGGTTGAACGCCATATTTTCCAGGAATAACCTGATTATATGGAAACGTCACGAAGTCCAGGCCTTCACAGGCCTTGCGTATGTCGAAATCCCTAAAATTTTCGACAATGGCGACGTCGTCGGCGTCCACAAACCACACGAATTCGCCGGAGGACTCTTTCAATCCGCGGTTGCGTGCCGATCCAGGTCCCTGGTTCTTTTCCTGACGAATTAGGCGCAGATTACTGAAGATTTTCGTCGATTCCTCAACAATCGACGCTGTATTATCGCTAGAAGCGTCGTCTACCACGATGATTTCATGATCAATTTTGGCCAGCGCGGCGTCCACCGACTCTAGACAGCGCCAGATCGTCTTTTCCGCGTTATACGCCGGAATAATAACAGTTAAAAACGGTGGTT
>BNWJ01000118.1 GCA_025998735.1 Alphaproteobacteria bacterium | reverse complement strand
TCGCAGAAAGCGCCGCAGAAGTCAGCGAAATATTACTGCTGGACATATCAATCGACGATGCTCCGCACGACAATTGAATTCCAGATGACGATAGTGTAATGCTTGAATTTTCAGATGAAATTTCGATCTGGTTATTGTCGATGGTAATTGAAGCATTGCCAGATTTTAATTGCACATTTCCATCATGCACATATATATATCGTTTGTTTTTAGTTCGATGCCATTTTTAAATGACGCTTCAAATTTTCCATCGCCATCCGCTTTTACATCAGCTTTTGCATTAAACGAAATATCGTTTTCATTTTCTGGCGCATCATACTTATATAATGTATCGATCGCAAAACAACGCTTTGCGAAATTTCACCAAAAGGCGACAGCACAACAACTTGTTCGCCTACTGAAATTGGAGTGGTTGCACCACATGCATTTTCTGCTTCGCTACCTTCTGAAAGGTATGCGAGATGTGCTTGCAATGCTGAAGCTGCCTCAGCAAAAGTAAAATGGGTCCAGCGTCACGCTGGTTGCGTTGGCGGCAGATTCAGCACACCATTTTTTTTCCTCCACACAAATATTTCTCGTGCGAACGGATTTTTGCGGAAACAACTTCAACGCTTCCAGTTTTCCGTAGGAATACGGGTCCAGGCTCAGCCTGGTTCCAACTCCTGAAGTGCGATTGACGAAAATTTTAGATGCTGCAGAATGCAATTGCATACGCAGCCGAAAATGCATGATCGTTGGCAAAGGCGTAAATCGGCTTTGCTTCACGAGATTCATAAATGAAATCCACCAGATCAAACAGTCCGCCAACTTCGCCTCCAGGACTATCTATGTCTAATAAAATAGAATTGACTTTTGAGTCTTCAAGAGCTGTTGCAATTAATTCATGAATTCCATTATATGATGTCGTTACGAAAAAGTGCGAGCTGTACTGACAATTTTTTGTGAACAAACCATGAATCGGAATGACAGCAATACTATTATGTATATTGTATGTTTTGGAATTTTTTTGTTTGAGGTTGCCGACATCGGAGGCAACTACAGTCAAGTCATCTTTTTTTGGTACAGACAAAAACAATGAGTCAAGCATCATGCTTGCTAGCGACTGCGGATTAATTAATAGTGGTTTATTCATCAACTTCTGGATCATCGTTTTCCTCGTTTATGTTTTGTGAATCGAAAATTAGATTCATCTTTTTTGCGCGTTCGTTATCGGCTGCAATTTCTGCGTATATTTCTTCGATATCATAGCCAAGTTCAGAAACAACTTCTGCGCGAGATTTGAATCCGCAGTGCGTGCCGCACGCGCAATAATATTTTGCCGTACCAGCAAATAATAGGATCCAACGTCGCGTTGGTCGCTCAAGTCGCCTGTAAGTTGTTCGTAGGTAATTCCCAAACCAACAGAAATTGCACGAAGCTGTTGTTTTATGAAGACTTCGTATGTTCCGCCAACATCAGCTGGAGAAGAAAATTTTACATCCTCACCTGGCTCCAAAAATTGCATCGTTCCAGGTTCAAGACCACAAAAATCGGATCCAACGTCACGTTGGTCGCCAAAAACATTATCTTCAGGATCAAGTCGTGTCACGAATCCGGCAAACATTGCTGCCGTTTTCTTACGTACCAATTCAGCATCTTCATATTGATCGAGATCGTGCAATTTCAGAAGAACATTGCTCAGCCACGGTTCACCGCGAATTTGTCCAGGTCGGAGCGGTTTGAAAATATGTGAAGAATTTCCGATGCCGGCCAGCGTGACGCTGGACCCATTAATCGATTATCCCCAGGGTGCTCACTATACAAATAGTATGCAACTCGTTTTCCGGTTTTATCGAATTCGATGCCAGACCTGATGATATTTCCATTTGGCAATGCTTGATCTTTTGATGAATCCAAATGTTCAGACTCAAGCACCTGCAATTTCAATGGAACTGTTGCGTTTTTCTTGTCGATTTTCAAACGCACAAAACACTCGCCGCATTCAATGACACTTCTCAAAACCAACGATTGAAAGCCATAAAAATCGACAACTCCTGCACTGTCCGCTTCGTCGGTCCAACTCAACCATAAATCTTGAACGTTTCTTCTAAACTCAGAATCTTTTGCCTTCGATTGTGGCTTGATTCCAGTACCAATGCAATTCGAACAATCGAATCAATGGCATTTGCAGCGTATGGATTTTTACGAACAATATCATGTGATCGCGTCCGCAAAGTGCTCAAACTTGAGGCAAGAAGTGTATTGATGGACGAGCTCGACGGATACCAATTTCCAAGGCGTTTTCCATGTCCGGCTCCATCGTATTGTGCCGATGCTTTCTTCTTAAAAAGATTAGTGAACAACTCAAATATCTTCATTGAATTCCCTTCGATGTTGTGAAAATCACTTGGCATTTGCTGTTTTTTCCCGACTCTTCCAGACCTGCTTTTATGCGGTTTCGAAAATTTAGCAGATCTTGCAAATCAACACTTGCGTATTGTATGCGAGTGTCTCCATACCAAACGGAAGTGACACGCCTGCCGGATTGCAATTCATGGAATCGGGACGCAACCCTACATTGTAGGAAGAAAGATCTATACCATCAATCATCTCGGCTTAGTTCCGTTAGCACTTCCCGTATTTCCTTGGAAAGGATTTCATGAATTTGCGATGCATCGCTTATTGTTGCAATCAAAGACGAAACGCGATCCGGAATATTCATCATTCCATCGCGAATGATGCGGCCTTTCGCAAACATAGCGTTTTTCACTGCTTCGGCTGATACGAGTTCACCGATTTCAGATTTAACTTTTGCTTCCAACAATTTCCCACGTTCAATTTCGTTTTTCAGTTTTGTTTTTACGAGAAGATCATGCATATCATTTCGTTCTTCGTAGGTTCCGTTACCATTTCTTCGAATGGGCTGATTTGGATCTCGCTGTCTCGTTAAAATAGAATTCGCAGTGCCTTCGTCAATCATGCCATCAACGAGTTTGATTTTTCCTTCGGTTATGAGCTTGTTTACATACTGCCTCGAAAACCCCTGTCGCCGTGACCACTCGGATTGTTTTATAAGTGCCATTATTCTACCTCACTAAATGTTTTTCCGGTCGATTCAAGAATCGCTTGTTTACCAGTTGCTTTCTGCCAGCGACGAATAATTACGTCAACATATTTAGGATCAAGTTCGATACTCCTGCATCTGCGTTCCAGCTGTTCACACGCCATTATGGTTGTGCCAGATCCTCCAAAAGGATCAAGAACAATGCCGCCCGTTTTGCTGCTGTTACTTATTGCTCTGGATACCAGCGGAATTGGTTTCATTGTTGGATGCAGATCATTTTTATGCGTCATTTGACATTCCCAAACATCGCTTTGATCACGATCGCCACACCAATAATGATCTGATCCTTCAGGCCATCCATAGAGAATCGGTTCATATTGGCGATGATAGTCGGAACGACCGAGTGCAAAATGATTCTTTATCCATATAATGAATGTCGACCAATGACCTCCAGCTTTTTCAAATTCCCTTTTTAGGTTTCCAATTTCGGAGATCGACATAAAAATGTAGATAATCCCTTTTGTGTGATTCAGAATATTCGTGCAAATTTTTTCGAGAAATCCATAACGATTAACGATATTTTGGAAAAACAAATAGTCAAAAACAAAACAAAAAGGAGTATACGCAAATGACTACAACTAACGAAACACAAATTGATACGAACGTACCACAGATATTTTTTTACTACGGAA
>BNWJ01000117.1 GCA_025998735.1 Alphaproteobacteria bacterium | reverse complement strand
ATTGTTGCGAAATTCGGTGAGAAAACTCTGGACATTATCGAAGGATCCATCGAAAAATTGCGCGAAGTGGAAGGAATTGGAAGGCAGCGCATAGAAATGATCGGCAAAGCTTGGATTGAGCAAAAGGAAATTCGCTCAGTTATGGTTTTTCTTCAGAGTCACGGCGTTTCGTCTGCCTATGCCAGTAAGATTTACAAAAAATACGGTAATGAATCCATTGCAGTTGTGAAGGAAAATCCGTATCGATTGGCGCATGATATTTGGGGAATCGGTTTTCTAACAGCAGATAAAATCGCTCAAAAACTAGGCTTTGATACAAAGTCTCCATTGAGAGCGGAAGCCGGCATTATGTTTATATTGCATAAGCTTACTGATGAAGGACATGTCTATTATCCACGCGAAGAATTAATCACAAAAGCAAAAGAAATGCTAGAAGTAGATGAATCTGTTCTGGATATCGCTATGGAATCCCTTATGGCTGAGAAAACCAACGTGACGCTGGACTCACTAACGCTATCGCCCCAAACTTCATTGTATGCCGACTGTAATTGCAATACTGACGCTGAATCAATCTCGCAAACAGATCTCGCATACAATAAAGAAGGAGGCGAAGCCGGTGGAGGATCCAACGTCACGTTGGCGGTATACCTTGCTGGGTATTATTTGGCTGAAGTACAGATCGCGAAAATGCTGAAAGAAATCAGAGATTCGTCAAAAAACACCAAAGAAATTCGTATAGATGAAGCTTTGGAACAGGCGCAGAAAAAATTGTCGATATCTTTAGCTGAAAGGCAGATTGAGGCCATAAAGGCAGCTATTACAAACAAATTGCTTGTAATTACAGGTGGTCCAGGAACTGGAAAAACGACCATTACAAAGTCCATATTGGAAATTATATCAAAGATAACAGACAAAATCTTGCTTGCTGCTCCGACTGGACGTGCGGCAAAGAGAATGTCTGAAGCTTCTGGGAGAGAGGCGAAAACGATTCATCGATTGCTGCAATTTGACCCGCTGAACGGAGGATTCAAGCACAATGAAAATAATCAATTGGACTGCGATCTGATAATTTTAGACGAAGCATCCATGATCGACACGCTTCTGATGTATCATTTGCTCAAGGCCATTCCAAGACATGCAACGTTGATTCTTGTCGGAGATATCAACCAGCTGCCGTCAGTTGGAGCTGGGAATGTTTTGAAAGATATCATTGGCTCAAATGCGTTTACCGTCATCGAGTTGAATGAAATTTTCCGACAGGCGCAAGAGTCCGCAATTATTATGAATTCTCATAGAATAGTGAACGGAAAATATCCGGAAATTAACAACAGCGAGAGTTCGGATTTTTTCTTCAATAGCGAGGATGATCAAGAGAAAGTTTTGGAAAAAATTATCAGTCTCGTAAAAACAAGAATCCCGAAAAAATTCGGATACAATTCGATAAACGACATTCAGGTGCTGACTCCAATGAATCGCGGTATTGTTGGGACATCTAAAATGAACGAGTCTCTGCAGGAAGCTCTGAATCCTAATGGTTTCGAGATAACTCGCGGAGGCCGTCGTTACCGTGTCGGCGATAAGGTAATGCAAATCAGAAATAATTACGATAAAAACGTATTTAATGGAGACATCGGATTCATTTCCGATATAGATGCTGAAAATCAGCAGATTTTTGTGAATATCGATGGCAATGACATCAGCTACGAGTATTCCGAATTAGACGAACTCGTTTTGGCCTATGCGGTTTCGATCCATAAATCTCAGGGCTCGGAATATCCTGTGGTTGTGATACCGTTGGTCATGTCGCACTATATGATGCTTCAGCGAAATCTAATCTATACAGGCATTACGCGAGGCAAAAAACTTGTCGTAATCGTCGGCAGCAAAAAAGCCATGTTCATTTCCGTGAACAACGACAAAACCATGAAAAGGAATACTTGGCTGAAGGAGCGCTTGAAATAATTGCGTGCAAACGTCGCATTTTTTTCACTTGATGATCATATCTCATAATATTTTTCTACTCCGATTTCATCTAAAAAAATCTCGTCATGGGAAATCAATATTAAAAATATCTAGGAAATGGCCGTACGGCAAGCACTCCATTGCCGCTCAGCGCCGGACAGCTTTCGCTGTCCAGCACTGCATGGTGGCTTGGTAAATCTACTTGGAACAAGTCCTTGCCGAAAGGCATTTTTCATCCATTTTCATCTTGTCTTCTCCTGGCACACCAGGGATTATCACACATAAGGATGAGCCATAGATCTCTGCCTCTTATTTTTTCTATCTCTTTTACGCAAATGCCCGTCAACATTCGTATAGAGCGTGTCAAGGCCATCTTTTATTTCGTCCTTATTGGCATCCGTAACATCCTTCCTCTGCAATAGATGTAGAAGCACATATCTGAGTCTGGCATATCTTTTTCCAAATCCAGGGCCACGCTTTTTCCACATTTCTTCCACGTCACGGCAACCGCAAGCAGCCATCACCATGTCTTTTACGGTCCTGCATGTTCCGGTATCAACGTTCGCAGAGGTCGTGGCGTCACTTCGAGCATCCAAATACGAGGACGCACGAAGCCTATCGGGGCACGCATGAACTTCGGTTTCTTTGTCATCATCAAGATCTTCCGTTTTTCGAAGTAGCTCAGTGTTAGTGTGGAATTCACTACTTCTCCGATCCATTAGCTGTACGAGCGGCTGCCCACAAGCATCATACACCATCTGTGTTACCGTTTTATCGTTGCTTTTTGCATCAACTTTTGCTTTTAGCGACTTGCCTCGACTCGAACCAAAGCTGTCATGCATTTCGCTTTTCATCAGTTTTTCCAACGTCTCGTTCTCCATGCAGTCCGCATCAGCACACGCTAAACCTACAACCATGCAAAATACTGCCTTGCATGTATTTTTCTTAGAATCGTTCATAATATTATTCCCCATAAATTAAAAAAGTATATCAAAGTTCATAAAAATCGTTCGTGTCTAGCATGAAACATAAAAAATAAAATGCTTATGCCTAGCATAAATTTCAATAACAGATTGAAAGTAAAAGTGTTTGATTGGCTGGCTAGAGCCTAATTCGAATAATGTGAATGGAATATGCGGCTGAAGAGGCGCCGTTGCAAGATGCGCCCGTTATTAATTTTGCCATCGAGTCATCATATGCGTTACGGCATGCCACGACTTCATCGTTTCCAAAATGTCCCACGACATTGTTGGTTTCGGCAGAAGCACGATGGTTTTTGTTTGCTCTCTTGAGCATAGCACGCATCCTAATAATAACTTGGCCATAATATAATGTCTTTTTTGGAAGGAGTCAAGCGGTTTTTTTGAAATATTTTTTTGTGCGTGCCGTACTCACACCAATGGCTTCGCTACCTTAATACCAAGCAATGCAAAACGTTTTGCTTTTTTGGTGTGATTAACATATATCTTTACTGCGTGCAAAATATAATACTGGAGATAACTGTGCAGGATTAAGGCATATGAGCTATCTGAACCAGCTTTTGAACTCAAAGCGGAACATCTTCTTTGATGATTTTCCAGCCAAGTTTTTCGTACCGAAAATGCACTGTTTTATCAGTTGTGTAAAGATATAATTTTTCGAATTCAAAATTTTTCGCTTGCCGCTTTGCGTACTCCACGAGATTTTCTCCAATTTTTTGTCGACGATATTTTTCGATAACAAATAGATTGGATAAACACGGAGTAAAACTTTCGTTATTCGGAATATCCTTTTCTGCCAAACTAATTGTGCCAATCAATTCATCATTTTGAAAATATAAAAAACATATATCGAGCTTATTTGTGTTCAAACGACTCAAAAGTTTGGTTTGAATTCGTCCAGTAATGGATGGATCTTTCGTATATTTTCTCCAGGCATCGAAATACCACCTGGCAACTATGGGAATCAGATCCTGATGATTTGCGAGATAATCGAT
>BNWJ01000116.1 GCA_025998735.1 Alphaproteobacteria bacterium | reverse complement strand
TTCTATGACTTTTGCTAAACCTGCAACTGCTCCTGTTTTTAGTCTCATCTAAAACTCCAATTATCTCTAAAAATTATTGGAATTATAGCATATTCTTAACTATTGTAAAAACTCACGGGGTGGTAAGGTTTAGCACTTTCCGTGGTCGATTGTTAAGTTTATCTTCTATTTCTTGTATTTTTTCATCAGAAACGTCTTTGAAATCGGATTTCTTCGGCAAATACTGTCGAATCAGGCCGTTCGTATGCTCGTTGAGCCCTCGTTCCCAGGAGTGGTACGGAGTTGCGAAGTAAATTTTCGCATCTAATTTCTTGGCGACTTCTTCGTGTCCAGCAAACTCGCCTCCGTTGTCATCCGTTATGCTATTTACGTGATCTTTCAGTGGCTTTAGTATTTTCACAACGGCTTTTCCAACAACCTTTTTGGTTTTATTTTTAACCTTTTTAATTTTGCTGAACTTGGATTTGCGTTCCACAACTGTGACGAGAGGAGTGTGGCTGCGATGACTTATGATTGTGTCGCCCTCCCAATGTCCAAAGCTTGCGATATTTCTTGCCTCCATGCCTTAGATGCTGATATAACAGGCCTCCATTGGCTTTGTCGGATCTAATGTAGCGGTAAATCGTCTCGTGACTAACGACCATCGGCTCTTGCTCTAATTTGAGACGTCCTGAGATTTGTTCCGGACTCCAGTCTTTTTCTATGCATTCTCTGATTTTCAACTCCAAGTTGCCTTTTGGCTTTTTCGGAACATTGACGGCCAAAGATCTGCGTTCAATCGCCTTTTTATCGGCAATTTTTGTAGAATACTCGCAACCACTTGAATTCCTTGCGATTTCTCGACTGACAGCAGACTGACTTATGCCTGCTTTTTCAGCAATCTTTCGCTGAGATAAATTGCTTGACTTCAAAACCTGGATCTGTGACCTTATATCACGAGTCACGTGGTGATAACCTTTTGGGGCCATGTTAACCTCTCTTTAAAATAAATTATAAACTAAATTCGAGATTAACTTCTTCATGTGACTTTTTTCAAGACCACTTTTTACATAATTCGCAAAAAATCCTCGTTTTTTAGGCCTTGAAATGATCCACTTTGCTGTTGAATGGGCATATGAAATGGTCATCGCGCCATTCCCCATCTAATTTTTTCCCATCCTTGTACGTATATGTTCCTTTCCCTTCCATTTTACCGTCACTTATGTCTCCTTCGTATTTACCTCCGCTGGGGAACGTAACTGTTCCTTTTCCATGTTCTTTATCATTCACCCAACCTCCATTGTAGATTCTCCCGTCCTGGTACGTATAGGTTCCGTTTCCCTCCTTTTTACCCTCTACCCAATCTCCTTCGTATTTGCTTCCCCTGGCGAACCTATATGTTCCTTTTCCATGTTGTTTGCCACCGACCCAGTCTCCATCGTAGATGTCCCCGTTCTGGTACGTATAGGTTCCTTTTCCCTCTGTCTTATCGTTCACCCAACCTCCGTCGTATTTGGCTCCATTTTCGAACTTGAGTGTTCCGTTTCCCTCCCTTTTATCGTCTACCCAACCTCCCTCGTATGTGTATCCATTCTTGGACACATACGTTCCTGGACCCTCCTTTTTACCCTCTACCCAACCTCCGTCGTATGTGTCTCCTGTCTCGAACACATATTTTCCTCTTCCATTTCTCTTATCTTTCACCCAGCCTCCTTCGTATTTGTCTCCATTCTGGTACACACACGTTCCTTCTCCGCTTCGTAGACCACCAAAATAGCCTCCTGCGTATTGTTCGGCATCAGACACAAATTGTCCCATCCCATGTTCTTTATCATTCACCCAATCTCCGGCGTATGTAGATCCATTGGCGTACGTCATCTTTCCCGATCCGTCTTTCTTACCTTCTACCCAGTGTCCGTCATATCTCGCTCCAGTCTTGTATACCATTCCCCCTTGCCCGTAGGGGTGCCCGTTTTTCACTGTCCCAATATAGCTACCATCAAGGTAGCTCATTTGGCTAGGTTCCGCAGGTACAGGGGTAAGTATGCCATCCTCCCACTCGCCACTACGAACCTGCCCGTCATGCAGCGTCTTCCGTTCTCCCCACCCGTTTGGTTGATCGTTTTGCCAAAATCCTGTGTGGGTGTCACCATTTTTGAGCGTATATTTTCCGTACCCACATCGTTTATTGTTCACATATCTTCCCACATATTTGGCTCCATTATAAAACGCGTGTTCTCCTGATCCGCTTATTACATTATGCACAATAGATCCTGTATAGATTCCATCCTCGGGGACTTGCACCTTTCCGTTTCCGTTTGGAAAACCATCCCGAAAACCGCCTTCGTATTTGTAACCATTCTTGTCCGTATATGTTCCTTTTCCTTCCTCTTTATCACTGAACCAATCCCCGTCGTATATGGTTCCATTGGTGTGTGTCATCTTGCCCTTTCCGCTCCGTACATCGCTCACAAAATTTCCCGCGTAGGTGCCTCCACTGCGGTACGTATATGTTCCTTTCCCCTCCTTTTTACCGTTCTTCCAACATCCGTCGTATTTCTCTCCGTTGGCGAGTGTCAGCACTCCCACTCCGTGTTTTACACCCTGCGCCCAATCCCCCTCGTATATGGCTCCACTGTGGTACGTATATGTTCCCTTCCCATCCTTTTTACCGTTCTTCCAACATCCGTCGTATTTGTCTCCGTTGGCGAGTGTCGCAACTCCCTTTCCGTGTTCTACACCCTGCGCCCAATTTCCGGCGTATTTGTCTCCATTGGCGAGTATCAGCACTCCCACTCCGTGTTCTGCACCCTGCGCCCATTCTCCGGCGTATTTGTCTCCGTTGGCGAATGTCATCGTGCCCTGTCCTTCCGGGTGATCATCCCTAAAGTTTCCTTGATATTTCTTTCCTTTCTTGTACGTATATAGTCCTGCTCCGCTGCGTTTACCGTTCATAAATTGTCCCACGTATGTATCTCCATTCTCGTACATATATTTTCCGTATCCATGCATGTCATCGTTGTACCATTCTCCGTCGTATGCGTCTTCACAGTTGGATTCGTTTTTTTCGGCGAAGATCATCTTTCCCTTCCCATGTTTTTGATCATTATCCCACTTTCCGTCATATTTGAGTCCATTGTTATACATGCAGATCCCCTGCCCGCTTCGTTTACCGTTTACGAAATTTCCCTCATAGATCTCGGTACCTGCCAGGGTCAGTTTCCCAAACCCGTTCCTTTTACCATTCTTAAAAGGGCCCACGTACTTATCACTACCAAACGTATACGTGCCATTCCCTTCCATTTTACCGTCCACCAAATCTCCTTCGTATGTTGATCCGTCTAAGAATACTATTTTCCCCTTTCCGGTCCGCGCACCTTCCACCAAGTCTCCCACACAGCTTGCGCCGTCGCTTATCGTTGTTCTTCCTCCCACCGGAATTCTGATATCCACCATGTCGTCAGTATGAGCGTTCTCCGGCAATTGGGGGCCAACAGCGGACGTTTTGCCGCCACCGTTAGATGGAGCCGATATTGTAAGCGTTTCGGTAGTCGTCCCCGTAAGCATTCCTTCGGCAATGCCGAAACTTGCGACTACCACTACAGATGCGCAAACGACTATTGATTTTTTTATTTTCATTTGTTCACTCCTCATTAATTAAAAAAATTGAGCGTTTTAAAAGTTGCACAAAAATCATCCAATCTCGGCAAACAGCTTAAAAAAACCCAAGCTAAAGAAGAATATATCATGTTTTTTGTTAAAGGTCAAGCAAAAACATTTTGTTAGATGCGCGTATGGTCAGGGCTTTTTCCTAGAAATATGGGTTGATTTTTGAGATAAAATCTCCGAATATTAATTAAGTTTTAATATTTCACGGGCGTTTCATAAAATTTTAGAGATATATTTAGTTAATGTTTGGGAGGCTTGTTCGACGAGCTTGCACGTCATAAAAATGCACAAAAAAGTAGCAAAAAACGATTGATTGCTACGTTTTTCACA
>BNWJ01000115.1 GCA_025998735.1 Alphaproteobacteria bacterium | reverse complement strand
TTAACCTCTCTTTAAAATAAATTATAAACTAAATTCGAGATTAACTTCTTCATGTGACTTTTTTCAAGACCACTTTTTACATAATTCGCAAAAAATCCTCGTTTTTTAGGCCGTGAAATGATGCACTTCGCTGTTGAATGGGCGGCTCATAAGGGGAGGCGGCACGTTCTATGCGATGCACCGTTCCAAAAGTTCGACGCATTTTTACCCAGATCCCAAGCATTCGCTTTACGACTAGGTTGATGTCTTTTGTATGTTCCGATGTTGTAGTCGAATTTGGCAATGAATTCTTCAATCTTCGGCGCCACAAAAGCCCTCCATTTGCTACCGGAGAAGACGCCGTAGTGGCCAACGCCCGGTTGCAGATAGTGCCTCTGCATTTCTTTCGGTAAATTTCTACACAACGCATGAGCAGCAAAAGTCTGTCCCGGAGCGGATATATCGTCCTTTTCCCCTTCCAGCGTCAACAATGCGCAGTTTCTTATGGCGCCAAGGTCTATGGTGTTCCCCCTGTATTTCATGACTCCCCGAGGCAATTCGTAGGTTTGGAATATTTTCTCGATTGTTTCAAGATAATAGACGTCGTCCATATCTAAAACGGACAGATACTCATCGTAAAATGTGGCATGTTTTTCTATTCCTGCCTTGTTATTGAGTATTTTGTCTTCCAGATACTGGACATGCGCTCGATAATGCGACTCCGGATTCATGTTTATAAATGCCGTCAGCTGTATAAATCCCGGATATACCCTGCGGCCGGCTCCGATATGTCCCTGCGGAACTAACGTTATGAAATTTTTCTCAAACCATTCCAGAGTATGACTTTCTGCCAGTATATTGACCTCTGTTTTTTTTACTCTTGGATCAATTGGCCCCCCCATTGGGATAATTGTAGCAGGAGCGCACGGATCATTAGCTTCGTCCATGACGGCTGCCAAGGCCATGACCTGCACCGCCGGCTGACAAACCGCCATTACATGCGCGCTTGGCCCAATATGATGAACAAAATCAATCAAGTACGACAAATATGAATCCAGATCAAAACTGCCTGCAGATATCGGAATATCGCGAACACTCTTCCAATCGGTGATATAAACATCATGTTTCGGAATCATTCTTTTTACCGTATCCCTCAACAGCGTCGCGAAATGTCCGGACACCGGAGCAATTATTAGTACTTTTGGCTCATTTCCCTGATTTTCCTTTGTGAAATGCACCAGATTACCGAAAGCTTTTTTTACCGCCGTTGTTTGATAAACCTTTACCTTCTCACCATTTACATCAACATGATCGATGTTGAACTCCGGTTTTTTCACATATCTTGTGCTGCGCTCATACATGTCTGTAAGCCCCTCCATAAGACGTCCGCCACCATAATCCATTGCGCTCGGATGCTCGTTAAGAAAAGACCTGGCCATATGCGCCATCTTACGCATAGGCATTAACAAATACGACGATGAATCATAAAACTCATATATTCTGTTGTCGTTCTTATGCATTTTTGTATTCCTTCTTTAAAACTCTCTAGAACATTATGTCCAAAAAAGATTAACAATACATTAATTTTTGTGACGAATGATGTAATTTAATCATGCATTTCCGTGTGTATCAAGAAACAAATTCGTTTGGAATCCTATTTTTAAGAGCGCCTTACTCCATTTATCCGCCTTGGGATCTCCAAAAATCAGCGCTTCATCGGCCTCGATTGGGATCCAATAGCTGGAAGCGACCTCATTTTCCAACTGCTCTGGATCCCACAGATAACATCCCATGCACAATATCTTCTTTGATGGCCCTCCTGTAGATGTCATTGCGCGCACTATATCAGAGTTTATGGTCAGCGCGATGTTACTGCTTATTTCGGTACTTTCTGGCGACATATAGTCGTCCGAATGGAGAATGAAGCACCGATCGATCTCTTCTGATCCTCCGAAATGCGTATCGATGTTTTCAATGCCCTCGGCGCTCACGTTTAGTTTCTCCAATATATCTTTTATGCTCATATTTGGGATTAATTTGTTCACGACGATTCCCACTGCTCCATTTTTATCATGACTACACACGTATATCATAGATTTAGTTAAGTATTCGTTTGAAATAGATGGCGTTGACAGCAAAATCTTTCCCGCCAAATTATGTATATCGCTATGACAGTTGCTCATGTATCTCACCTGGTTTACTATAGACATAGTACGCGCTTTTGATTAACAATTTATTAATATGCAACTCAAGTCCGAAAAATTTTTGTTGTTTTTTCTCCTGCTGCTACTTTGTAGTTTTGCACATGCCTATTGTGACATAGACTACGACGCAACCACCGATTACACTTGTGTGGAAGGTAAAATCTCGTGCGATGTTGTAATATCAGCTCCAAACGGATGGAAGATCCCGCGAGCTCCTGCGATTTCCATTGCAAAAAGCGAAAATCTTCGGGAATTCATCTACGATGAGAACCAGACTCTTGAGCAAATAAACAACTCTACGTGTAAGGTAAATTTTCAGATAAATGTTTCTGACATCGCCAACAGAGAGAATCTGCTGGAATTGTGCATTGAATGTCCAATGTGCAACGACATCTGCGTGATATCTTCTAAAAACATCAAGATACACTTCGATTATTCTCCACAGAACAAGACGATGGCCCATCTCGCTTGGATTCTGCTTCTGGGATTTCTGGGCGGATTGATATTAAATGTCATGCCATGCGTGCTTCCGGTGCTGCTAATGAAGCTGAAATCTCTGTTTTCGGCTCATAAAAAATCTGCTCTGCTGGGAAGCATTTGCGGAAATTATTTCAGTTTTCTTGTTCTGGCGATAATTTTGGCCATTCTAAAGATCGGTGGCAAAACAATAGGATGGGGGCTGCATTTCCAAAACGTGTGGTTTCTGAAATTTGTTACCATTGGGCTGTTTGGATTGACTCTGCATGCCTTTGGAATCATAGCATTTTTTCCGTCAATTCAGATTGAAAACGAACCACGCAATGTGTTTCTTCGAAATTTTGTGTTTAGTTTCATAGCTTCGATAACTGCGATTCCATGTACGGCGCCTTTTCTTGGAACGGCTGCTGCGTTCGCAATTCAAGGCACGATTCTGGAGATGTTTCTGATATTTTTCGCCATAGCAACTGGATTTTCGTTTCCATACATCGCCAGCGTCATGCTGGCCCCGTTTATTAACTATGATTCCACTTTGGCAAGAATAAGTGCCCATGGCGCAATCGCAACGCTGGCACATCTTGCAGCTTGGGGCAATAGAATTAGTGTCCCTGTTGCAAACATTGCAAGCACGCTTGCGTTTCTTTGGATATTCATACTGCTATGCAATCACTTGTCTCCAACTGCATTTGCCTGTTATGTATTGGTATTTTCTTCATGCGCAATGGTACTGTCGCGAAAATGTGGTGGTGAAAGTCGTCGCATATCTATAGTGCTTTTTTCCATTGTGATTCTGCTGGCAATTCCACACAAACATCAGTTATCGCCAAAGCACCAAAGCATGGAGGAAATTTCCCAAAAAATATCCGCCGAAATCGCCAATAACAAAGTCGTTTTGCTCAATATATCCGCCGATTGGTGCGTCAATTGCAAATACAACAAAATGAATCTTTTGAATGATTCCAAGGTTCAAGAAATTTTTGGTGAAAAGAACGTCGTCTATATGGAAGCTGATCTAACCGAAAAAAATGACGATATCCTGAGATTCATCCACAAAAACGGCCGAGTTGGCATACCATTCATGATGATATATGGTCCAGCCGCTCCAAATGGAATATTACTATCGGAAATACCGATGGCAAACGAATTACTTAACGCAATCAAAAAAGCAAATGGAGCGTAGCAACGTCAGGATATAGGAAAAATCCTTAAGACATTTATTTTGGGATTGCCCTATATGGGGAGTAAAGCCTTATGTACGATCAACGCAACGGAGAGCCTGAGCATTTCAGCAGATTTCGAGTAACAATGTGTTTTTCTGTGAAGTCTTGTTAAGGATCTGTGTGAAAATAACTTGAA
>BNWJ01000114.1 GCA_025998735.1 Alphaproteobacteria bacterium | reverse complement strand
TTCTATGACTTTTGCTAAACCTGCAACTGCTCCTGTTTTTAGTCTCATCTAAAACTCCAATTATCTCTAAAAATTATTGGAATTATAGCATATTCTTAACTATTGTAAAAACTCACGGGGTGGTAAGATGTCCGATGGAATTCCGGAATTGATGATGCTAACATCGCTACTAAAAGTAACGTCCATTTCCATCAATGACGAAAGATAGCCGAATTTTCCGGTCATATTTAAATCGAGTAGTTTCGTTATATCCATTGTCTCAATCTTCAAAACTTCTCGAAAGTTTATCATGGAAAAGCTGGAATAAGAACTGTATTCTCTTAGAAGATGTTGATGAGAAAAAATCATAAAGAAAATTAACAATATGACCTTTACCAAAGTTTTAGATTTATACAACTGGCTCGGAGAATTCGGCATAACCGTTTGGATAGACGGTGGCTGGAGTGTTGATGCTTTACTTGGAAAACAAACGCGCAAACACTCTGATTTGGATATTGCAGTTCATCGTAAAGACAATTCTAAACTTCGTCAGTTGCTTGAAAACAACGGCTACAAAGAAGAAAATCGTAACGATTCCACAGAGTTTATGTATTTTATGAAAAATGAAGCTGGGCAAGGAGTAGATGTACACGCTTTTGAGTATGACGAAAATGGCAAAACATTTAAAAAAGTGTACTTTTGGAACAGTAAATTAGATGACGTAAAATTGGAGCGATGAAAATCGTCAAAGAATACAAGTTTCCCAGCGATCATCCATTGGCAGACAGACTGGAGTCTGTTAAAAAGTATATGGAAGACTTATGTTATGAGGTGGCCCCATGAATTCAAAAGAAGCAGAACTTATTTCGACGATAGAAAAGTCCATATCTTCGTACAAAAAATCCAAGGCTTTCATTGGTTATTGGGATGCTGGGGGATTTGTGGACGTTATGGATCAAACGCGGGAAAACATCGTTAATCTGGCTAATACATCTCCGAATGAAGCCAGAAAATTGATGCTGGACCTTATAAAAACGCACAACAAAGTTATAGAAAGATCAGACGATAGCAATGGATACATCGGAAATTTTTATGCGCAATGTATGGAGGATTTTGGGAAAATATTTTTGAAGCTTTCGGTAGATATCAAGGAAGTTGTTAAGCTGGTCTGCGATCTTTTTATGCACGACAATTATGGGGTAATGGGAAATGTAATTTCCGACTTCAAGGACGTTTTAAGAGAAGAAGGACTCGAGCTATTGAAGAAAAATTTTCTAGAATTGGCATCTCCAAGCGGATTGGAAGAGGTAAAAAAGAAAACCACTGCAAAATTTGAGAAAGAAAAGGCAAAAGGAGAACTTGATGAGGATGATAATCTTCAAGAGGAAGTCAATAAAAAGGTAGAGTATTACCTCGACAATATCGAAAGAGGATTAGCGCACATAGCCGATTGCAGAAATGATGTCGACGAGTATATTCAGGCGCAGTCGTTTCATGGCGGACTCTACGAGTACGACTATTTGGCAATCGCTAAGCGAATGATAAATCATGCAAGATATGGTGAAGCGCTAGAATGGCTCGATAAACTGTCTAAACCGATCACAACTTGGCGCGATGATTACCTGAAACTGAAAATCAGTGCGTTGTCGCTTTCTGGAGAACTTGAGGCAGCGCAACAGGAACGGATTGCTTGGTTTCAAGTAGATTTTAAATACGACTTATATGAAGAAATTCTGAAAAACGCCAACGATACTTTTCGTGAGCAATTTAGAAAGCAATCAATTGAAAAGGCATTTGAGCACAAAGATATTTATGCAGCGATGAATTTTCTTATGCAATTAGAGGAAGTCGAAGAATGTGCCGAATTTGTTTTGCTGAAAGCTGAATCAATAAACGGTGCTTATTATGAACTTCTCAGGCCAATGGCGAAAATTTTACGCAATAATTACCCGTTGGCGGCTACAATTTTATATCGCAAACTTACGGAGCACTCTCTTGCCAAGGCCGTGTCAAAATATTATCAATACGCAGCGAAAGATCTCATTGCTTGCCATGAATTAAGCTCTCAAATAACAGACTTTGGTGATCACAAAAATCACGATGAATACTTCAGAGAAATCAAAGAAAAACACAAAAAGAAACGCACATTTTGGGAGATATTTAATCCACTGATGGAAAGAAAACAGAAATGGAAGTAGTTTAAATCATATTTTTCCAACATACGGAATATCATTTTCTTCGCACCAGCTCTGCGCAATGTCGATATATGCCTGATGACGAAACTCATAATAATCGGCCTCAAGGCCATTTTGAAACAGGACATCTTTAAAATAGCGGAATGCTCCTTTGCCATCTAATGCAAAAAAGAGTTTGTTCTGCTTCCCTTCATCTTGGACAGACTCCGCGAAATCGGACATAATGCTGTATTCTTGGATATCGTATTTACTTGGTAAGAGAACATAATTACCTGAACTAGCGATGTCGTTCAATAACTCTTCATCGTTTTCAATTCCACTAATATCGCTATCGATTATCGTAACAAATTCGCCGGTCATGGTGTTCAAATATTGCTCAACGCCATCACAGTTAATTCCGAGCTCATTAGCGATATCTTCCAATTTCATAGTCACTTTTTTTGCCATAACGGTCCTCCATATGTATGTTTATATTCACATCCTAAACTTTAAGGAGTTTACCATGGAAAAGCTTACATGAGAACGCTAAACTCTTTCCAGTGATTGGTGAGAAAAATATATGGAATTACAATCTTACGTAACAGTCCATTCACTACTAAAAAGAACGGAGTGTTTTATGGCAAACTTGTTTTTAAGAATCAACACTGCTCTTTTTTATATGGTATGAAAAGCAACACTAAAGTCGTTTATCGCAGTGATTAGCCAATTCAGATATTTGTGCAAGAGCCTATGTATACGTTTCCACAATGGAGATGGATTTCTAAGACAATCATAGTAAATGAACGCGGTTTTGTTACGCAATTTAATCGGAGGAGCTGGCACCAAATTCCACCACTCACAAACGCCGTCGGAAAATGCATCTTCCCAAGAATGCAGAATAAAGGCCCATTCTGTGTCTGGGAAAACTTCGAACTGAGATTTTTCAATAAATTCTCGCTTAATCTGTCCAAATTTCGAAAGATGGTATTCCGATGAATTTGATACCGACATATTCCCAGGATACGTAACAAATTTCACGCTTTTGTCTTTTAATATATCACGAAGTGTATTTTCTTTTTTGTTTGTAAATTTTTCATCGCAAAGCAGATTCTCTTTCAAAAATCGGTGTATTTCTTCACGCTGGATAAGAGGCATTTTGTAATTTGCGGTCTCTTCAATCTTGTTCAAGTAGTAATCCACGATTTCATCATCTTCCGGCACAGTCCAAATTTCGCAACCCAGTAGAGCTCCTAATGCAATGACTACCATTGCAGCGAATAATGTACAACTCAAAAATTTGTGATTGCATAACGCAAGTTGGAAATTATGAAGATACCGCAAGAAAGAGGTACATAAAATTCTTAGACGATTAAAAATCGCCTTCGTTAGGTCTGTCTTATCCATATGTTCCTCTTGTATAAATTATCTAAAACATAAACAGAAAGCTTGCCAAAAACAATATCAGGCAGAAAACTCTCGTGGAAACGATATAATTTTGATCCATACGGAAAGCGGTAGTATTCTGAAAGGAGTATCATCTCGTTACTTTTTTGATCCAACTTAAATACTCATTTGATCCGTTTGTAATTGGAATTTGCACTATTTCCGGCACCTGGTAATCATGATTTTCCTTTATAAATTCAGAAAGCTCCGCAAACAAATCAGATCGCGTTTTTATCATCAGAAGATGTTCATTGCTTAGTTCAATCTTGTCATTCCAAAAATAAACGCTCTTTATTTTTTGGATTTGAACGCAGGCAGCTAGTTTTTCGACGACTATCTTTCGTGCGAGAGCCTCAGCTTGCTGCTGACGGTCGTCGTGACAATTGTGTAATCATCTAGCGCCATGTATAAAGTCTCCATAAATGGTAT
>BNWJ01000113.1 GCA_025998735.1 Alphaproteobacteria bacterium | reverse complement strand
TTCAATGCACTTTGACAAATCCGATACGCCCCCTGTTTTTCTAAGATGCATAGATCCTCATTTGGTTAAATACATCAACAGCTTAGCACATCTTATTTTGAATGAAAAGACGAGAAGGGTGGTAAGCGTTTCCCCCACAAACCTTCAGAGCGCCTTCATTGCTATTTTCTACAAATACGTTTCCATCGCCAAGATTGACAGTTATATTTTTTAACGCCTTTCCTGCAACAATATGAAAATCAACTTTTTGGCTGCTTCCCGATGAACCAAGCTTGTTGTTTTTTATTTCCAATTTATCGCCGTCCTGGCGGAAGATAGCGCCCTCAGTAACAGCATGAGATACTGTTGTGTCAGAAGATTCGAAAGATTTTACATGTACATCGCCTAGATCAGAGTCAATACATAAGTCTGACACATCTGCATATGTTTTTGAGCAATTAACCGTCTCGCACTTTATCGTATTCTCTATCTTATCTTTTGATGTTTTTCTGGTAAAAGTTTTTGAGTTGGCGCCGACTTTGTAGTTTTTTCTGTCTCTGGCCAAGCCGTGATAGTGTCTCCTATTTAACCTATCTTCAGCTCTTACTTTGCGCACATCATCATCCAAAGAAATCAAATTAAAATGCACAACAATAGATCGACTATCTTTTAATTCATAAGTAATATCTTTTGATGTCATTCGCATTATTAGTTTTGCATTCAAACAATGAGAAAGTTCTTCTATATTTTTGTATTCGTTATTTTTCCATTCGCTTCCAATATCGTCTACGGTTTTATATGTGTCGCAATCTTCAACGATGCGCATAAATATCTCTGGATTAGCGTACTTATACATAGCCAATATGGAGACACCATTACAAAAAAGCATTATTCCAGCAATTGTTGAATAGTACAACTTGAAATTGCGCACGTCACGATGTCTTTTCTCGATCATCAGATACGCTATTAGCAGCAGTAACGTCATCAAGGTTGCAGCAATTTTTAAAAATGCGACAAAATTCAGCGCAAATGTAATGTATAGATATAAAACACACACGCAATGATAGACCACGCTCAGTATAGATATCGCTAGAATTCCATTATCAAGTGAAATTTCATCGTCAATGCTGGAGACTGAAAACCATGATGTCGTTTTTTTGTTTTTGGCCGGAGAAGAATCTCGATTTACACAATATTTTTCTTTCAGATAGAAATAAGCGAGCAAAACGGCAGATGTCATTAAAATTGTTGCAATACAACTGCCATATTCTGTGCCAAACAAAAACGTGTGTTCTGGAGAGACATCATATTTATCTTCCAACAAAAAATGCAACACACTGCTGAATGCGTTTCCGAACACGAATAACAAAATATAAGCTGCGAATCGCATCACTATCATAATAACCACCTTCTTACTACAAGCACCAGAGTACCATTCTCGTTTCCGTTTTTCTATGGTAGCATTTAGGAAGTTTTGGAGAAGAAGAGATGCGAAATTTATTTAAGATTCTGATCGTTTTCGCAGTTTTAAGTGCAGATACGCTACTTGCTGGAACATCGAAGCCACCGCCGCAAAATGCTCCAAAGATAAAGACCGAAGATCTCGTTTCTCCGATAGGTAATATGTGGCAAAGTGAAATTTATTCCTTCATCCAGGAGTATATTTTAGATAGGAATAAAGATAAATATTATACGGAAGACCCTCAGGAACTTGTTAAACGCGAACTGGAAATCGAGCATGAAAATCGCAAAAAAACAGAATATACACCAATGAAACCTCGTTATGCTTGTGTTATGGAAATGGAGATGTCCGATATCTTGCGTGTTTTGTGTCGTGCGAATCCTTGGTGTTACGAGATAACGCTTTTTACAAAAAATGGAGTAAGTTTTGCAAGCTCTGGCGGTTGTCGACATCCAGTCTTTGAAGAAGACAAAGATGATGTATATGAACATCTTGGTTTTCTATATCCAGATCCAAGCAAATACGTGAAAACGAAGAGATTAACACGCATAAGTGATAATGCGACATATTTTAGAATCACCAAAGCTATATATCTCAGTAAAAATGGAGGTATGTATTTTTTGAAAAAAAATGATCCGCAAGATGAGATTGTCGGATACATTTCTTACATAGTGCATCCGGTATATTTTGAAATAGGCGACGATGATTATGAAAAACGCATGGCAAAATATGGCTTGAAATGAGCGCATTGTAAAAATGGATACACAAATATATTCATTTTTACTTACCTTTCTATGGATACGGTACTTTTCGCGATTCATGTAGAATCCACCGCTTTTTTTCTAGAATAAATTTGAAATCTTTTTCGTAGAACATGTCTTTTATATCTTCGTGATTTCGAACCATTTCATGATCCAAAAACGTAAGTATTCCATTATTGGAATCCCATTTGTAGAAAAATTTACAGTCAGCTCCATAATCTACTGAAAAACAATTCCCACTGACCGTTGGATAATGGCTTTCATCTGCAAAATGTGGGCTGTCGCCTTCCTTGATGCAAATTTTTTCGATGCTTCCGTCTTTATTGGCATACAATGTATAGACATCCATCGCAGCATCAAATTCACGCGGCACAAGCAGTATGTGTCCAGGAAACTTATTGCCAGACAAGACTTTCACATCAGGAATGGCGTGTTGATCAGCTTCAGTGATTAATCTCATATTGAGTAATTTCACATATAACGCCTTAGCAATAGCTGGAGAAAATGAATTTTTCTCTATGGATTCAGCTATACGCTTGTCAAAAAAGTCTGTGTAGCTAAAAAGATTTGTGAGAAATTTGTCATAGGCATATTCCAACAAATCGCTGATTGCACACCTATTGTCCTCATCGTCAAATGCACCAATTTTCAATACATTCGATATTTTTAATACACGCAATTCTCTCAACAATCTAAGAAGCCATTCTTGTGAGTATCCATATGACTCAAGAACTCCATTGTACTCTTCGTTTTCTTTTGGCCAACTTTTCACGAGTTGCGAAAGATCCTGATATGCTCTTATGCATGTCATAAATTTGTGTGGTCCTATTGTAAATCCTATTCCATAAAACAATTCGTGCTCATATACATCGAGAATCTTATCCATCTGCTCTTTTGACATTCCGTTTTTTGCACTTTTTTCCAATAGGTCGATGAGATTAACATATGCCTTGTGATAAGCAGCAATGCTATGTGGATCTTTTTTGGCAGTATCCTCCATCTGAGAACAGCCACACAAGAAAATCAACAGTATTAAAAAAAGATTTTTCATGAAACCATCTCATCATTACATTTTTCCATTATAAACCATGAGAAGTTAAAAAAAGATGTAGAACTTGTATCCGATCGAAGTTAAGAAAACGGCAACTCAGTCGCTAACAGCTACGAAAAGTTTCACAGCTTTGGAGGCATTAAAAAAAACAATAGGTTAGGGAGCTGTTATCTGCCTGCGCGAAAAAGACATCCCGCTTTCCAGTGAAGTTATAGCTATTCCGATTGGATATCTGTAATTGATATCGCCCATTAGATTATGATAGAATTGTCCCAATGAAAGAGGATGGATTATTATGGGTAGAGGAATAGGCGCAGTTGTACAACTTGAGTTTTCTATGGAAAGCTTTAGTTGTGAAAGAGACTCCAAAGAGTATTTTTCTGATGGCTTTTTTGATTTCTATAATTGCGAAACAGGTGATCGCAACCACATTTTCAAAATCAAAGAAGATTTCCTACTTGCAAATTATGGTGATTTCCTGAGTGAATTTTATCAGACCATAGGTGAAAATCTGTTGGAATGTACGGAGATTTCTCACGATGATAGCTTATTGAAATTAAAAGATATGAGTTCATTTGTTAAGGCATTTGATCGTAGGTCTGGTGTCCCGTCTATAACTACTTCGCGTTATGATATTTCTGTACTTGGCGGTGATAGTAGATCGTCATGGCTTTTTTATCTAGGCAGCTATAAGGCTGATCTGGAGGAATATAGTACATTTACACATGTCGAGAGAATGCTAGCAAAGGCAATGAAAAACCCGCTCGCAAAAGTGGTAAAATTCTG
>BNWJ01000112.1 GCA_025998735.1 Alphaproteobacteria bacterium | reverse complement strand
CGCCAAAGCTACTTATCAACTCAAAATTAACGGCGTCTGGCATCGATCCGAAATGACAAAAAAAACTCAAGGAATTTTTAAGAAAATTGACGTAGGCGACCTAACTTGATGCGGAGTTAGGGTTTAATATGCAGCGACATAAAATATACTCCATAGTGGTAGTTATTAACCACCACCAAGGATAACACTTTCTTCTCTCATTCCCAAGTCATTTCATCTAAAATTTAAATGCTGTGGAGGTTAATTTCAGGGAATTTGGGCTAAATCCTCCTGAGACGCTGTCCAACAGGCCATGCGGACATGCTTCGGACGCTTCGACGGCGGCATAATCCCATCTCGCAAATCCTGCAATAGTTTTCGCTTGCGATAGTACGTTGCTCGTGAGAAACCAAGGGTCTTTTGCTGAGTCTCAACGTCAATGCCTCTCTGCTTCAGCGCTTCCCAGTTATTCACGAGCTTTTCCGTTTGCTCAAGCAATTCAACGCGTTTTTTCTCTGTACTGACGCTCTCTTTGGATTTACAATCCTTTTTGTGCGGTTTCGATCGCATATTGGTCTCCTCAAGGTTAAATTTAAAATCTTCACCTATTCTGGAGACCTTTCTCTTTTCTTGCAACTAAAAATATATATTCCCTCTATTTTTAGCCAATCTGTTCCGTCTCATATCTTTCTGAACTTGGACAATGTGCTCTTATGAAATCATTGAGATGTTTCTCCAGTTGCTCACTATTTTCGTAGTAATACTTCTTAACAGTCGCTTCTTTGATAGTTCTATTCATCCTTTCGACCTGGCCATTCGTCCACGGATGCGCTGGCTTTGTTAATTTATGAATGATCCCATTTTCCTTGCAAATTGAGTCGAAATCGTGAACTTTCTTTGTTTTTAAGTACTTATACGTAAACTGCGCTCCATTATCCGTAAGAATTCTATGAATCTTATAAGGCACTGCTTTTATTAGATTTTTTAGAAAACTCGTCGCTTCTTCCTTGCGCATCCTTTGGTGGACTTCTATATATGCGAATTTGCTGACTCGATCTATGGCTACAAATAAGTACAGTTTCCCTTCTTCTGAATAAACCTCTGTAATATCAACGTGAAAGTAACCTATTTCGTAATCCGCAAATTTCTGCTTCACCATTTTCTTGCCTGCCTCTTGAGGAAGAACACTGATGTTGTTGCGCTGAAAAAGTCTGTGCAATGAGGATCTCGACAAATGCGGAAATCTTTTTCTGTAGCGCATACAGGCAATCGTCCAGCGGCAGAAGAGAATGCTTACGAAAGGTTACGCAAATCGCTTCCTCTTCCTTCGATAACACTGTCGAATGTACCTCCTTGTGCCTGCAGGACATATCTTCTACGGGTTCCCTGTGCTTCCACTTCATAACCGTATTCGGACTTATGTTATATTTCGCCGCCAATTTCGCGATACTTTCTGTGCTCTGCCGTATCTCTAAACGAACTGCCTCCGTCGTGCGGGCGCTCCTGTGTAAAATTTGTCCCATAGTGCCTCCTTAAATCCTTCGTAGCCAACCCCTGCAATTATATCATAATGTGACGGGATCAAACAAGAGCGAGATCCCGGCGCTTCATGAATTTCTGCAGAAGCTGAATCTGAAGGGAGTAGTGGTTTCTGCAGATGCTCTTCATTGCCAAAAAAAACTTTTGAGTCAGCTGAAGAAGCAAGAGCAATTCTGATAACTCAGGTAAAAGATAACCAACCAAGTCTGCTGGAGCAAATAGAGCTCGGCTGCTCAATATACAAACCCACAGCTGTAATTACCGATAATGTTGATAAGGAACACGGGCGCATCGAGCAACGGACATACGAGATTTTCGAATCGTTGCCGATGCTAAACAAGTGGCAGGATGAATGGCCTTTTTTGAGAAAAATAATAAGAGCCACAAGGTTGCGAGAAGAAATTTGCATCGACGAAAAACCTTCTATAACAACGAGTGACTACGTTTTCAATGGGAAGCTCGGGCCAGAAAAATACGCAAAATGTATTCGCGAACATTGGTTCATCGAAAACAAACTTCATCACCTAAAAGATGCAACGTGCCGGGAAGATTTTACTGTAAAACGAGTTAATCCGTGCATATTTTCCATATGCATCGATTTTGCATTAAATATTATGAGGATCAACAAAGAAGAAAATATTAGAAAGGCCTTATATTGCAATTCCATGAATTTCATCAGGTGCTTTGAAAGTTATCAGGAATCTTTAGCCCTCTCGGAAAAAGCCCTGTACACTTTATACCTCTCGTGAATAAAAGCTTGGAAGTTGAGCAATGATGTGGTAGAAGATATGTTATGGAAAATTTTTTAACAAGCGAAGAAAGAGAAGCTCTAAAAGTTCGGCATCGTCGAGAGAAGGATCATCGCACAGCCGATCGTATAAAAGCGGTATTGTTGTCAGACAACACGGCCGTTTCATAAAATTTTAATAAAATCGAATCTCTACGTTAATTCAAAGTTCCGACATAAAAAACGACCAATTTTTGCCCCAAAGCTCAAAAAACTTTCCGGAACTATATCATAGTCCGTTCTGTTTATCCTATTATCATAGTTTCAGAGAGTTTTCAGACAAATATAGTAGAGAAAGTTTCATAATATGGTTCAAAGGCTCCATCAAAAGATAAAGAAAACAGCAGCTTCAAAGATGCATTTAGCATCTCCTCCGTTTTTGACACGATTTTGGTTCGTCGAATCATGCGTCCTAGATAATGTCTGGTATTTGAGTTATTTTGCTCTATCGTCGTCGTGTGCTTTTTGCCAATCATGTGGCGTCTTTTCGGTAAAACTTTAGCAAACCCAACCCAGCCATCTGTGTAATATTTACATTTTTTTAAATGTTTTACTTTGTCGTAGAGCTTTTTGAATGTTGCAACGTCGTGGTTACCTGTGACCCACGCGATAGTCTTTTTTCGAACCCGATCAACTGCTTTGAATATCCATTCTTTGTTTTTTTTTGTTCTAGAAAATACCACATTTCATCAAACTCTATCTCCTTAATATCGTCTGAAATTGTAGGCATTCTTGCGGTCTTTGCTCCTTTTTTATCCAGTTCATTATCGTTGTTGGAGAACATTTGAAAATCTTCTTAGCAAGAAAATTATATGATGCCCGACACATCATATACAAGGCTATCGCAAGAGCCTGCTTTGTCAATGTTGACTCTTTTGTTCTGCCATCTTTCTATTGAAAATTCTTCCCGCAGTTTTTGCATTTATATCTCTGTTTTCCTTTGACAAAACCATTCTTGTAACTGCTATCCAATCCACAATACCTACACTGCATAATACTCTCCCATTTCAATACTCATTGGCATTATATCACACACTATATTTAATTGAAAACTCTCTTTTATTTTTTTTCGATCTCTTGAATTTTTTCGTCTGAAACATCTATGAAATCGAATTTCTTCGGCAAATACTGTCGAATCAGTCCGTTCGTATGCTCATTAAGCCCTCTCTCCCAGGAATGGTACGGTGTTGCGAAGTAAGTTTTTGCCTTCAATTTCTTGGCGATTACCTTATGTCCGGCGAACTCGCCCCGTTATCAAAAGTCATCGTAAGCACCTGTTTTTTAATTGGTTTTAGCTTTTCCTCCAGAGGAGCATTTACATTTTCTTTGGTTTTTCGTCCGATTTTTTTCATTTTTAGAAGTGTAGATTTGCGTTCCACAACTGTAAGTAGAGCTGTTCTGCTGCTATGACTTATGACTGTATCGCCTTCCCAGTCTCCTATGCGTGATTTCTGGTTCACAATCGCGGGACGCTTTGAAATATCAACGCGATTCGGAATAAGTTTTGCTCCGGCTTGCTTTGACGAGTATTTTCGATATTTCTTGCCGCCGTGCCTTAAATGCTGATATAGCAGGCCTCCATTAGCCCTGTCTGCTCTGATGTAACTATAAATCGTCTCATGACTGATGACAGCCAGCCCTTACTCTAATTTGAAGGCCCATTCAACATCGAAGATACCGTCTCTCATGTCAACTAGCGAATGCGAGATTTTTGTTGAATTCAGCATTATTTTTTAGCATTCCATAGATGATCTGCATTAATTTTCTCATGACTGCAACGATA
>BNWJ01000111.1 GCA_025998735.1 Alphaproteobacteria bacterium | reverse complement strand
ACGCTTAATCCTGGCGTCACCGCTTCAGATCCAAGGACTCGATACCAGGTGCTCGCTAGGCTTTCCTGGCTGGGCTGCCTCCAGCTGTATCTCAGCAGCTTCGCTGGACGCACAGGAAAAAGCCCTGATACTTATACAGAGGCATGTATCTCTCGAATTATCTCTTTAAACTCTTGGGCGCATACTTCACACCAATCGTGATAGGTTTAGCCCACTCAGATATTGCAGGATTGCCGCAGTATAGTTGAAGCAGCACTTGAGGAGTTGCGGGCGAAGTAGATCCGCGAACGCTTTTCTTTACTGCAGTCGATTGACGTGAAGATGTCCCATTTGCTGCAGTCGATTGACGTGAAGATGTACTCTTTGGGGATCCTTGCAAATCAGGTATATCCATAGACTCAAGCGATAGCATGCTTGCATCTATTGCCTCATTTTTTTCTTTCTCTTTTATCACACCATAATGATGCATTATGTCACACAGGAGGTTTGCCTTTGACAAATTTGCAGTCGGTGTTTTTATTCCTAAACCGAACGCTGATATATATTTTTTAAACAGATCTGTCAACATAACATCATAGACATCTCGCACCATCTTGTTGAAATAACAATACTTTATTGCTTCGTCCATAACTGTATTGACAACTTCGGGAAGAAAAGTATCGGTATCATTTTGATGATTCGACATTTTTTCCCTTAGCGCAAGCGGCAATCTCTGGTAAAACTCTTTCTTCTGCGTTTTTAGGTAGTTATTAAGCATAGTAACTGGATACTCTATTATGGCACTCTCTTGTTGCTTTCCATTTGTTTTTCTTCCTCTGTCTCTACTACGTTCTATGTAACCTTGTACTCTGATAATATCTCCTCTCTTTTCCAGTTTATGCTTTGCGTCAACACGTTTGTTTTCTTCAATGTTTATTCCATACCTTCCATTTAGAATTTTCATGAATATTGTGCACCATCTGGCGCTTTCTTTATAATCATTATAGAGTATCGTATATGTTATCTTATAGCGCTCTTCATCATCAGAAGAACCCTTGGCATAGTCCCTCAGATCAGGATCAAATATACTCTCACATGGTATATCGTCTACTATTTTGGGAGAATTCTTAGTAACGGGTTTTTCGACTTTTGTCTGTCTAACCCCGCGCACCACAGAGAGACGAAAAAAATCTATAAAAATCTCATTTGTGACAAGGGCATTCAGCAGAGTGAAATTTTCTTGGTGGCACAATTGCTCGAAGTCATTTGGGGTAATTAGAAAATTTAGGGCATTTATCATTCCTTCGACTCTTGCGTTGGTACATCTATGTAGAGACTGCAAAAAAATTCCGCACACTTGAGCCAAATTTCCCACTTGAGCGACGCTTACTGGTATACTGTTTATTGTATCTGCCTCAATTGTCGAGACAAGTTCATAGAACTTGCAGAAAGTATATCTGAACAACGCAAGACTAAAAAACATTCCAGGTTGCGATTCGATATCTGATTTTACGAAACCAAAAACTTCTCGAAGGTGATTATAAAATTTATGTGGATCGATGGCCTCTTTATCGCTGAAATCAGAATCTCCCAAGAATAGATGTCGCCAATGTCCACATTCTATATCTACCATATCTTCAACATTAAACGGCTCTTCCTTTTCTGATGATCTTTTTTTTGATAACCCCCAAAACGATGTAGCTCTTCTGCGATCTACCAAATCATCTGATTCTTCTGTTTGTTTCTTTTCTTTTCCTTTTCCTCCTTGTTCTTTTTTTTTCTCACGAGATTTTTCAGCCATCTTTTCTATATTGCTTTTGGTGAATTCCGTTATTCTATTGCTCTTCAGCGGCCTTGGCGTCAAGCCATCCCTCTGATCTCCCACTGGATCATACGATTCATCAAGATCTATCCCTTCAATTCCAAATACATCTCCTTCTGATGGAGCTCCATATGTATCAGGCACTAATAACCTTCTATATGCCTCAGATATTAATAATAACTCTCTATTCCCTTCATAAATCTTTGGCATATCTTTATCTTTTTCATCTTTTTCTCTTTCCAATGAGCACAGCATAATTGCCCTCATTAGTATTTGTTTAAAAAATGACTTGAGACTGTCTAATCCAGCCTTAGCAATCAAGTGGTAGTTCCAGTCATCTGTATGATTGTCTGCAATAATCGAGACAGCATTACCAAGTGGTAGCAAACTGTGACGATCCAAACAAATTTTGGACTCCCTATCATTAAAATCAGCATAATCTATAAAACTACAGGTTTCGTCGCTGTCGTCACTGTAATCGTCGCTACTGCAGCTGCTACTGCTGCTACTGCTGCTACTGCTGCAGCTGCTACTGCTACTGCTGCAGCTGCTACTGCTGCTGCTACTGCAACCAAAAGTAACACGGTCATCATCACTCTCGATTGGTGCATTTTTTGTGCAAAAACAATAATTGTGTGCAACACGTAAATCTACCAAGAATGAGATCTCCTGTTGCGTCATTCTGTTTAATGCGAAAAAATACTGGGCGCTATTTCCCAAAGCACACTCGCTCATGAGAGCTTCCGTATGACTATCATATAGAGCAAGAGCCACTATACTGGAATGGGGCTGCATTTTTTTATAATCTTTATCCAGAATAACAAAGAATTGCTGAACTTGACTTGCCTCGCCTGAAATTGTACTAACAAGTTGTAAATCACGTAATTTTGAATTCTCTTTTATAATACTAGAGTTTATTGAAAACGTACGCAATGGCTTGCTTTTAAAGTTAGTATTTAAGCGAGATTCATCTGTAACAACAACTGCTTTCTCGATGTGATCACAAACCATATCTATAAATTTATTAAACAACGGCACAAATTTTCTAACAGAAGCATTTGGTGTAGGTGAACGAGAAAGCGGGTTTGGCGATAATCTAATTTTAGGCAGAATATATTTACCCACTATTGTTTGCGTTAGTAGACAAGTCGTTCCTTTCTGAAGCGAATCTTTGAAGGAATTAAAATCCAATGGTAACATTATACTTGCTAGATCATTGGCGATACCATGCAATGCCACAATATCTATATAGTTTCCAAAACAACACTCCAAAAAGAATTTTCCCCTCAAAGGATGCAATATGCGGTTGCTGTAAAGAAAATTCGCCATTTCGGGGAAAAAATTGGCATGAAACTCAATCTTCATCGCGTCTCTGATATCTGCAACCTCATCATCCGCAAACAACTCGTGGAGAAAGCCTACAATATCGTTTGCATTATCATGTTGTCCCTCACTTTCTCTCCCTTTTTCCATTTGGATTTCTCTTAAATTTAGTAAAAGCGAAGTAAAGAAAACCAAACATTCATCAGGATTATATAATGCTTTGCGCTCATCTGATTTTACAGCATACTCATCGGTTAAATATTCTATTATTTTACTCTTGTAGTTTGTGTTTTGGTGTTTATCAAAAAAATATGAGCACAATATTGCTAAAGAAACTACATATTCAAGCGACTCTTTTTTTGCGCTGCCGGCACCATCGATAGACGCAACCATACTCCCAATAAGCCTGTGGGAGCGAATACATTCATCCATTCCTAATATTTTTGCAATGGAGCTCACCGGATATTTACAAAGCCCACGAATTATCTCTACAACCTTTCTTTTTGACAAAAAACAAAGCGCAGCATCATATTCCCCAACAAAATCATTGCTTATACCTGAAAATAGAACATCTTCAATTGGCAAAATTGTTAAATGGCTCTTTATGGTTTTCACAACCATTGGCCTGCAAATCGATTGTGTGAATTTTGGCCTAAATAGGTAATCATTAAGTTTGTTTTGGACCTCTGTTCTTTCGTCCACTTTATCGAATCCTACTTCCATCTGTTCCAGCATCTCTTGGGCATGAGCCCTCTCTTCATTTAGCTTTGCTTGTACATTGCTTTCTTTATCTTTATTATCAGATTCAGGTTGCATACAATGGACGCATCCGACAGCTATAAAGCTAACAATAAGTAATTTTTTCTTCATTCGATTTTCCTTAATAAACCAACACGATATGCACATTACATCAAAATACAAAAAAAATCAAGATCTGTTTTGCCATGCCACCATATAAAAACTTACATTTTTCATTTTGAATATCGGAGTCGTTAAATTTTGCCCCAATGACTTTTGATTCCGGAAGTTTGCCAACCTCTTTTGCTGTTATGTTTTTACCTTCATATTGGAATATTAGATTTCCTTTCAATCTCACTCGGTA
>BNWJ01000110.1 GCA_025998735.1 Alphaproteobacteria bacterium | reverse complement strand
AAAGGTCACGGATAACGAATTCAATGCAGTTAATATATGCCGTGATGATTTTCACGGTGAATGGAACTATGTCATTTCGCCTATAGAAAAGCAAAACCTCTAGTTTATTTGGTAACAATTGCTAAGCCGAGATGATTGATGGTATAGATCTTTCTTCCTGCAATGCAGGGTTGCGTCCCGATTCTATTCTTTTGGTTTCGGATTGGGCTGATGAAAATCGTATTTTGTCGCAGGTGGCATCGTCGGAGCCAGGAAAATTTCGAACGGAACGCACCCCATATTTAAAGGAAATAATGGATGCACTTTCGCCATCATCGCCAATTGAAAAAGTCGTTTTCATGAAAGGTTCGCAGATCGGAGGCACCGAAGCTGGAAATAATTGGATCGGATATATTATCGATCAAGCTCCAGGGCCAATGTTGGTGGTTCAACCTACTGTTGAAATGGGAAAACGTTGGAGCAAAGGTCGCTTTGCTCCGCTACTTGAAGATTCTCAATGTTTGCGCAACAAAGTAAAAGATCCACGTTCGCGCGATTCAGGAAACACGGTTCAAAGCAAAGAATTTCCTGGAGGAATTGTTGTGATTACTGGTGCCAATTCGGCTGTTGGTTTGCGTTCGATGCCAGTGCGCTATTTATTTCTCGATGAGGTTGACGCATATCCACCTGATGCCGATTCCGAAGGTGATCCGTTAACGTTGGCTATTCAACGAACATCGACATTTGCTCGAAAAAAAATCTTCATCGTTTCGACTCCAACAATTCAAGGCCTCAGTCGTATCGAAAAAGAATTTAAGGAAACGGATCAGCGATATTATTTTGTACCGTGTCCGTACTGTGATTTTTTTCAAATACTAAAATGGGAGAATATAAAATATGATACAGATCATTCTAAAGCTGTTTATGTTTGCGAATGCTGCAAAGGAAATATTGAAAACCATCACAAAACCGGAATGCTCCGACGAGGAGAATGGCGGCAGCGTGACGCTGCACCCAAAAATTGCGACGAAGCAGGATCAAAAGAAGGAGACAAAAAAGTAAAAGCCCGTGCGGCTCGCACAGTTGGATTTCATTTATCTAGTTTGTATTCACCAGTTGGTTGGCTCAGCTGGGAAGCTTGTGCACAGAATTACGAAATGGCGAAAGACGACGAACAACTTCTGAAAGCATGGACGAATACAACGCTTGGTATTCCATGGGAAGAAAAAGGCGAAGCTCCCGACTGGGGAATTTTGTTCGATCGACGTGAGCATTATCGAATTGGTTCGGTGCCACTTGGTGGATATATTCTCACGGCCGGCGTCGATGTGCAAAACGATCGTCTCGAAATTGAAATCGTCGCTTGGGGACCGCATAAGGAAAGTTGGTCGGTGGATTATCGCATAATTTATGGTAGCCCATCGGAACAAAAAACTTGGGCAGCATTGTCGCATATTTTGCAAGAAGAATTTGAAGGCGAAGATGGCGTATATCGCAAAATAAATATGATGGCCATCGATACTGGTTTTTCTACGCAGGAAATTTATGCTTGGGTTCGAACTCAATCGTCCCACAACGTCATGGCAATTAAAGGCGTTGATAATTCTCCAATTCCTCTGAACGCTCCAACCAAAGTTGATGTAAATTACAAAGGGCGAAAATTGAAACATGGCGTTAGACTTTGGAAAATTGGCGTATCCATGATCAAAAGTGAAATTTATAATTTGCTGAAAGCGCGAAAGGATGACGGACTGATAATTAACGGGTCCAGGGGTCACCCCTGGTGCTATTTTCCGGAATACAATACGGAATATTTTAAACAACTCACAGCAGAACAGTTGGTGACGAAAATTGTAAAGGGATATCCAAAACGGGAATGGCAGAAAACGAGAGATAGAAACGAAGCTTTGGACTGTCGAGTCTATGCTCGCGCTGCTGCCATTGCACTCGGCATCGATCGTTGGTCCAGCGAAAAATGGGAAAGGCTAACTGGCCAAAATCCTAAAAACGAATCGACTGTGGTTCCGGAAAAAATGGCAGCTACAGTACAAGCAAAAAGATCGACTCCGCAGAAACAAAAAATTATCCGAAGTTCCTTATTGTAAGAAAATTTCAAAAATACATTCAACATTTCGCACTCAAAACGAGAATAAGTATATGAGTGTGAGACGGATTTTTAGACGATGTACAGCAAGCAGAATTTGGAAGCCATCGAAAAAGCAATTAGCGAATTGCAGTCTGGCCGACGGGTTACATCCGTTTGGTATGGAGACACTCGCTTGCAATATGCGAGTGTTGATTTGCAAGATCTGCTAAATTTTCGAAACCGCATAAAAGCAGGTCTGGAAGAGCCGGGAAAAACCAACAAACGCCAAGTGATTTTCACAACATCGAAGGGATTGCCATGAAAATATTTGACTCATTCACCAACCTCTTCAAGAAAAAAGCATCAGCACCATACGATGGAGCCGGACATGGGAAACGGCTTGGCAATTGGTATCCGTCGAGCTCGTCCATCAATACACTTCTTGCCTCAAGTTTGAGCACATTGCGAACACGATCACATGACATAGTTCGTAAAAATCCATATGCTTCAAATGCCATTGATTCCATCGTCTCAAACTGCATTGGCACCGGAATCAAGCCGCAATCCAAAGCGAAAGATCAAGATTTTCGACGGAGAATCCAGGATTTGTGGTTGAGTTGGACAGACGAAGCTGACAGCGCAGGGGGTGTGGACTTTTATGGCTTTCAATCGTTGGTTTTGAGAAGTGTTATTGAATGTGGCGAGTGTTTTGTGCGTTTGAAAATCGATAAGAAAAACGCAACTGTTCCGTTGAAATTGCAAGTGCTAGAATCTGAACATTTGGATTCATCAAAAGATCAAGCACTACCAAATGGAAATATCATCAGGTCTGGCATCGAATTCGATAAAACCGGAAAACGCGTTGCCTATCATTTATATAAGGAGCATCCAGGCGACATCTGCGGCGGACATGAATCAGTGCGAATATTGGCATCGGAAATTCTTCACATATTCAAACCGCTACGTCCTGGACAAATTCGTGGCGAACCGTGGCTGAGTAATGTTCTTCTGAAATTGCACGATCTCGATCAATACGAGGATGCAGAATTGGTTCGTAAGAAAACGGCAGCAATGTTTGCTGGATTCGTCACTCGCCTTGATCCAGAAGATAATGTTTTTGGAGAATGTGAGGCCAATGGACATGGATCTGCTTTTGCCGGACTCGAACCTGGGACAATGCAATTTTTGGATCCAGGTGAGGATGTAAAATTTTCATCTCCAGCTGATGTAGGCGGAACATACGAGGTCTTTATAAAACAACAGCTTCGCGCTATTTCTGTTGGTTTGGGAATTACCTACGAACAACTTACAGGCGATTTGAGCGATGTCAATTACTCGTCAATTCGAGCAGGATTAGTTGAATTTCGCAGAAAATGCACATCGCTACAACATAACTTAATTGTGTTTCAACTTTGCAGACCAATTTGGAACAAATGGATTGAACTGGCGATTTTATCTGATGCGATAAAGGTTCCAGCTGATCCAACTTTTTCTTTGGTGAAATGGATTCCACAAGGATTCGCTTGGGTCGATCCATTGAAAGAACAAAATGCACAAATGCATGCGGTACGCTGCGGATTCAAATCTCGCGCAGAGGTTGTATCTGAGCTTGGCTATGACATTGAAGAAATAGACGCAGAAATTGCAGCCGATAACAAACGTGCAAAAAAGATGGGATTAGTTTTCGATTCACAGAACACAAACGAGGAAAACGATGATTCAAAAGATGCTGAATAAACCACTATTAATTAATCCGCAGTCGCTGGAAATGATTTCCGGCATGGAGTGGTTTCCTGCAGAAAAAGAAATTGCATACAATATACATAATAGCATTGCTGTCATTCCGATTCATGGTTTGCTTACAAAAAATTGTCAGTGCGACTCGCATTTTTTCGCAACGACATCATATAATGAAATTCACGAATTGGTTGCGACAGCTCTTGAAGACTCAAAAGTCAATTCCATTTTATTAGACATCGATAGTCCTGGAGGCGAAGTTGGCGGACTTTTTGATCTGGTGGATTTCATTTATGAATCTCGAGAAGCAAAACCGATTTATGCTATTGCAAACGATCATGCTTTTTCGGCTGCATATGCAATTGCATCTGCCGCATCAAAAGTTTTCGTCAATCGAACGTCTGGAGTTGGAAGCATAGGCGTTATCGCAACACATTTAGATATAAGCGAATACGACAAAAAAGAGGGCATAAAATACACGACGATTTTCGCTGGCGATAAAAAGAACGATTTATCACCACATCAACCTCTTTC
>BNWJ01000109.1 GCA_025998735.1 Alphaproteobacteria bacterium | reverse complement strand
TCCATTGCCGCTCAGCACCAGTAGCTTTCGCTATCCAGCACCGCAAGGTGGTTTGATAAGTCTGCTTGGACAGTCCTTATCGGAGCGCCACTTCCTCCATCTTCATCGTGCCTTCGTCTTGGCACACCAGCACTTCCTCTGTTCGCTTTTACCTGCTTAAACGCTTCTACAACAACACCATTTGGGATGTCATGGGGTTTACTTGTCATCAACACTCCTCCTGTTTTCACAGTTACACCGAAATAAAAGGCAAATAACTGAGCCCCTTCGCTCCAGCGACTTTCATCGCCTTCATAGCTAACTACGAGCTCATCCGCCCCTGCATGAAGCATCCTTTTTTTTAAGACACTTTTCGCCATGCAAGTTCCCAAGTTGCACCGATGAAGCCTGTTGTAGAGTCATCCTGCCTATACGCCGTTCGCTGCGCAGTCTCGTCCAAGTTGGTCTCTGCGCTTGTCCATAGCCAGCGCTGGGAGCTATGTTTTAACGAAGCCTTTGAGTTATCGACGCCTCATCGGACAGTTTACTTTCGTTGATCTCTCTACAACTCACCTGACATTTCAAAATGCCTTTTCCATTGCCGCTCAGCACCAGTAGCTTTCGCTATCCAGCACCGCAAGGTGGTTTGATAAGTCTGCTTGGACAGTCCTTATCGGAGGGCCATCCTCCATCTTCATCGTGCCTTTGTCTTGGCACACCAATGCCAATTCTCTCTGTTCGCTTTTACCTGCTTAAACGCTTCTACAACAACACCATTTGGGATGTCATGGGGTTTACTTGTCATCAACACTCCTCCTGCTTGCGCAGTTGCTCGTCAAATAAAGTTAAGTAACTGAGCCCCTTCACTCCAGCGACTTTCATCGCCTTCATTGCTAACTACGAGCTCATCCGCCCCTGCATGAAGCATCCTTTTTTTTAAGACACTTTTCGCCATGCAAGTTCCCAAGTTGCACCGATGAAGCCTGTTGTAGAGTCATCCTGGCCTATACGCCGTTCGCTGCGCAGTCTCGTCCAAGTTGGTCTCTGCGCTTGTCCATAGCCAGCGCTGGGAGCTATGTTTTAACGAAGCCTTTGAGTTATCGACGCCTCATCGGACAGTTTACTTTCGTTGATCTCTCTACAACTCACCTGACATTTCAAAATGCCTTTTCCATTGCCGCTCAGCACTAGTAGCTTTCGCTATCCTGCACCGCAAGGTGGTTTGATAAGTCTGCTTGGACAGTCCTTATCGGAGGGCCATCCTCCATCTTCATCGTGCCTTCGTCTTGGCACACCAGCGCCAATTCTCTCTGATGCTCTCCCCAGCAGCGCATCCGTGTATGCTTGGGACGTCGAGAAGATGGCTTCCAGGTCCCTTGCAACATGGCTGCAAGAGCCTTCTTACGACGATAATATGTTGCTCGCGAAATCCCAAGTGTTTTTTGTGCTACTTTCTCGCCACCACCTCTCTCTTTCAGTGTTTCCCAGTCTGCAATGAGAGCCCGGGTACGATCCATAATACGGATTCCCTCTGTATTAATTGCCCGATTCGGTCTAAGATCATTGCTGTGTAGATTGTGCATATCGGTCTCCTCAAGGTTAAATTTAAAACTTTACCTATTCTGGAGACCTTGCTCTTTCTTTGCAACTAGAAATATATAGCTGCCTGGTTTTTGAGCCATATCATATGTGTTTGAACCTTTACAGCTTAATCATGGCGTCACCGCTTCTGATCCAAGGACTCGATACCAGATGCTCGCTAGGCTTTTCTGGGCTGGGCTGCCTCCAGCTGTTTCACAGCAGCTTACAAATAATGCTCAATCTTGAGCTTTATGTGAAAGTGACGTTCTCTACGTTCTCGCCACTTTGCAGGACGCGCTGATCTTTCAGCGGTTTTAGTATTTTCACAACGGCTTTTCCAACAACCTTTTTGGTTTTATTTTTAACCTTTTTAATTTTGCTGAACTTGGATTTGTGTTCTACAACTGTGACGAGAAGAGTGCGACTGCTGTGACTTATGATTGTGTCGCCTTCCCAATGTCCAAAGCGTGACTAACGACAATCGGAGCTTCCTCTAATTTGAGACGTCCTGAGATTTGTTTCGGACTCCAGTCTTTTTCTATGCATTCTCTGATTTTCAACGCCAAGTTGCCTTTTGGCTTTTTCGGAACCTTGACGGCCAAAGACCTGCGTTCAATCGCCTTTTTATCGGCAATCTTTGTAGAATACTTGCAACCGCTTGAATTTCTTGCGATTTCTCGACTGATCGTGGACTGACTCAGCCCAGTCTCTAGAGCAATCTTGTGCTGCGTAAATTCAATTGACTTCAACGCCGCAATCTGGCAGCGTAAATCTCGAGTCACGTGATGATAGGCTTTTTTAGCCATGTTAACCTCTCTGTTTAAAACATAACTTGAGATTAACTTCTTCACGTGACTTTTTTCAAGACTGCTTTTTACATACGTCGCAAAAATCCCCCCATTTTTCAGGACTTGAAATGATGCATTTCGCTGTTGAATGGGAATGTCAATTAACCCTTCCCGTTCTGTCCATACGAAAAACCACTGCGAAACCAATTGTCCCCAGAAGTAGCGCAATTGGTATTACCATTATGCCGCAGCAAAATGCGGAATTCGTACCAAGACCGTCGCACATTTTGATAATCGTTCCGATTGCACCGTGAAACACATATCCGAAGATCATGATGACCATATTTGCAATTGCCGTCGCAAGGTTAACGGAGTTTTTATTTACATAGGTAGAGGCCTTATAAATAGCTAAAATTTGGTAGGCAGAACATATTCCCACAATAAAAAAGCCAATCGTTATGCCAGCGATACTTAGAGCATCAGCAATCAGCATTAGAAAAACGAAGAACATTATCGATCCGGAAAGTATTACGGTTTTTAGATAATCCTTGAGTTTTTCGGCTATGAAATTAAGAATTGGCGCTCCAACACACATACCGATAAAAAGCATGGACGTGAGATATCTTGCTGCGGAATTTTCGACTCCATAGATTTGTGTCAGGAATTTTGGTCCCCAAATATCAGCAAATCCCTCAAGTGGACCAACCATTAACCCTGCAGAAATGCAAATTATAATGACTTTTGAATTCGTAAGGACATCACGCAGATTGGAAAACATTGAGTTGTTTTCATCAGTCTCTGATTTTATTTCCGGAATAATGATATACGTTGCAATTGCCAGAGCAACTCCGACTAAAGCTAATATGCCAACGACAATCTTGTGGGTGAAAATTTCACACATGTAGCCAACTGGAGCGCCTCCATAAATGGCACCGAAAATACCGATCGTCACGGAAAAACTGAGCATTCGCGTAAATCGCTGTTCATCAAATGCCATTCGTATTATTTTGAATAGGCCAAGAATGGCTGCCGAAGATCCTATTCCGGTAATGAATCTACCAACTGTTGGATAAATCCATTGTTCCGCAAATACAATGGGAAGGATTCCAATGGCAGAAAATAAAATACACGTAGATATAATTTTTCTTGGGCCCCATTTATCCATAAGAATTCCAAGCGGTATGTGCATCAGAGAATAGCCAATATAGTAAACTCCGGAGAATTGGCCGAAAATCACTGTATCCATCTGAAATTGCTGCATTATGTTGTCCAGCATAACGCTTGGAATAACCCTTAAAACGTACTGATAAGCATAAAATATGGATGCGGCCATCCACATAAGCCATGCTGTTTTGCGAGAATCAATCGCATTTTTTGGAAAATTGTTCGTCATATTGTCACCTAATTTAAATTTACGCGAAAAAAATTTCAACATTCATGTGCAGGTGTCGGATGTACAACAAATGCGCCGCACACGAAAATATCTGAAATAAAATTGGATAGAAAAAAATATTTAATCGGCTTACTAGCCGAGCAATCGAAGGCTACAACTCAAGCGTACGGACAATCCGTTCTGGCGAACAAAAATTCTCTCAACGCTTTCGAACATCGCTCTTACTCTAATGGCTACCCTTTTAATATAACACCTTTTTTAAAAAAAGCAAGAAAATAATCGATATTGCCTTCTAAGGATTTTGTTTTTTGATTGCATCCCTTAAGGATCTGCGTGAGAATAACTTGAACTTTCGTCTTGCAGAAATGCTGTAATTCCATGCAACACATCTCGTTGAAAGTTCATTTTATTTTCGCACGAGGCCTAACATCCCAGGAGCGAATCGCGGGACGGGGTACGGCTTTGTCGGCCGCCCCCCCCGCACAGGTAGGGTCGAGCAATGGCGCGTTAGCTGAGATAGCCACGTTTCCATCGGCCGCCTCGTCAAACGTAGCGTGCGGATTTCCCGCACTACGCTTTCCTGTTATTTTCGCATCAAAGTTT
>BNWJ01000108.1 GCA_025998735.1 Alphaproteobacteria bacterium | reverse complement strand
AGTATTATGCACTGTAGGTATTGTGGATTGGATAGCAGTTACAAGAATGGTTTTGTCAAAGGAAAACAGAGATATAAATGCAAAAACTGCGGGAAGAATTTTCAAGAGAAAGATGGGAGAACAAAAGGGTCAACATTGACAAAGCAGGCTCTTGCGATAGCCTTGTATACAATGTGTCGGGCATCATATAATAGACCTGTTGCAAAAGCCTCTTGGAGTCACTGATTATCAGGACCAAAAATAGGCCTACGCAACAGGTCTAATTTTCTTGCTAAGAAATTGTTACTGAATAACGTGGACAGATGATGTCGTGGATGAAACTACGGCACTTCATCTGTACGCAAGCGGTGTGTCCAGTTTATTTGGTAACAATTCCTAAGAAGATTTTCAAATGTTCTCCGACAACGATAATGAACTGGATAAAAAAAGGAGCAAAGACTGCAAGAATGCCTAAAATTTCAGACGATATTAAGGAGCTAGAGTTTGATGAAATGTGGCATTTTCTAGAACGAAAAGAAAACCAAAAATGGATATTTAAAGCTGTTGATAGGGTAAAAAAAAAGACTATCGCATGGGTTACAGGCAAGCACGATGTTGCAACATTCAAAAAACTCTACGACCCAGTAAAACATTTAAAAAAATGTAAATATTACACAGATGGCTGGAGTGGGTTTGCCAAGGTTTTACCTAAAAGACGCCACGTGATAGGCAAGAAGCACACGACGACGATAGAGCAAAACAACTCAAACACCAGGCATTATCTAGGACGCATAATTCGACGAACCAAAATCGTGTCGAAAACCGAGGAGATGCTAAATGCGTCTTTGAAGCTGTTGTTTTCCTTATCTTTTGATGGAGCCTTTGAACCATATTATGAAACTTTCTCTACTATATTTGCCTAAAAACTCTCTACAACTTCAGCACTGACTCCAGCTTGTAGCAAGCTTCGAGCCATTTCCATTTTGCCTTCCATTTTGCCTCTTTCCTCGGCAGTCTCCATAGCAGAGTAGAAATCGTGTTCACCTTTTTCTCTCATTCGTATCCACTCCTGCGCTTCAGGATCTGACAACACAATATCAAACATTTGCACAGCCTCCTTTATTACGGGTTCAAATTCGCCTATTTTTTTTACAACTTCCGAGTGTGGGCTTTTGAAAAATTCTAACCACAAAGTAATCGGATTATCTTTTTTGAATTCATGCATTTTCGCTATTTCAAGGAAGTGAATCTCTTCCATATCTGTCAACAATTCGTGGGTTTCATCTTCCCTCATATGGTATGTGTGCCAAAAGCGATCATCTTTGAACAGATTTTCCTCTAGTATTGTGATGCATATGGTTTCTCGTAAATCGCTATATTTGCCTTTCTTTGGTAATTGCTTGTAAAACACTTCGGACCAATAGAACAGCGAGCGTTCCCGCATGTAAGGATCACATTCTTTCTGCATTTCCACATTATAAAGCTTTCCTGTAGCGTCTTTGGCCAATACGTCTAGACGAGACTCCTTGCGGCCTATGAATTCAGGAATCATTTCGGTTTTTCGAATATCCACATCAACGACCTTAAAACCAACCACACTACTTAACAGATGAATCAACATTCGCTTGCTGCGTTCATCGCTAAATAAAAGTTTGAAAACTAGGTCGTTCGTAATAGAATCCATTCATGTCTCCAAAAAATATACTAAATATCATAACTCATATATTGTAGCATGACCACCTCCAGTTTGTCAATAAAATCAGTTCGTTTCTGCAGGACGCTCAACCAAGCTGTCTGTATGGCCAGAGAATTTTACATTTTAATCAAAGGCAATGCATCCTCAAAACCCTCTGTCCCTGAGGCTCTCGCGGCCTTGAATGTGTTTTAAATTAATGCAAAATGCATGATACTTTGGGCCCGTCAACGAAATTTTCTCTCCAAATCTCCAATTATTCTCCAAACGAGCGGAACTGGAGAATCGTCTCCAAAATGCCATCGAAGCCCTCTGCTTGAGGCGTTTTCTAAAATTTAACTAAAAACTCAAGTGCAAAAGTTCGACCAAAAGCTCTGGAGTAGCGGTCGTTTCAGGGTTGGAAAGTGAAAATCACTTGTTCCGCTCGCGGAATTTCGATGTGTTTTCAAGGAGTTGCTGAGATGTGCTTTATAAATGGCAGAGTGGTGGCGGATGGGATACAGAATCTATTGAAAAAGTCACATCAAGATGCCAATATCAACGTATGTAGTAAAGGTAGTGTTATGAAAAATGTTAAGAAAGATGTTGTTGAAATTATCAATAGAAACGGAAGAGATGATGAATTGTACGGTATTTTGAAATTCATTCCGACCGGATATAAGTACTATATTTACAGCGCAACTGGAATTCCAGAAAAAATTGAAGGAAAATTCTGAGATTCTTTCAGCATGGTCTACACTTCTTACTTTGCGTTTATTCCGAGGTTGCAGTCGATATGTTGAAAATCAGTGTTTCTTTGTTCACTCTAAAATTGGCGAGCGTGGACGGATATTTGGCGTATCTAAATTCGACGGAACAACTACTGAAAGAAGAATTCGCTATTTGATCTATGTTGACCTGAAAACTAAATTTTAGAGGCATATTAAATTCGTATATTTTTCAACCAATCTAATGTCACTTTAGCATATTTTGCGTGACTCTCTCCAAAAGTCATGAATCCATGTTTGGAATCTTTAATGGTTATGCGATCAACTTCCACTCCAGCATTCTGTAATTTTTTGGCAAATAATGATTGTCCATCGAAGAGAACGTCTTTTTCGGCGGATACAATAATTGTTTTCGGAAAAACGGACATGTCATTTTCCAGAATAGGATACAGAAGTTTATTGTTGAGCATCTCTTTATCTTCCGGATCTTTTCCCGTGTATTGATATACAAACCATTGCATCATCGATTTTGTTAAATTAATCTCGTGTCCAAATTTCAAAAACGAATCCGAATTAAAATTATTTGATAAAACTGGATAAAAAAGAATCTGTTCTGAAGGTAAGTGATGGAATTTTATTTCTCTTAATTTTATGCAGATCGCTGCACACAAATTCCCACCGGAACTATCTCCCGCAAGAACGATATTCTCGAAATCTATTTTTTCGCATAATCCGCAATAGACATCCAATGCATCATTTAGCGCAACCGGAAATTTGTATTGGGGAGCCAATCTATATTCAACAGAAACTACTCTAATATTTAATGCATTTGCAATCTTTCCGCATAGACAATCGTGACTATCAATTCCTCCTTTTACCCAACCTCCACCATGAAGATAAAGCATGATATTCCCATTTGAGTTTTCAGGTTCATATAACATGGTTGGAATTGAAAACTCATCTTCGCTAAAAGTACTTTTAAATTTCATTGCAGTTGTATTTTTGATGTTTTCTCTTGTCGCATCACGTTTCGAAAATATCGAAAAGTCACAGTTGAAATCTTTGTAGCCAGGTGTATTCATGGTTTTTAATATTCAGCACTTGCAAAAACTCTTTTCAGAATACTACTGTCTTCCGTATGGATCAACTATATCGCTTCCACCTTGCCACCCCAGCAGTTTGTAGAAACCCTGAAATTTTCGAGTTTTGGGATTTCCCGATGCACGCAGGACCTCTTCCACCAGATGCCATTTTCCCACAAAAACGTTAAAAATCGCCAAAATCACAAAAATTTTCAACCATTAACGGAAATTTTATCATTTTCTGATATTATGGTACCTGGTGGAGAGAGACTTGCGGCGCATTTTTTCTATAGATCAACTCAAAAATCAGAGCATTGCAAAACTCCTGGGGTGTTAAGCGCTTCCACGAGAGTTTTCAGCCTGATATTGTTTTTGGTGAGATTTCTGTTATATGTTTTAGATGTTTGCGAATATGGCTAAGACTGACTTAACAAAAGCTATTTCCAAAAAGAGTGGTTTTCCGATAAAAGATGCGACTAAATTTCTTGATGCTTTCGCAGAAATTCTAGCAAAACCAGTGTGACGCTGGATCCGAGATATTTCGGCGCCTAAAAATGTAAAATTTAAGTAGGTAAGATGCTGTCAAATGACCTCGTGTCTCTTTTGCAATTAATTATCATTACGCGGTTTTATCGTTATTTCTGCACTACCTGCTGATCCTAGCAATGTGAAGTCTGCTTTGTTGTTAGTGTCTGTTGAAAGAAAGGAATTGCACTTTATAATCGCGGTAGACGGGGTACGGCTTTGGCGGCCGTCCCCACCCCGCACAGGTAGGGTCGAGCAATGGCGCGTTAGCTGAGATAGCCACGTTTCCATCGCCCGCCACGTCAAACGCAGCGTGCGGATTTCCCGCACTACGCTTTCCTGTTATTTTCGCATCAAAGTTTAT
>BNWJ01000107.1 GCA_025998735.1 Alphaproteobacteria bacterium | reverse complement strand
CCAACGTCACGTTGGCGTCACGCCTGCCGGAGGGCGAAGAGGTCGTGCAGTTGGGTATTGTCGAACTCGGTGATCCATTTTTCTCCACTAGAGACTGTTAGGTTAGCGAGATCTTTTTTGCTTTGGATCATTTCGTCGATGCGTTCCTCAAAAGTTCCGGTGGTGAGCAATCGATGAACCATAACGTTGTTTTTCTGTCCGATGCGGTAGGCGCGGTCTGTCGCTTGAGCTTCGACGGCTGGATTCCACCACAGATCGTAGTGAATCACGTGGTTGGCAGCGGTCAGATTCAGTCCGGTTCCGCCGGCCTTGAGGGAGACGATCAGCGTTCGCGTCTGGGAATGCTCCTGAAAATCCGTCACAATTTCGTCGCGTTTTGGGCGCGACAGTCCACCGTGCATAAACGGCGTTGGCAACTGGAATTTCTCTTCTAGAAGTGTGGCGAGAATATTTCCCATCTCGACGTATTGAGTGAAGATGAGCGTTTTTTCGCCGGATTCGTGGATTTCTTCCAGAATTTCCTCCAGCATTTTGGATTTTCCGGATTCGTCCAGCGTCGCGTTTGGCTTTTTTCCGAATTGAGCCGGATGATTGCAAATTTGTTTCAGCGAATTTATGAGCTTTAGTACCAGTCCTTTGCGATCGATGCCTTCGGTTTCGGATATCTGCTCCATCGAGGAGTTCAGTATTTCCTGATAGATGGCCGCCTGCTCTTTAGTGAGCGCACAATATTTGTTGTTTTCCAATTTTTCAGGAAGATCGTCGATGATGCTCTTGTCACTCTTGCAGCGGCGCAGAATGAACGGACTCGTGACCTTAAGAAATCTATCGAGGCAATCTTTGTCGCGTTCTTTTTCGATGGGCGCAGCGAATTTGCTGGAGAAATTTCCATGGGTTCCGAGATAATTTTTATTGGTGAAATCGAAGATGCTCCAGTATTCCAGCAGGCGATTTTCCACAGGAGTGCCGCTCATGGCGATTTTGTGTTTCGCTTCGATGGCTTTGACGGCTTTGGTTTGCTTTGTGAGCGGATTCTTTATGTTTTGGGCTTCGTCAATGACCAGCAGGAACCAATTTTGCTTTTTAAATTCCTTCAGATCGCGGAAGGCCAATCCGTAGGACGTCAGAACGATATCGAAATCTCCGGAAAACTCTCGTTTATTTCCATGATAAATCAATGAATTGAGATCCGGAGCGAATTTCGCGATTTCCCGAGACCAGTTAGTCAGTAGGGTTGTGGGAGCAATCACCAAAACTTTTTCATTATTCAAAAGGCCATTATTTTTCAGATGCAGTATGGCGGCAATGACCTGCAGCGTTTTTCCGAGTCCCATATCGTCTGCCAAAATACTGCCGAAACCAATGTCCATATTTTGGACCAGCCAGCTGAATCCTCGTTCCTGATACGGTCGAAGCTGTGCCTTTAGATTCGATGGAATCGCCTGCGGTTTATAGGTCTTCATTTCCGAGAACAATTTCTTGAGCTGATCGTCCAGAACAACAGACGCCGACTCGAATTCCTCCGCCAACGCCGCCTGCATTAAATCCGCCTGCGATAAAGATTGCGGTAGAGAATCGAATTGCTTCAGCATAGCTTCCATTTTCTTTTCGTCCAGCAGAATGTAATTATTCGCAAAACGAACGAGACCGCGTGATTTTTTTATGAGCTTTTTGAATTCGTCCAGAGTTAAATTCTGATCGCCAATGGCAATGGTCCAATCGAAATGCAAAAGCGAATCGAGGGTCATGAAACTCCGACGCGAATCTTTTATTTTTTTCATTGCCGATAGATTTAGCGAAAGTTTCGGACTAAAAACCTCCCGCAGCGATTTCGGCAGAGCAATAGAAACGCCGACTGATTTCAAAACCGGCAGTATGGTGAGAAAAATTTCCGTAAAATTGCTCATGTCGAATATGGCCGGCTCATGATTGTCGATGATGTCTTCCAGCTGCGGAAGATGCTCGGCCAGCGCTGAAACATCCGATAAAATCTCGAATCTTGCGGACGGAGACACGTCTTGAAAAGTCTGCTCCAGAGCAATTGGCTCCTTAAAATTGTCGCGCATTACCTTCAGATCCAATTGAAAGGCTTCGTCCTTATCTTCGATTTCCAGATACAGCTTATGGGACTTTTTCGTCAGGTAAAGATTGCTCAACCACTGATTGATGGCATTTGGAATTTCCTTCTGACTAAAACTGGAAAATTTATGAGCCTTTCCGCCGAAGAATAAATCCAACACCAAATCGTCGGATAATTTGTGCGTCGCCAAAGGTAATTTTCGGGACGCCGTAAAAATCGCCACCAGAGAATTTATCTGCTCGTGGGAATCATGCATTCCATTGATTATTTGCGGACAGGTCTGCGCCAATTTATCAATGACATCGCGGATTTCGTCGTTAAAGGTCGCCGGAATCCAGCGGATAAAAGTATCATCCGAAGAATTTTGCAGAATTTGCGGAATTAGTGCTCTCTTTTCCATGAGTTTCATCGTAAATTGAAACACCATGTGCACAAAACGAAGCTCTTTGGTCAGAAGACGCAGCAGCGACGTCGGCATCTCCTGAAAAAACTCAAACAAATTGGAGGAAATATGTTGCGGAACTTCCAGTGGACAATAAATTTCCGTTATCTTCTGCTCTCTATCCAGAAATATTTTGAATGTGCTCCAGGTTTCGATTCGTCCATATTTTTGGATGAATTTGTCCTCCGGCAATTCGCGATCGTGTCTAAAATGGAGCAGATCGTAGAAGATCTTCATCTTTTCCGGAAAGTTCTTTTCGTAGAAAACAACGTCGGATTTGAGTATGCGAAACGTTGTGTCTGCCAAATCCTGTATTTTGGATAAATCGATATTATCGAGAATCGATTGATCGAATTCTGCGTCAGATTTTGTTCCGCCGAGAAGATCTTCCACCTTCAAAATCGGCCTGGTGAAATTGAGGCTATTACTGGCATCTGCATCAAAATTCTGCAACAGTTCCAGAATATTGCAATCGTGAAGATCGAACACCACAAACGGATTTTTGTCTATTTCGTCGCAGATTAAATACAAAACCGACGCGATATGCTTGCAGGGAACAGCCCAATCGGGACATGAACAATCGGCCTTGACGTCCTTCCATTTTTCGGGAAATAATTTTATGCCGATATTTTGAAGCTCCTCATACAACTTTATCGGCAATCGCTTATTCATGAGCGCCGATAAAATCGACGGCGACTTTTCTATCAACTGCCGCAAAATTTCCTTTTGTTTTTGGGTGAACTGCTCGAAAGTTATCGTCACTTTATACGGGGTCGGACGTGATCCCTGTACTCGAGCCGTCACCATATTGCCCAAAATTTTTATATTCGATGCAGCGCCCTTATTGGCATAGGTTTTTCCTCGCGGAAGGCGATTTTCGTCGTCAATGCCGTTGAAAGTGTCCAGCCATTTCTGACCCCACCACGTTCTCCCATACGTTCTCTTTACCATAAATTCCTTAGGCTCTTTCCTTTTTTACGCGCTGGTTTTATCGATTTAGGAGTAAACATCGCCACGAATTCCGATTTTGATAACAAATACGATCACTTCTTTTTCAATTATTTCGTAAATGATTCTATAGCTACCGACTCGTAGTCGGTAGCATCCCTTCCATTTCCCTTTTAGAGATTTTCCGAATCCATACGGATCAATGGCAGTGCGATTATCAATTGCTTTAACAATTGTTTCTTGGATGTTCCTTGGTATTTTTTCTAATTCTTCTACTGCAGAATCTCTAAATTTAATCCTGTAGGGCATCGAGTCTCCTCTTCACATCTTCCCAATCATGAAGCGGCTCGTTCCTTCTTTCTCCGATAATTTCCATCCAGTAAGCATCCTCATCATATTCCAACTGTTGCTTTACATACTTTGCGCACAGTTGAGATATTGTGGTTTTCGTTTTTTTAGCAATTGCTTTCAGGTCTTCTATCGTTTCCTCGTCCAATCCCATGTTGATTCTTGTGGCAGTACTCATTTTGATGTCTCCTTACTATATCAGCTTATGTTATCACATTTGATGGTTAATGTCAAATCTCCACTTTCAGAACAGGAAGAATTCTTGCGGAGAAATGTTAAGGCTTCGTGCGAAAATAAAATGAACTTTCAACGAGGCGTGTTGCATGGAATTACAGCATTTCCGCAAGACAAAAGTTCAAGTTATTTTCACACAGATCCTAACAAGCGCAACGAGAATTTACTCTTCGTAATGGCTGAACATCATTTTTATTACGATTGTGTGCTTACCACCCCGTGAGTTTTTACAATAGTTAAGAATATGCTATAATTCCAATAATTTTTAGAGATAATTGGAGTTTTAGATGAGACTAAAAACAGGAGCGGTTGCAGGTTTAGCAAAAGTCATAGAA